>DATNFS010000019.1:0-54865 GCA_035606275.1 Rudaea sp.
TTTCGCCCGAGGGAGCCGCGTATTATACATCTCACCTTTGCTTCGTCAACGACCTGCAATACAAATCCATCCGGGGTTCGGCTAGGCTGCCGTCAGGCGCACGCGCGCATAACCACGCTTGCCGAGTTGAAGCAGGTGTTCACCGCCGGCCTGCAGGGTCAATTCGCGATCCTCGACCACCGCGCCATCGACGCGAACGGCCCGCTCGCCGAGCTTGCGCATCGCCTCTGACGTACTGGGCGCCAGGCCGGCCGACTTCAACAGCGCGCCGATGCGGATTCCGACGGCCGGCACGGCGACATCGACGACCGGAAGATCCTGCGGTACGCCGCCGCCCTGCACGACCTCGTTCCAGTGCGCGATCGCACCGCGGGCCGCCGCTGCGCCATGGAAGCGGCCGGTCAATTCCGCCGCCAGTTCCATCTTATAGTCACGCGGATTCCTGCCGGCCGCCACCGCGGCGCGCATCTGCTTCAGGTCGTCCAGCGACTTTTCGAACGACAGCAGCTCGTAGTAACGCCACATCAGGTCGTCGGACAGGCGCATGACCTTGCCGAAGATCTCGTTGGCCGGCTCGTTGATGCCGATGTAGTTGCCCAGCGACTTGGACATCTTGTTGACACCGTCGGTGCCCTCGAGCAGCGGCATCGTCAGCACGATCTGCGGCGGCTGGCCGACGTCTTCCTGCAACTGCCTGCCGACCAGCAGGTTGAACTTCTGGTCGGTGCCGCCGAGTTCGACATCGGCTTTCAATGCGACGGAGTCGTAGCCCTGCACCAGCGGGTAGAGGAACTCGTGGATCGCGATCGGCTGTCCGCTCCTGTAGCGCTTGTCGAAATCGTCACGCTCGAGCATGCGTGCGACAGTGTGCCTGGCCGCAAGCTTGATCATGTCGGCGGCGCTCATTGCGCCGAACCATTCCGAGTTGAAGCGCAGTTCGGTGCGTTCGCGATCGAGCACCTTATAGACCTGCGCAGCATAAGTCTCCGCGTTGGCCAGCACGTCCTCGCGCGTCAGCGGCTTGCGCGTGACGTTCTTGCCGCTCGGGTCGCCGATCATGCCGGTGAAGTCGCCGATCAGGAAGATGGCCTGGTGGCCGAGATCCTGGAACTGCCGCATCTTGTTGAGCAGCACCGTGTGGCCCAGATGCAGATCCGGCGCGGTCGGATCGAAGCCGGCCTTGACGCGTAGCGGGCGGCCGAGCTTGAGGCGTGCCGCCAGATCCTCGCGCTTGATGATTTCCTCGGTGCCGCGACCGATCTGGTCCAGCGCCGCGTTGATGTCGTTCATGCTTGCCTCAAGTGAAAAGATCCGCGGCGGCCGGAATTCCAATTCCCCGCTCGGAATGTTCGGTGCCGCCGGGACTCGCGGTTAATTATTCGTTAATCGCGGACCTGCCGCAAATCTTGCTGCAGACTGCGTTGACGGCCCCGGAGGGAGCCGATATGGTACGCCGCGATTTGTCGGGAATTCTTTCGTGACCAGAAATCTTTTTTCAGCCATTCCGGTCACCCGCGTCGTGCGGCAAATCCAGGCGTGGCGCGGCGTACAAAATCGCAATTTATATATCTATACACGCCTCGCCGGGCGCCACCTGCAGCGCGCCGCCCGGGCGCCGCTGTCGTGGCGCCACAAGCACTGGCTCGCTGCAGGCCTGATCTGTGCCGCGGTCGTCGTCGTCGGCAGCAGCGTGCCGAGCGGCGCCAGCGCGACGCATCAGCCCGACACCGCGATCACGACCCTGGAATTGCCGCTGCCGGTGCTGGACAGCGGGGTCGACAACGACGATAACGCTGGCATCGCTCCGACCGACGATCTGAGCAGCAACTGGACGATCGTGTCGGTGCGCCCCGGTCAAACCGTCGGCGACATTTTCCAGAAGAACGGCGTCAATCCGGCCGTGCTCGCCCAGTTGTTGGGCGACAGCGCCAACGCCAGCGCCCTGCGCAACATCCATCCCGGCGACGAATTTGCGTTCCGGCGCGATGCGGATGGTGCGGTCGCCGGCCTGCGCTTCGATCGCGACGAGCACACGCGGGTCATCGTCGCCTTCGACCGCGACGGCGTGCACCAGCGCACCATCGATCGTCTGGTCGAGCGCCGTACGCATGTCACCCACGGCGTGGTGCAGAGTTCGCTGTTCGATGCCGGCGCACAGGCCGGCATGAGCGATGCGATGGTGATCAAGCTTGCCAACGCGTTCGGCTACGACATCGACTTCGCCCAGGACCTGCGCATCGGCGACAGCTTCACGGTGATCTACGACGACCTCTACCGCGAAGGCGAGCGACTGCGCGACGGCGACATCATCGCCGCGACGTTCGTCAACCGCGGCCGGCGCTTCAGTGCATTCCGCTACACCGATGCGGGCGGCAACACGATGTTCTACAGCGAGGACGGCCGACCGCTGCGCAAGTCGTTCCTGCGTACGCCGGTCGAGTTCACGCGCATCTCTTCGACGTTCACGGCCGGACGCATGCATCCGATCCTCGGCACGATGCGCGCGCATCGTGGAGTCGACTACGCCGCGCCGAGCGGCACGCCGGTGCGCGCAGCCGGCGACGGCAAGATCACGTTCCGCGGCTGGCAGAACGGCTACGGCAATGTCGTGATCCTGCAGCACGGCGGCCACTTCAGCACGCTGTACGGCCACATGTCGCGTTTCGCCGGCATCCGCGACGGCCAGCACGTGAGCCAGGGGCAGACCATCGGCTATGTCGGCATGACCGGCCTTGCGACCGGTCCGCACCTGCATTACGAATTCCGTATCGACGGCGTGCACCGCGATCCACTGACTGTGACACTGCCGAAGCCCGAACCGCTGCCGCAGGTCGAGCTGGCGCGCTTCCGCACCCAGACCCAGCCGCAGCTGGCGAAATTGAAATCGCTCGAAGCCACGCAGCTCGCCTTCGCCAAATAGTGGGCGCCGCGGAAGCGCTTTATCTCGGCCTGATTTCCGGCACCAGTGCCGACGGCATCGACGTCGCGCTGGCAAGCTTCGAGCCGGTACTGCGCCTGCGCGCCGCGCTGACGCATCCATACCCTGCGGCGCTGCGCCGGCGTATCCTCGACCTTGCCCAGGGCGACGGCCGGATTGCACTCGACGAACTCGGCGCGCTCGATGTCGAAATCGCGCGTGTATTCGCCGAAGCGGCGCATGCACTGCTCGAACGCAATGGCATCACCGCGGACGCCATCGGCGCGCTCGGATCGCACGGCCAGACCGTGCGTCACCGGCCCGCCGGTGCAACACCCTACACGCTGCAGTTGGGCGATGCGAACATCATTGCCGAGCTGACCGGAATCATGACGGTCGCAGACTTCCGGCGCCGCGACATGGCCGCCGGCGGCCAGGGTGCGCCGCTGGCGCCGGCGTTCCACGCCGCGATGCTCGGCAAGGACACGCCGCAGGTCATCCTCAACCTCGGCGGCATCGCCAATATCACCGTGCTGACCGGCGATCCGGCAGACGCGATCGTCGGCTTCGACACCGGGCCTGCCAGTTGCCTGCTCGATGCGTGGGCCGAGCGTCAGCTGGGGCTGCCGTTCGACCACGACGGCAAATTCGCCGCTTCCGGCCGCGTCGACGAGGCGCTGCTGGCGCAGATGTTGCGTGACCCATACTTCGCCTTGCCGCCGCCGAAGAGCACCGGCCGCGAAGTCTTTCATCCCGGCTGGCTGCAGCAGCAGGTCGGCGCTGCCGCGATCGCACCGGCGGATATCCAGGCCACGTTGCTCGCCCTGACCGTGCAGACCATCGCGGGCGCGATCCGGACTCACGCGGCGCGGACACGCGAGATCCTGGTCTGCGGCGGCGGCGTGCACAACGCAGCGCTGATGGCCTCGCTGCGCGCAGCCCTGGCACCGCTGCCAGTGCAGAGCATCGCAAGTCGCGGCATCGATCCGGACTTCGTCGAAGCCATGCTGTTCGCCTGGCTCGCGCACGAGCGCGTGCACGATCGGCCCGCGGCCGACGTGGCGCGCATTACCGGCGCGCGCGGCGCGCGCGTCCTCGGCGCAATCTATTTCGGCGGCTGATCGGACGCGTTTTTCGGCGGGCTTTCCGCCGGACTCTCCGGCGAGCCTTCCGAGTCGCTGAAAAGCGGCTGACCCTCGACTTTTTCAAATGCTTCGACCGCGCTGCGAAACGCGGCGGTCTCGCGCTGGTCCCAGGTTCCCGCCAGCACGGCAATGTCGTGCATTTCGCGGCGAAAGGTCTCATCGCCGGCGGCGAAGCCCAGACCCTCGTGCAGCAGGTGCAGGATGACCTCGTTGATCGTCCACTGCCGCTCGCGCGCGATCATCTTGATGCGCTCGGCGACGATCTCTTCGATGTTGCGTACGAGGATGTCGGGCACGTTTTCAGCAGGTCTCGAGCTTGCGTCCTGGGCTTGGATTCTGGCACCAAACGGCATGGATTTCAGCGCCCTGGTTCATGCTGCGGCAGCGCTGCTGCGATCCGTGTCGAGGCCGGCGAATTGCGGCCGCAATCCGAGCAGGATCAACAATCCCGGAACTGCGCAAAGCAGGCTGATGACGAAATAGGCGACCCAGCCATGATCCGCCGCAACGACCCCGGCGAGCGGGCCGATGAAGATGCGCCCGGCCGAATCCAGCGCACTGAATACGGCATATTGCGTGGCGCTGAAGCGTCGATCACACAGCGCCATCAGCAACGCGACGAAGGCGCCGGTCCCCAGCCCGGAAGTCAGGTTCTCGGCGCCGACCGCGACGATCAGCGCAGCGGAGCCGTGCCAACCCAGTGCAATCGCCAGGAATCCGGCGGCTCCCATGCCCTGCAAAATCCCGAAGACCAGCAACGCACGCCACAATGGCCAGCGCTCGAGCAGGAGTCCTGCGGCGAATGCGCCAACCAGCGTCGCTGCCAGCCCGAACACCTTGTTGACCCAGCCGACTTCATCCAGGGCATAGCCGGCCCCGCGCAGGAGGAAGGTCGTGGAAAGACTCAGCGCGAATGCGTTGCCGAGCTTGTACAGGGCTATGAGCGCCAGCCAGCGCAATGCATGGACACGGCCCAACAGCTCGCGCAAGGCACGCGCGTACGTGCTGCGGAGGTCCGCCGCAGAGGTTGCGTCGACGCGCTCCGGCGCGAGCGCCACGCCGATCATGCCGATGCCCATCAGCGCCGCCATGATCAGATAGACGCTCCTGAAACCCAGCGCCGCCGCCAGCGGCAATGCCAGGCCTCCGGAAACGATCATCGCAGCGCGGTAGCCGGCTACGCCGAAGGCCGCGCCCAGCCCGCGATCGCGCGGCAACAGCTGATCCGCCCGATAGGCATCCACAGCAATATCCTGGGTTGCGGAGAAAGCCGCCAGCAACATCGCAAGCAGTGCGATGCCGAGCAGCGATGTGGCCGGCGACAGCCCGGCAATCACGATCAAGGTCGCGACGATCGCTGCCTGCATGGCCAGCATCCAGCCGCGACGACGGCTCAACGCAAAGATCGAATAGCGATCGACGAGCGGCGCCCAGAGAAACTTGAACACGTAGGCGAAGGCGACCAGTTTCAACACGCCGATCGTCTTGAGGCTGACGCCGCTGACAGCGCACCACGCCTCGAGCGTCGAGGCGGAAAGCGCGAGCGGAAGGCCCGAGGCAAATCCGAGCAGCGTCACCGCCGTCAGCGTGCGGACACGTTCGCGGCGCCCGGCCGGCACTGTCGTAGTCACGCGTTTCGACCGTCCGGAGGGCGGCCCGGCAGGCTAGGCCGCATCGATGTCGTAGTCCACGGTGTACGGTGCGTGATCGGAAAATCGTGGCGAAGGCGCGATCGCACAAGTCGTGATTGCCCCCTGCAACGATGGGGTCGCGATCTGGTAGTCGATGCGCCAACCGACGTTGTTCGCACGCGCGGCGCCGCGGTTGGACCACCAGCTGTACTCGACAGCCTCGGGTTTTACAACGCGGAAGGTGTCGACCCAGCCGTGCTTGGGTGCCGGCGTTTCGTCGCCGAACGCGTCGGCGATCATGCCGTTGAGCCAGGCCCGTTCGATCGGCAGGCAGCCGGAGTTCTTCTGGTTGGAAGTCCAGTTCCTGATGTCGTTGCGTGATCGCACGATGTTCCAGTCGCCGCACAGCACGTAGTCGCGCCCGCTGCCGAGCCACTTGTCGAAGATCGGCTTGAGTCGTTTCATCGCCGCGAACTTGAACTGCTGGCGCTCTTCCCCGGACGAGCCCGACGGCACGTACAGCGAGACCACGCTGAGGTTGCCGAAACGCGCTTCGATGTAGCGTCCTTCGTCGTCGAACGCGGGCCAGCCGAGCGCCGTGCGCACTTCGTCGGGTTCGCGCCGCGCGTAGATGGCCACGCCGCTGTAACCCTTCTTCGTCGTTGCGTCGCGGTAGAAGCAGTGATGCCCGTCGGGACGAAACATCGGATCGACCAGCTGGTCTTCCTGCGCCTTGGTCTCCTGCAGGCAGACGACGTCGGCGCTCTGCTGCTTCAGCCAGTCGAAGAATCCCTTGTTGGCGGCGGAGCGAACGCCATTCGCGTTGAAGCTGATGATGCGCATTGGAAGCTGAGGGCTGAGAGCTGAGAGCTGAGAGCCTAGCCGATTTGCCGTGGCCTTGCGTATCCGTGAAAGCCGGGATTGCACACGGCACCGCGATTCGGCAACCTAGCCCTCAGCCCTCAGCCCTCAGCCCTCAGCCCTCAGCCCGCAGCGCTCACATGCAGGACTACCAGCGCGACTTCATCGAACTGGCCATTGCGCGCAACGCCTTGCGCTTCGGCCAATTCACGCTCAAGTCCGGTCGGATCAGTCCGTACTTCTTCAATGCCGGCCTGTTCGACTCGGGCGCGGCGCTGCTCACGCTGGGCCGGGCGTACGCACGCGCGGCAGTCGAGTCGAACGTGCCTTTCGACATGCTGTTCGGGCCGGCCTACAAGGGTATCGCGCTGGCGGCCGCGACGGCCATGTCCCTGGCCGGGCAGCACGGCCGCGACGTACCGGTCGCCTACAATCGCAAGGAAGCCAAGAGCCATGGCGAGGGCGGCGTCCTGATCGGTGCGCCGCTCGGCGGGCGCGTGCTGATCGTCGATGACGTCATCACGGCGGGAACGGCGATCCGCGAATCGATCGGCCTGATCCGCGCCGGTGGCGCGACGTGCGCCGGCGTACTGATTGCCCTGGATCGGCAGGAGCGTGGCAACGGCGCGCTTTCCGCCGCGCTCGAGGTCGAAAAGGAATTCGGGATCCGGGTCATCGCCATCGCGCGCCTTGACGATTTGCTCACATTTTCGCGTGAGCGCGCCGAACTGCATGCGACGCGTGAGGCGCTGCTGGCCTATCGCCGCGCATACGGCGTGGGCGCGGCGTAAGTCCCGCCGGCGGGCTGCGTAACGCGCCGCCCGCGGTGGTCCCGGCTATACTGGCGATCCGACTGGATGGGGTTTGGTCATGCGTTGGACTACTGCGATTGCGTTCGTGCTGCTGCTGGCGTTCGTGCCGGATGCGCTGGCGGCCGCACCCTCGTCTGCGCGTTCGCACTTTCGCTGGAAAGATGCCGCGGGCATCCCGCACTACACCGATATGCTGACGCCCGAAGCGCTGCAGTTCGGCTATGACATCCTCAACGCCAAGGGCGTGGTGGTCAAGCACGTCGAGCGCCAGCGCACGCCCGAAGAATTGTTCGCCGAGGAGGCTGCAGCCCAGGCGGCGGCGGCGGCCAAGCGCGAGGCGGATCAGCAGGCTATTACCGACCGGCGCATGCTGGCCGCCTACCCGAGCGAAAAAGACCTCGTCAGCGCGCGCCAGGCGCAGATCGACAGCATCGATCAGAACATCCGTGCCGCGACCAACAGCCTCGGCGTGCAGGAGCGCGGCCTCAGCGACGCGCTGGCCAGCGCCGCGAGTTTCGATCACGACAACAAGCCGGTGCCGGAGATCCAGAAGAAGCAGATCGAATCACTGCGCAAGAGTGTCGACGCGTTGCGCGCCTACATCGGGCGGCGGCAGAACGAGAAAGTCGAAGCGGCCAGGAAATTCGACATCGATCTGGCGCACTACCGCGAGGCGAAGGAGCATGCCCGCGAGACGCAGCCATGACGCCGGCACGGCCTGCCGGCGGTAATGCCTGCTGAACCCGCCCGCGACCGCATCCGCGTCACGGCAAACGCTGCAGGCTGCTAGAACGGCAATTGCAGTTTCGGATTGAGCTGCAGCAGCTGGCCGCGAAACACCGTCTGGATGCGGTGCAGCGCCTTTTCGTTGTCGGCGTCGAAGCGCAGCACCAGCACCGGCGTCGTGTTCGACGCACGCACCAGGCCCCAGCCATCCGGCCAGTCGGCGCGCATGCCGTCGATCGTCGTGATCCGCGCGCCCTCGAATTTCGCCTTCTGCTGAAAGGCCTGCACGAAGCGGTAGTGTTCGCCTTCCTCCATCGGAATCTTCAATTCGGGCGTGCTGACGCCTTTGGGGAGGCTGGCGAAAACCTCGGTCGGCGTGCGCCCTGCCAGGTCCGCCGCAAGGATTTCGAGGAGCCGCGCCGCGGCGTAGATGGCGTCGTCGAAGCCGTACCAGCGTTCCTTGAAGAAGAAATGCCCGCTCATTTCGCCGGCCAGCTCGGCGTTCGTCTCGCGCATCTTCGCCTTGATCAGGGAATGCCCGGTGCGCCACATGATCGGGCTGCCGCCGGCTTCGAGGATCATCGGTTGCAGCTTGCCGGTGCACTTGACGTCGTAGATGATCGTCGCGCCGGGGTTGCGCGAGAGCACGTCGCGTGAAAACAGCATCAGCAGGCGATCGGCGTAGACCGATTCGCCATCGGTCGTGACGACGCCGAGCCGATCGCCATCGCCATCGAACGCGATGCCGACATCGGCCTTGATCTGTTTCACGGTCAGCGCCAGGTCCTGCAGGTTGTGCGGGTCGGACGGATCCGGATGGTGGTTCGGGAAGCGGCCGTCGACTTCGCAGAACAGCGGCACCACCTCGCAGCCGATCGCCTCGAGCACCGCCGGTGCCGTTGCGCCGGCGATGCCGTTGCCGCAATCAACGACGACCTTGAGCCGGCGCTCGACCTGGACGTCGTTGCTGATGCGGTCGAGGTAGTCGTGCTGCAGGTTCATGCTCTGCAAGCCGCCGGTGCCGGCCACGAAATTGCTCTCGCTGATGCGCGCGTAGAGGTTCTGGATCGCGTCTTCGGCCAGTGTTTCCCCGCCGAGCACGATCTTGAAGCCGTTGTAGTCGGGCGGGTTGTGGCTGCCGGTCACCATCACGCCGGAACCGGTGTTGAGGTGGAACGTGGCGAAATACAGCAGTGGGGTCGGCGCCGCGCCGATGTCGATGACGTCGCAACCGGTGCTGCGCAACCCTTCGATCAACGATGCCATAAGGTCGGGCCCGGACAGGCGCCCGTCGCGCGCGACGACGATTTCCTTCAGTCCGCGCTGCTGTGCTTCGCTGCCGATCGCTCGGCCGATCAGGCGCGCGACGCCGCGCGTCAGGGTCTTGCCGACGATGCCGCGGATGTCGTAGGCCCGGAAGATGTTGCGCTCGACCTGTGCGCGATCGCCGGCGTCGGCAGCCGGGTCGCCGCCGGCGACTGCCGCCGCCGCGGCCTTGCCGCCTGCACCGCCGGCCGGAGCAGGTCGCGCCGGTTCGTCGGCATCGTCGGCATCGAAGGCGGCCGCCGCGCGGCGCCGGCGCCCCGGCAACAGCGTGAGCGCGCGCTCCCAGCCGACGAAGCTGGCGTAGGCGAGGAAGACTCCCGGAATCGCCGCCAGGACCGCCAGCAGGAGCATGACCCAGGTTCGCCTGGAGAACAGTATCGGCGTCTCGACCGGCGCGCTGGCGATTCGGAAATAACTGTCCGGCACCGGCACGCCCGGAACGTAGGCCGTGGACACACGCGTGCTGCCGACGGTGTCGAGCAGCACGTCGCCGCGACCATCGCCCTGGCGCAGGTCCAGGCGCGCGCCGGACAGGTCCTGGCGCTGAAACGTCTCCAGCAGCGCCTCCATCGGAATCTGCACGTAGGCGTAAGCCACGGCGAGGCCGTCGCGGATCGCGGGCAATGCCATAACCAGCACGCGTTTGCCTTTCGCTCCGATTTGCGACTGCAGCGGAGCGGCGGCCTGCGTGTGGTGCGCCTGGATCAGCAACGATGCCTTGGCATAACCGAACTTGGAAAAATTGCTGGTCAGCACCTCGTTCAGGTCGGCGCGGAAAAATTCCACCGAAACCAGTTCCGGCAGCCATTGCTTCAATACGACCGCGGCATTGCGTCGCGCATCATCGCCCGGCGCGATCAGCGCCGCAGTGACGGTGGCGCTGTTGACCGCCTGCTGCACGCGCTGGCGGATGGTCGAAACCTGTTCGCCCAGCTCGTGCACTTCCCATTTGGTGACCTGGTCGATCCTCCCGGTGACGCGGCCGCGGTCGAAAATCACCCATGCCTGCCACGCGAAAAACGCGGCGAGCAGCAGCAGACCGAGCGCGCCGAGGATGTCGCGCCAGCGTTCGCCCAGATCGGCGACGCGCCCCACCCCGGTGCGTACCGCCGGCTTGCGCGTGCCGGGCGGGCCTATCTTGACGCCGGGTCGCTTCACACTTGCCATGACGAGGTCGCTGCCGATTGCATGCTTCAAATCCCGATTATGCGAGTCCGGAATGGCCAAACCCGCCGCTGCCGCGCTGACTGGCGGCGAATTGTTCGACCACGCGGAATTGTGCGTGAGCGATCGGCAGGAACAACAATTGCGCGATCCTGTCTCCCGCAGCAATGGTATAAGGCGTGCTACCGCGGTTCCAGCAGGAGATCATCAACGGTCCCTGGTAATCCGCATCGATCAGGCCAACCAGATTGCCGAGCACGATGCCCTGTTTGTGGCCCAGCCCCGAGCGCGGCAGGATCACCGCGCAGTAACCCGGGTCGCCGATATGGATCGCAAGGCCGGTGGAAATCAGCTGCGACTGTCCCGGTTGCAGCGTCAAGGGAGCGTCAATGACGGCGCGCAGGTCCATGCCGGCCGAAGCCGCCGTCGCCGGTTGCGGCAGCGGAATCTCGCGGCCGACGCGCGGATCGAGGATCTTCAGTTCGACCTCGATCACTTCATGCTCCGGCGCACCGGCTTCGCCTTGCGCGCGGCGTGGAACGCCGCAATGCGCGCGATCAGCCGCCGCGCCAGCACGGTCTTGCCGGCGTGGCCGAGATCTTCGGATCCGTCCGCCCAGAACAGCGTCAACGCATTGTCGTCGCAGTCGAAGCCCTTGTCGGCACCGACCTGGTTCGCGGCGATCAGGTCGAGGTTCTTGCGCTTGAGCTTGGCGCGCGCATAGGCCTCGACGTTTTCGGTCTCGGCGGCGAAGCCGACCAGCAGCGGCCGCTTCGGCAGGCCGGCGATCTCGGCCAGGATGTCCGGGTTTTCATCGAGCGTCAGGGTCAGCGCCGCGCCGCGTTTCTTCAGCTTGTGCGCGGCGACCTCGCCTGGCCGGTAATCGCCGACCGCCGCAGCCGATATGAAAATGTCGCTTTGTGGAATTTGTCGCAACACGGCCACGCGCATGTCGCGCGCGCTGCGCACGTCGCTGCGTTCGACGCCGGGCGGCGTCGGCAGGTGCACCGGTCCGGCCACCAGGTGCACGATCGCGCCCTGCTCGACCGCCGCCCGCGCCACGGCAAACCCCATGCGGCCGGAGCTGCGGTTGCCGATGAAGCGCACCGGGTCGATATCCTCGTAGGTCGGCCCGGCGCTGACCAGAACGCGCGTGCCGGCCAGCAATTTCGGGCCATGCAGCGCGGCGATTTCGGCAACGATCGTGTCGGCCTCGAGCAGGCGGCCGGGTCCGAATTCGCCGCACGCCTGGTCGCCTGCGGCCGGGCCGAGCAGGTCGACACCGCGCTGCCGCAAGGCGGCAACGTTCGCCTGCGTCGCCGCGTGCGCCCACATCTGCTGGTTCATCGCCGGTGCGACCGCCAGGGGGGCCGCACTCGCCAGGCACAGCGTGGTCAGCAGGTCGTCGGCGAAGCCGTGCGCCAGCCGCGCGATCAGGTCGGCGCTCGCGGGAGCGATGACGATGCGCTGCGCCCAGCGCGCCAGCTCGATGTGCCCCATCGCCGCCTCCGCCGCCTCGTCCCACAGGCCGCTGCGGACCGGCTGGCCCGACAGGGCCTGGAAGGTCAGCGGCGAAACGAAACGCGCGGCATTCTCGGTCAGCACGACGCGCACCTCCGCCCCGGCGTCGCGCAGGCGACGGACCAGCTCGGCCGACTTGTAGGCGGCAATGCCACCCGAGACGCCCAGCAGGATGCGCAAACTGGCCAGCGCGGACTTGCTCATGTAGGAATTCTGCTGACAGAACGAATCGGCGATAGCTTACCGGAATTCACCGCGTTTCCGGCTGCTGCGGCGCCGCTTGCCGGGGCACACTGGCCGCAGCCGTCGATGCGACGCGCTGGCGCGACACGACGGTACACGGGAGTACGAGCACGTCATGACGATCCGCGACTGGCCCGCAGACGAGCGACCGCGCGAAAAACTGCTGGGCCGCGGCGTCGGGGCGCTTTCCGATGCCGAACTGCTGGCGCTTTTCATCGGCTCCGGCCGCCGCGGCCGCACGGCCGTCGACCTCGGCCGCGATCTGCTCGGCGCGCATGCCGGCCTCAAGGGCTTGCTCGAGCTGGACGTCCGCACGATGTCGTCGCAGCCCGGCATTGGGCCTGCCAAGGCCTGCCGGCTGCAGGCCGCGCTCGAACTCGGCCGCCGCTATCTCGCCTGCGACCTGCGGCGGCCCGACGCGCTGACCCACCCGTCCGCCTGCGCCGACTATCTGCGTGCACGCATCGCGGCCTTTCCGTATGAAGTCTTCGCCTGCGTGTTCCTCGACAACCGGCATCGCGTCATCGCCTGCGAGGAGCTTTTCCGCGGCTCGATCGACGGGGCGAGCGTGCATCCGCGTGAAGTCGTGCGGCGCTGCCTGGCACACAACGCCGCCGCCGTGATCTTCGCCCACAACCACCCGTCCGGCGTCGCCGAACCCAGCCAGGCCGACCGCGAGATCACGCGGCACCTGCGCCAGGCGCTCGACCTGATCGAGGTACGCGTGCTCGACCATTTCGTCATCGGCAGCGGCAACGCCCTTTCCCTGGCCGAACGCGGCTGGTTATAACGGCAATCCTTCCCCGGCTATACTGCCGCGACGGGGAGGATGGCGACGCCGGCCGTGATCTTTGCATACCCGCGGGAATACCCCGCTGACCCAATCGAAAGTCTCGTGCCCGATCCGGGCACCGCGCGTGCGCTCGTCAGGGCGCGCCGGCCCGACGTGCTCGCGCTGCTCGAACATCGGCGCACGCGCCTGGCGCGAGCCGTGTCGGAAGCCGCGTCCGAAACGATCGAGCGCGCCGAGAACGCCATGCTGATGGCGTTCTGCCGACTGGCATTCCGCCATGGCAGCTGGGGCGACGACTATCACGCCTACCACAACGAAGGCCACATCCTCGAGATCCTCGGCCCGCGCCTGGATCGCATCATGGATGCGATCGGCGTCGAAACACTGAGCTTGCGCGACTGGTTCCGCCTGTCCTTGTTCGGCGCCGCGCACGACCTGCGCCAGCGCGAGGCGCCGGAATTCCACGCCGGCATAGGCAGCAACGAGCGCGCGAGCGTGGAGGAAGCGTTTCGCATCCTGCGCGCCTGCGGATTTACGCCCGAGACGAACCCGGAACTGTTCTCCAGCCTCGAGCTGATGATCTCCGGCAGCACGTTCGATGCGCGCCCGCCGAGCGCGACGCAGGAGTACAACCCGGCTGAACTGGTCGTGCAGTCGGGCGGCGCGCTGGCGCACAAACTCGACGCCAAGCTCGACAAGCATGCCGCCGGCTGGCGTGACGATGCGCGCATCCGTCACGCGCTGGAGCTGGCATTCATTGCCGCCGACCTGGACACGGCGAATGTTGCCGAAGCGTTTCCGCTGTTCATGGCCAGCGCCGAGCGCCTGTGTCTGGAGCGCGAGATGCGCAGTCACCGTGATGTCGCTTCGGCGGCATCGGCCGTCCCGATGCTGGGATTTCTCACCGACGGCCAGGAACGCTACTTCTTCGAGCTGCACCGCTTCAATTCGGAGTATGGGCGGCAGGTCTTCGACGCGGCCAAGCGCGCCAATGCCGAACGGCTAACGACGCTGACATCGCGCCTGCGCGCGCGCTTCGCCTCGACCCCACCGACCGACGGCGCCCAGGTCCTGGCGGCATTTCGCGCCCTCGTCGCCGCGACGGGCTGAGCGCCCGCTGCGGCAAGACAACCGCTGCGTCCGTGGAGCAAGTGCTGGCGCTTCCCTGCGCCGGCGCGCCGTGCGCATCCCGCACGCCGCGTGCGAAAAAGCACTTGCGACGCGCTCACTCTAGCCTGCCTGTGTTGCCAAATTCTTACGCTGCGACAAGTGTTTATGCGCTGGATTTATACACAATGCAGCATTCGCTCAAAAGTGCACATGCGGCGCCGCTGAACCGGCGCGGCAACCAACAATATATTTCAGTGGAAACAATAACTTGAACTGCAGCGGGGCCCGCTGCAGGCAGGATTTTCGCAACGATGTGCAGCGCCGGACGACATCGGTGCCGGGATTTACGCACATAGTTATCCACAACGCAGCGCAGCACGAAATGGGCCGCAAACGGGCGATTGCGGAGCGCAAATCTTCTGCTTTGCGGCACGCCTGACTACAATGGCGATCGCCCCGTCGAGATTCCACGCGTGAAAGATCAGCTTCGCCACCTCGTCCTGCGGGCGATTGCCCAGGTGCAGGCCGCAGGTTTGTTGCCTGCGGACGTCGCCGCCCCCGCTTTCGTGATCGAGCGCACGCGCAGTCGCGAACACGGCGATTTCGCCTGCAATGCGGCCCTGTTGCTGGCCAAGCCGGCACGGCGCAAGCCGCGCGAGGTGGCAGAGGCGCTCGTCGCTGCGCTGCCGCAATCCGATGGCATCGGCCGGATCGAAATCGCCGGTCCCGGTTTCATCAACTTCTTCCTCAACGCCGGCGCGTATCACGACGAAATCCGGCGCGTGCTCGTTGCCGGCGCGGACTACGGACGCAGCGACGCAGGCGCGCAGCGCAAGATGCAGATCGAGTTCGTGTCCGCCAATCCGACCGGTCCGCTGCATGTCGGCCATGGCCGTGCCGCTGCAGTAGGCGACTGTCTTGCCCGATTGTTCACCGCGACCGGCTGGGCGGTCGCACGCGAGTTCTACTACAACGACGCCGGCGCGCAGATCACCAACCTGGCGTTGTCGGTACAGGCGCGTTGCCGCGACATCGATCCGGACGACGCGCGCTGGCCGGCCGACGGCTACCGCGGCGAGTACATCCGGGATGTCGCGCGCGCGTTCGTCGCCGGCCAGAGCGTGCACGCCGACGGTCACGATGTGCGCGCGACGGGTCATGTCGACGATCTCGATGCGATCCGCCGCTTCGCCGTCGCCTGGCTGCGGCGCGAGCAGGACGAAGACCTGCGCGCCTTCGGCGTAGCGCCGTTCGACAACTTCTTCCTCGAGTCGTCGCTGTACAGCGACGGCCTGGTCAACCAGACGGCGCATGAACTGGTCGCGCACGGCCATACCTACGAGAAAGACGGCGCGCTGTGGCTCAAGACCACGGACTTCGGCGACGACAAGGATCGCGTCATGCGCAAGTCCGACGGCAGCTACACCTATTTCCTGCCCGACGTCGCCTATCACGTGACCAAGTGGAAGCGCGGTTACCAGCGCGCAATCACCGAGCTCGGCGCTGACCACCATTCGACCCTGATGCGCGTGCGCGCCGGCTTGCAGGCACTGGACATGGGCATTCCGCCGGACTGGCCCGAATACGTGCTGCACCAGATGGTCACCGTGATGCGCGGCGGCGAGGAGGTGAAGATCTCCAAGCGTGCCGGCGGCTACGTCACGCTGCGCGACCTGATCGACACGGCCGGCCGCGACGCGACGCGCTACTTCCTGATCGCGCGCAAGTCCGATTCGCAGATGGTGTTCGACATCGACCTGGCGCTGTCGCAGTCGAACGACAATCCGGTCTACTACATCCAGTACGCGCACGCACGCGTGTGCAGCGTGCATCGCACACTGGTCGAGCGCGGGCTCACCTGGGATCGCGCCAACGGCCTGGCAAAGCTCGGCCTGCTGGCCACCGATCAGGAAAGC
This sequence comes from Rudaea sp., assembly GCA_035606275.1. Classification (GTDB taxonomy): domain Bacteria; phylum Pseudomonadota; class Gammaproteobacteria; order Xanthomonadales; family Rhodanobacteraceae; genus Rudaea. The sequence goes on from DATNFS010000019.1 coordinate 16,166, forward strand.
GCCATGATGATCGAGGTTGCGCGCTATCCGGAGATCATCGAAGCGGCGGCGGCGAACCTCGAGCCGCAGCTGATTGCCACCTACCTGCGCGAACTGGCCTATGCGCTGCACAACTGGTACAACGCACACGCCTTCATCGTCGACGACGCCAGCCTGCGCGATGCGCGCCTCGCGCTTGCCACGGCAACGCGGCAGGTGATCGCAAACGGCCTGGACCTGCTCGGCGTGTCGGCCCCGGAGAAAATGTGATGGCCGCAAGGCATGGCAAGCAGGCGTATCGCGGCAACGACAGGCAATCCTGGCCGGCCTGGGTATGGCTCGGTATCGGCGTGTTGCTCGGGTTGACGCTGTCGGCGCTGGTGCTGATCAAGGACTGGGCGCCGATGCTGCGCAAGAAAAACCTGCCGCAGCCGAATCCGGAAGCGACCGCGCCGAAGGAACCCGAGCAGGCGGTCGCCGACGAAGCCGGCAAGAAACCCGCGCCGCCGAAGAAGACGTTCGACTTCTACTCGGTGCTGCCGGAGATGGAGGTCGTGATCCCCGATGCCGAACTGTCGGCCAAGGCGCGTGCCGAACAGCAGCGCCAGCAGCTGGCCGTTGCGCAGGCGCAGGCGGGCAACGCCGCCAATGCGACGAGCGCGCCCGCTGCCACGAACGCAACCGCCGCGCCGGCCGAACCCGGGGCACGTTACGTGTTGCTGGCCGGATCGTATGCCGATCCCAAGGCCGCCGACGAGGCGAAAGCCAAGCTCGCACTGCTGGGCATCGTGGCGAAAGTGCAGTCGATCACGGTCAACGGAAAGACCTTCAACCGCGTGATGGTCGGTCCGTATTCCAACGCCAGCGAAACCGAGACGGCGAAGAAGACGCTTGCCGACAGCGGCATCAAGGCCATTCCGATGAAGCAGGCGCCGAATCAGTAGCTGCGGATTCTTCGCCTTGCGAACGCTCAGTCGAATCCGTTCCTGAAAGCGCCGTCGAGCTGGAACACCCACAGCTCCGACGGCGACGCATCGTTGAACAGGTACAGGCGGCCATTGACGATGATCGGACTCTGCCAATGCTGGCTGGAGAACGATGTCGATGCCCAGGCCGAGCCCTTCGACAGCACGGCGCCGGTAGCCGCGTCGCGCGCGACCAGGTGATTGCCGGACATGTAGTACAACGTGGCGTTGGCGATAACCGGTGATGTTCCGCTGGCGAATGTATCGGGCGACACTGGCCACTGCGACTGCAATGCAAGCGACGGCTTGCCGCTGCCATCCAGCGCAATCTTGTACGCCGCGGAGCCGTCGCCATAGCTGGTTACGTAGATCCAGCTCGATGAATCTGCCGGATTGACCCACACCGCCGGCTGCGGCTTGATCTCCGGGCCGTCGCTGCCTGTGGCGCAATGGCTGCCTCCGGGCAGGTTTTTCGCATCGAGTTCACCGCCCGTCTTCGCCGGTGCGCCCTGGCCGCTCAGGTCGGCAAGATTGATCAGACGCACGCAGCCATCCTTGCCGGCCTGCACCGCGATGTGCCGGTACTTCATCGCCGTTCCCGGCGGCGACGGCACGATCGCGATCGATTCGGAGCCAAGATCGGCATCGGTGTTTTGCAGGGTCTTGAATGTTGCCGGCGTATAACTGTCGAGCGGCATGCCGCCGCCCGATCCGCTGCCATCGGGATTGAGCGCGAGCACGCTGTCGCCCCAGTTGAGTCCGCCGGTATTGGCGTTGAATGGTCCGTTGCCGGTCGTGATGAACAGGCGATCGGTGCCGTCGTCGTAGATCGCGCCGGGCCGGCCCCAGATTCCGTTTTGGCGGGAGCTGCAGTCGTTCGTCGCCTTGACGCAATCCGGCGACGCGCTGTTGCAGAAGTGGATCGTCTTGTCGCTGCAAAGCGAGTTGAAAACCTTCTGTGCCCCGCTCGCCAGATCGATCGCCGTGAGGTGCCCCTGATAGTCGTTCTGATCGCCGATGTAGCCATCCGTGACCGAATACAGATACGTCGCGCCGGTGTGGGAAGTCGCAATACTGAGCCCGGCGGCGCCCTTTTCGACTTCCGGCTTCAAGGTGGAAACTTCGGGCCAGCCGCCCGTGGTGACTTCGACGCCATCGGCTACCGCGTACTTGTGGATCATTCCGTCGAAGCCGTAGGCATAGACGTGTAGCAGATCCGGATCGATCGCGCCGGACCCAAAACCGCGTGTCGTGGCTCCGCCGCCGGTCGGCTGGTGCGACCACAGCACGTTGAGCGTCGTGGAGTCCGCTTCGAGCGCCATGAACGTGCCGTTGTTGGTCAGGATGAACAGCACGTTTTTCGTGCCGGCACCGGTCGCGACGTTGCCGAGGTACACCGGCGCGCTGTCGGCCTTGTCGGATCCGGCAGGAAGCGCGTAGTGATAGAGGATCTTGTTGCCCGCGGTCGAATAGCCCGTCTCGGCGCGGTTGAAGCCACTGTGTGCGGTGTCATAGCCGAACTGCAGCCAGTCGGTCGCACGCACATCGGCTTGATGAAGACCGGCGATGATCGCGACGGCGGCAAACAGCGGCTTCTGGCGCATGACTGCTCCTGCAAAAATACTCGACCGCCCCGTGGCGCAAACCTAACATCGCCGTTGCTGCATTTGTGTGAAGGCGCGCCGGGTTCTCGGGTCGTACCAGGCGCGGCGGTCGCGAGTGCCGGCACGACGTCGCTGCGTTCACGAAAAAGCGAAATGGTTGCCAGAGGATCGACCATGACCGCCGCGCATCCGTTGCGCGGATGCCGAATTTTTTCCAGGCACGGCATGGCGCGACTCGGCGCAGGGTAGAGCGTAGCGCTTCCCGCCTTGCCAAAAATCCGATGCCGGCGGCGGAATGCGCCGCAGTGCGGCTACTTCCGCCCGCGTCGTCATCGGTTCGTCCGCCGCCACGGCGTTTTCCGGCGCGCCGCGGCGCGCTGAGGTATTCTTGCGGCAGCGATAGCGGGCCGGGGATTCCATGAGGCGACCTGTCGGACGTCTGCGCACGCTTGCGGCGATTCTGGCGATGTCGGCACCGGTATCCGGCATGACGGCGGACTGGCTGCAGTTCGGCTACGACCCGGCGCACAGCGGCAACAACACGGCCGAAACGACGCTCGGGGCGGGCAATGTCGCGAGCCTGACCAAGCGCTACAAGATCGACCTGGCGGCTTCTGCCGACAGCGCCCCGGTATTCCTCAGCGGCATCACGACCTCGGAAGGCACCAGGGACCTGCTCTTCGTCGAGACCATCATCGGGCAGCTGATGGCGCTCGACGCCGACGACGGCGAAACCGTCTGGTCGCAACAACCGATGATCCAGGGACTCGCCGTCACGACCTCGACGCCTGCGATCGACCCGGGCCGCCAGTTCATCTACGCCTATGGCCTCGACGGGTATGTGCACAAGTACCAGGTCGGCGACGGCACCGAAATCGTCTCGGGCGGATGGCCGCAACTGGTCACGAAAAAACCCGACGTCGAAAAGTGCGCCGCGGGACTTTCGATCGCGACGGTGCCGGGCGGAGCGACCTATCTCTATGTCGTCACCGACGGTGGCATCAGCGGCGACGGCGGCGATTACCAGGGCCATGTCGTGACGATCGACCTGGCCAGCGGCACCCAGACCACGTTCAATGCGCAATGCAGCAACTTGTCCACCCACCTGGTCGAGGACCAGAGCGCAAGCGCGCTGGGTTCGACCGCCTGCCCGCAGATCAAGTATCCATTTCCCGGCAACAGCGGCATCTGGGGGCGGCCCGGGGCAATCTACGACGCCGGTACGAATCGCGTGTTCATCGCCACGGGCAACGGCCTGTTCGACGCGAAGGACACGCTGTTCCGCGCTGCATTCGAGCCGATGACGAGCGGTTTCGACTGGGCCGACAGCGTGCTTGCATTGAATCCGGATGGCAGCGGCCGGGGCCAGGGACCGCTCGACAGCTACACGCCGGGCAACTATCAGACATTGCAGGGCAATGATGAGGATCTGGGTTCGACTTCGCCGGCGCTGCTGCCGGCGCCGGCCACGAGCCACTTCGCTCATCTGGCCATGCAGGGCGGCAAGGACGCGAAGTTGCGCCTGCTCAATCTCGACGATCTCAGCGGCAACGCCGGCCCGGGTTTCGTCAGCTGCAACGGCGGCCCGAGTTGTGCGACCAGCGAAATCCAGACGCTCGCCGTGCCGCAGGCCGGGCAGGTCAAGCCGCAACCGGCGGTCTGGGTGGATTCGCACGGCGACGGCGCGACCTGGACGTTCGTGGCCACAGGCAACGGCCTGTCGGCGCTCAAGCTCGTCGTGGACGGGGCCGGCAAGCCGTCGCTGTCTGCGCAATGGCCGGCAGCGCTGGGCGGCAACACGACTTCGCCGGTGATCGCGAACGACGTGGTCTATGCGGCCAATGGCGTCAATGTGATTGCCGTCGACCCGAAGACCGGCACGACACTGTGGACCAGCGTCGTGATCAACGGCGGCTTCCATTGGCAAAGCCTGATCGTCGTCAATGGCCGCGTCTACGTGCCGGATAACAGCGCCCACCTTTGGGTGTTCGCGCTGCCCTAGCGTCCCGTTCCGCAAGTACCGTCGAATAATTCCGGCGTCTTTCGCCGCGACGCTGCGTTGCTCTTCGTCACCATAGCCCCGTTGCACCTCCTCCTCGCGCCTTGTCTCGCGCCGAAATCCATGCGGAATTTCTTCGCGTTACTGGCAAGGGACACTAGCGCTTGCGCGCGCGCTTGAGGCGGATCACGGCGGAATGTTCCTCGTCGCCGCGGCCCTGCGCCATCAACTCGGCAAGATCGGCGTATGACTTGTCGACGATGCTGTGATCGGTGCCGACGCGCTGCGCGATCTCGCGCACGATACCCAAATCCTTGTACAGCAGCGCCGCCTTGAAGCCGCCGGCGAACTCGTTGCGCAGCATGGTCGCGCCGCGCTTGTCCAGAAACCAGCAGCCGGCGGCACCGCTGGCCAGCGTCGGCAGCAGCACGTCGGGATTGAGCCCCAGCGCTTCGCCTAGCGCGAGGCCTTCGCACACGCCCTGCGCGATGCCGGCGACGAGCACCTGGTTGACCGCCTTGGTGCTTTGCCCGGCGCCGACCGGACCCATGTGGCCGACGCGCACCGCGTAGGCGTCGAGCACCGGGCGCACGCGTTCGAGCGTCGCAGCATCGCCGCCGGCCATCACCGAGAGCTTGCCGTTTTTCGCCCCCTCGACGCCGCCCGATACCGGGGCGTCGACGAAATCGCCGCCGGCAGCCTGCATCTGCGCGTGCGCCTGCTTCGCCGTTTCCGGCGACACGGTCGAATGATCCACCACGATCATGCCGGGTTTCGCGGCGGCGGCGATCTCGCGCACGGCGCCGAGCACGTCGGCGTCGGCGCTGACGCAAAGCACCACGACGTTGCACAGTGCCGCGAGCGCGGCCAGCGAGTCGGGCGCGGCGACGGCGTGCTCCTGCGCGAACGCGCGTGCCTTCGCCGCGGTTCGGTTGGAAACGCCGACGAGCAGCCCGGCACGCTTCAGGTGGCCAGCCATGGGAGAACCCATCGCGCCCAATCCCACGAATCCCGCTTTCAGTTCACTCACGCCTGAACTCCTGCATCAAGACTCACCATCGGAATTGCCGTCATCTGCGTGCGGGCGGTCATCCAGCCTCATTGGCCTGCGAAGATCAGGATGGATTGCGGCTTTTGCCGAAACGATGACGGTTTTTTCGATCGCCTGACCTGTCGCTAGTTCTCCGCCAGATACGTGTACCCGGTGAGGCCCGCTTCTAGTGCGGTCTGCAATCGTTCGGCCATCACGGCATCGACGCCGGCCGCCGCGATCTTGTCGCGATACGATGCACGCAACGCCGCCAGGTCGTAGCCGACATAGTCGAGCATGACATCGGTCGTGTCGCCGCGGCGGATATGCGAAAAGCCGAAGCCGCCGTCGTCGGTCAGGCGCACGTTGACCGCGTCGGTGTCGCCGAACAGGTTGTGGATGTCGCCGAGCGCCTCCTGGTAGGCGCCGACGAGGAAGATGCCGAGCCGGTACGGCTGGCCGTCGACCGGCGCATGCAGCGGCAGGCTCACGTCGACGCCTTCGGCATCGACGTACTGGTCGATGCGTCCGTCGGAGTCGCAGGTCAGGTCGGCGATCACGCCGCGACGGTCCGGCGCGCGGTCGAGTCCGTCGATCGGCACGATCGGGAAGATCTGGTCGATCGCCCACGAATCGGGGATCGACTCGAAGATCGAGAAGTTGACGAAGTACTTGTCGACCAGTTTCTCGTTCAATTCGTCGAGCGCCTGGCGGTGCGCGCGCTCGGCCGGCAGCAGGCGCGGCCGCAACGCCGTGACGATCGCGTAGTACAGGTCGTCGAGCCGCGCACGCTCGCGCAAGGTGATGCGGCCGAGCGCGAACAGCGCGTGGCCTTCGCTCCAGTGATGCTGGGCCTCGTGGTACAACTCGACGACCGCACGCTGCGCGATTTCGGCGTGGATCTCGCGCAGCCGGCGCAGCACGGCCGGCTCGTCGGCATCGGCCGGCGGGACGCGCCCCTCCGGCGCGCGCTCGATGTCGCTGACGTTGGTCACCAGCACGGCGTGGTGCGCGACCATCGCGCGGCCGGTCTCGCTGATCACGTGCGGATGGGCGAAGCCGTGCTCGGCGCACGCCTCGGCCAGCGGCTGCACGACGGTCGACGCGTACTGGTCGAGGCCGTAGTTGACCGAGCAGGCCGAACGCGAGCGCGTGCCTTCGTAGTCGACGCCGAGGCCGCCGCCGACGTCCACATAGCCGACCGGGATTCCCAGTTTGCACAATTCCACAAAGTAGCGCGTCGCCTCGCGCATGCCGGCGGCGATGTCGCGCACGTTCGATATCTGCGAGCCCATGAACACGTGCAGCAGCTGCAGCGAAGAGGTCAGGTTGGCGGCCTTCAGCTGATCGATCAGCGTGAGCACCTGGCGCGGCGTGAGGCCGAACTTCGACTTCTCGCCGCCGGTGTTCTGCCACTTGCCGGCGCCCAGGCTGGTCAGCCGCATGCGCACGCCGAACAAAGGCTCGACGCCGAGCGCGCGCGCCTCTTCGATGGCCGGCGCCAGCTCGGATGGCTTTTCAATGACGATGAACACGCGCAGGCCGAGCTTGCGTCCGATCAGCGCCAGGCGCAGGTACTCGCGATCCTTGTAGCCGTTGCAGATCACGATGCTGTCGGGCCGCGCCAGTGCCAGCACCGCCATCAGCTCGGGCTTGGAGCCGGCCTCGAGGCCGAAGCCGGAGCGGCCGACCGCGGCGAGTTCGCCGGCGACGCCCTTCTGCTGGTTGACCTTGACCGGATACACGGCGCTGTAGCCGCCGGCGTAGTCCCACGCGCGCATCGCCTCGGAGAATGCGCCTTGCAGGCGTTCGAGGCGATGACGCAGGATGTCGGCAAAGCGCACCAGCAGTGGCAGGCGCGAACCTTTCGCACGGGCTGCTTCGACGATCTCGGGCAACGCGACGGCCGGGCCATCGGCGCCGCGCGGTCGCACGATCAGGCGGCCGCGCGCGTCGACATCGAAGTAGCCTTCGCCCCAGTGATTGATTGCATATTGACCGCGTGCGGCCTCGACGTTCCAGAGCTTCGTCATCGCTTGCTCTCCGAGAGACAACGAAAAGGAAACGTCGCAGCGGCGGGCCTTGACGCAAGCAAACCTGCCGATCGGAAGCCTGAAACGCCGCGGGACCGCACAGGATGGCGCCATTGTAATCCGCACCGGCCGCTCCGTGTTTAACGCGCGCGGAACGGCTACAATCGCGCCCCTCCAACGGCAGCGCAGGCGGCATCATGTCGGACCCAGTCAAACCGGAGCAGGAGCCGACCTGGTTCGACGAGCGGCACGACTACACCGGCTCGTCGATCGGCTTCCGGGTCCGGCAACGGCTGCACGCCGAGCAGACGGCGTTCCAGTCGATCGAGATCTACGACAGCACCGACTGGGGCAAGCTGATGGTCATCGACGGCTGCATGATGGTCACGACGCGCGACAACTTCTTCTATCACGAGATGATGTCGCACCCGGCGCTGTACACGCATCCGCGCGCCAAGCGCGTCGTCATCATCGGCGGCGGCGACTGCGGCACGTTGCGCGAGGTTCTCCGGCACGACGAAGTCGAAAGCGCGATCCAGGTCGAGATCGACGAGCGCGTGACGCGCCTGGCCGAGCGCTATTTTCCGGAACTGTGCGAATCGAACGGCGATCCGCGCGCGCAGTTGCTGTTCGTCGACGGCATCCGCTGGATGGCCGAGTGCGAACCCGAGTCGCTCGACATCGTCATCGTCGATTCGACCGATCCGATCGGCCCGGCCGAAGGCCTGTTCAATGCGGCGTTCTACGGCTCATGCCTGAAGGCGCTGCGCCATGGCGGCATCCTCGTGCAGCAGAGCGAATCGCCGCTCGGCCACCTGCCGCTGCTGAAGTCGATCCGTGACGCAATGAAGATCGCCGGCTTCGCGGCGCTGCGCACACTGACCTTTCCGCAGCCGTGCTACCCGACCGGCTGGTGGAGCGCGACGCTGGCGCGCAAGGGCGCCGACCTGTCGACGTTTCGCGAGCGCGGCGCGGCGACCAAGCCGTTCGCCACGCAGTACTACAACGCCGAGATCCACAAGGCCGCGCTGGCCGAGCCGGAGTTCCTGCTGCGCGCGCTGGCGTAAGTCGCGCGGCCCGCGTCGAGCACGCACATTTCAACGCCCGCGCCACGCCGCCCGATCGATCGTCTCGCGCCGCTGCGCCTGCCGCTGTTGTTGCTGCTCCTGCAGCTGCCGCTGATCTTCAATCCCGGTTACCTGAGCTTCGACGAACTGCAGTGGTGGGCGCGTGCCGACGTGCCCGCATTCGCCGACCTGCCCTGGATCGCATGGACCGACCTGCGCGCGTTTCAGTATCGGCCGCTTACATTCAACCTGTGGCTGGTGCTTGCGCATTGGCTGGCTGGCCACGCTTACGCGATGCACGCATTGTTCGTCCTGCTCGGCACGATCAACGGGCTGCTGCTCGCGGCGTGCCTGCGCATGCTGGATGCCGGCAGGACGACGGCGGCTGCGGCCGGCGCTGCGTTCGTGCTGTCGCCGTACGTGGCCTACACGCACGGCTGGACCGGCACGCTCGGCGACTTGCTCGTTCTGCTGTTCGGCTTGCTCGGGGCGTGCGCGCTGCTGCGGCGACACGATGCCGCGCGCCACGGCCGAATCATCACGCTGCTGCTCGTGCTGCTGGTCATCCTGGCGCTGCTGGCAAAGGAAGCGGCCGTCGCCGTGCCGCCGTTGTGGCTTGCCGTCGCCGCCGCGCGCCACGGCTGGCGTCGCGCCGTGGCGTTCGTCGCGCCGGCGGGGCTGGTCGTCATAGCCTGCGTCGCCGCGCGCATGCCGGCCTTGTGGCTCGTCGACGCTGGCAACGAAGCCTATGCGTGGCATCTGGCGAACATTCCGCCGCGGCTGGCCGAATACGCACTGTTCCCCTGGCTGCCGCCGCTGTTCGAAGTCGGCCCGAGCCTCGACAAGAGCGCTCTGCGCCTCGGCTTCGCCGCCTTGTGTCATGGCGCGGTCGTGCTCGCGCTGCTGCGCACGAGCTGGCGCCATGCGGCCGCCTGGATGCTGCTCGGCACGATCGCGCTGGCGCCGGTGCTGGTGCTGGGTCGCAGCTTCGATCACTACGCTTATCTGGCCAGTGCGGCGCTTGTCGGCGTCGCCGCCCATGCCTGGCGCGACTGCGCCCGCAGCGCGCGTCTCGTGCTGCTGATTGCCGGCTCCATAGCTTGCATGCATGGCGTGCAGATCATGCTGCGCATGCGTGAGGTCGGCGCGATCGAACAGCGCTTCCACGCCGACCTGGCCGCGGCGCTGTCGCGCACCGGACAACCGCTGCGCGTCGGCACGGCGCGCGCCGCCGATGCGTGGATGGTGGAACGCTGGGTCGGCAACGTGCCGAGCTATCGTGGCGTGGTCCTTGCGGGCCGCGTCACAACCGGGCCCGCGGGCCCCGGGGCGATCACACTGACCATGCAGCCCGATGGTGCGCTGACCACGCCGCCGGCGGCGGCACAGTAGATTCCTTCCTGCCACGTGCGATGCGCGTGCCGGACGCGCCCGATGCATTCGTCGATACGCCGTGTAGAATCCTTCGTCCTGCGATCACTGCACCCGAGAGGCCGATCATGTCGTTGCATCCGCGTCTGCTGTTGTCTGCACTGGCCGTTCTTCTGGTCACCGCCTGCGCGCCGGCACTGAAACCCGGGAGCGAAGGCAAGAACGGAGCGGCCACTGCCGCTGCGGCCGCAGCGCCGCCGGCGCTGATTCCGCGCAAGCTGCTGTTCGGCAATCCGGAGCGCGCCGGCGGCGAGATCAGCCCCGACGGCCGCTGGCTCGGCTACGTCGCACCGGACGACGGCGTACTCAACGTCTTCGTCGCGCCGCGCGAGCATCCGGACCAGGCCAGGGTCGTCACGCACGACCGCAAGCGTGGCGTGCGCAGCTTCAACTTCGCCTACGACGGCAAGCACCTGCTCTATCCGCAGGACGAAGGCGGCAACGAGAATTTCCACATCTACAGCGTCGACCTGGACAGCGGCAGGCAGACGGACCTGACGCCGTTCAAGAACGCGCGCGCGGACCTGGCCGGCCTGACGCCGAAGCACCCGCACGACGTGCTCGTCAACGCCAATGATCGCAACGCGAAGTATTTCGATCCGGTCCGCATCGACCTGCGCACCGGCAAGCGCGAGCGCCTGATCAGGAACGACAGCTATGCCGGCTTCACGACCGATGATGATTTCAATCTGCGCCTGGCGAGCAAATCGCTCGACGACGGCAGCAGCGAATGGTTCAGGCGCGACGGCAAGAACTGGAAGCCGTACGGAAAAGTGCCGCAGGCCGATTCGCTGTCGACCAATCCGCTCGGCTTCACGCGCGACGGCAAGACGCTGTACCTGCTCGACAGCCGCGCGCGCGACACGGCCGCGCTGTTCGCCGTCGACTGGGCCAGCGGCAAGCGCCGCGTCGTGCACGAAGATGCGCGCGCCGATGTCGGCGGCATCCTGGCCGATCCGAAAACCGGCGTCGCGCGCGCGGTTTCGGTCGATTACCTGCGCACCGAGTGGACCGTGCTCGATCCGGCGATCCAGAAGGATTTCGATTATCTGAAGACGCTCGGCGACGGTGAGATCAGCGTCGTCAGCCAGAGCGATGACGACAAGTACTGGGTCGTGGTGCTGACGCGCTCGGACGCCTCGCCGAAGTACTATCTGTACGATCGCGCGGCCGGCAAGGCGGCATTCTGGTTCGACGTGCGGCCGGCGCTGGCGCAAGCCCGGCTTGCGGTCATGCATCCGGTCGAGATCCCGGCGCGCGACGGCCTGAAACTGGTCAGCTACTACACGCTGCCGGCCGAAGCCGACCCGAGCGGCAGCGGCAGGGCCGCGCATCCCGTACCGATGGTGCTGTTCGTGCACGGCGGCCCGTGGGCCCGCGACGGCTACGGCTACAACGCGTATCACCAGTGGCTCGCCAACCGCGGCTATGCCGTGCTCAGCGTCAACTATCGCGCGTCGACCGGCTTCGGCAAGGCGTTCGTCAATGCCGGCGACCTGCAGTGGGGCCGCAAGATGCACGACGACCTGATCGACTCGGTCGACTGGGCGATCAAGCAGGGCATCACGAGCAAGGACAAGGTTGCGATCATGGGCGGCAGCTACGGCGGCTACGCGACACTGGCCGGCGTGACGATGACGCCGGACGAATTCGCCTGCGGCGTCGACATCGTCGGGCCGTCGAACCTGTTCACGCTGCTGCAGAGCATCCCGCCGTACTGGACCGCGTTCCGCGCGCAGTTCTACACGCGCATGGGCAACCCGGATACCGAGGAGGGCCGTGCGCTGCTCAAGGAGCGTTCGCCGCTGACCTATGCCGACCAGATCAAGAAACCGTTGCTGATCGGCCAGGGCAAGAACGATCCGCGCGTCAACGTCAACGAGTCCGAGCAGATCGTCAAGGCGATGCAGGCGAAGAACATCCCGGTGACCTATGTGCTGTATCCGGACGAAGGCCACGGCTTCCGCCGGCCGGAGAACAACACGTCGTTCAACGCGGTGACCGAAGACTTCCTCGCCAACAAGTGTCTCGGCGGCCGCTTCGAGCCGATCGGCGACGACTTCGCCGGCGCGAGCATCACGGTGCCGGTCGGTGCGGATCTGCTGCCGGGAGTCGGCGCGGCACTGGCGGCCAAGAAATAGTTTCGACAACATCGAGGCGGCGCAACGGCGATATTGCACCGACGCCGCCAGACAGCTGGGTCGACAAGCGTGCGCCGTTCTCCGACGAGCGCCGGCTCGCCGACGAAACCTATCTGCGCGAACACGCGGGCACGTAGATCCGTCGCGTCAACGGCGCCAGCGTGCGTAGGCGCGGGTGACGCACAAGTCGATCCGGTCGAGCAGCCGCGCCGCCCACAGCGATTCCCCGGCGATCAGCACTGCGCCGATCGCTGCGACCAGCAGCCCCGGGCCCGGCAGCACGACCATGACCAGACCCAGCGCAAGCAGGATCAGGCCGCTGCCGACGACGAGCAGCGTGCGCATCAGGCTCGGCCGCTGCGCGAGGCGCTCGTGATAGGCGCGAAAGCGCGTGCCGCTCGGAGCGGCCATGAAGCGTCGCACGCGGCCCTTCAGCGAATCGAACATGGGCGTTGGACGTGAGTCGACCGCATGAAGTTCGGTGTAAGCTCGAAATCGAATCGATTCAAGGGGACATCATGACACGCACGATCGCGGCCGCCGCCTGCTGCCTGCTCACGTTCGCCGCGCAGGCCGGCGACCGCATCACCGGCAAGCCGTTTGCGACGCGCTCGGAGGTTCTGGCCACGCACGGCATGGTCGCAACCTCGGTGCCGCTGGCGACGCAGATCGGCTTGGACGTGCTGAAAAAGGGCGGCACGGCGGTCGATGCGGCGATTGCCGCGAACGCGGCGCTCGGCCTGATGGAACCGGTGTCGAACGGCGTCGGCGGCGACCTGTTCGCGATGGTCTGGGATGCGAAGACGAAAAAGCTCTATGGCTACAACGGCTCGGGCCGGTCGCCCAAATCGCTGTCGCTGCAGTATTTCGTCGATCACAACATCCGGGAGATTCCGCCGCTCGGGCCGTTGCCGGTCAACGTGCCCGGCGCGGTCGACGGCTGGTTCGCGCTGCACGAGCGGTTCGGCAAGCTGCCGGTCAGGGAGGACCTGGCCGGCGCGATCCGCTACGCGCGCGAGGGTTTTCCCGTGACCGAACTGATCGCACACTACTGGCAACTGTCGGTGCCGCGGCTGTCGAAATATCCCGGCTTCGCCGAACAGATGACGCTGGGCGGCCGCGCGCCGCAAAAAGGTGAAATCTGGAAGAATCCGAATCTTGCGAATACGCTGCAGACGATCGCCGATGGCGGCCGCGACGCGTTCTACAAGGGAAAGATCGCCCACGTCATCGGCGACTACTTCAAGGCCAATGGCGGGTTTTTGTCCTACGAGGACATGGCCGCGCACAAGGGCGAATGGGTCGAGCCGATTTCGACGAGCTACCGCGGCGTCGAGGTGTGGGAACTGCCGCCGAACGGCCAGGGCCTGGCGGCGCTGGAGATTCTCAACACACTCGAGGGCTACGATCTGAAGAAATACGGTTTCGGCAGTCCCGAGCACGTGCACCTGTTCGTCGAGGCAAAGAAGCTCGCGTGGGAAGACCGCGCGCACCTGTATGCGGATCCCGCGTTCTTCAAGGCGCCGCTCGACAAGCTGCTGTCGAAGGACTACGCCGCCGAACAGCACAGGAAGATCTCGATGGACCATGCGATGCGCAGCGTCGAGGCCGGCCACGCGCCGCTCGAGCACGGCGACACGATTTACCTGACCACCGCCGACCAGTGGGGCAACATGGTCTCGCTGATCCAGTCGAACTACCGCGGCATGGGCTCGGGCATGACGCCGCCGGGCCTGGGCTTCGTGCTGCAGGATCGCGGCCAGCTGTTCGTGTTGAAGGAAGGCCACCCCAATTCGTTCGAACCGGGCAAGCGGCCGTTTCACACGATCATCCCGAGCTTCATCACGAAGGACGGCAAGCCGTGGATCAGCTTCGGCGTGATGGGCGGCGGCATGCAGCCGCAAGGCCACGTGCAGATCGTCATGAACCTGATCGACTTCGGCATGGGCCTGCAGGAAGCCGGCGATGCGCCACGCATCCAGCACGAGGGCGACACCGAGCCCGAAGGCCAGAACCTGGCGATGAGGGATGGCGGCGAGGTCGAGCTCGAAAGCGGCTTTTCGTACGAGACGATCCGCGCGCTGATGGAAAAAGGGCACCACGTCACCTGGGCCGACGGTCCGTACGGCGGCTATCAGGCGATCGAGTGGGACGAAAAAAACCACGTCTGGATCGGCGCCTCCGAAGGGCGCAAGGACGGCCAGGCAGCCGGCTATTAAGCTGTCGCTAATGACGCGTGCCGCTACACTCGCGACTTTGACGCGCAAGGAAATCTCGACGATGCAGCGATTCCTGGCCCTGGTCCTGGCCTTGTCGCCGGTTGCGGCACTCGCGCAAACTGCACCCGAATCGCCGCCGGTCGCCGAAACGTCCGCAGCGACGCCGCCCACCGAAACTGCTCCGCCGACGACCGAGCCCGGTGCGGCGGCGGCCGCTACCGCAGCGCCGCTCGAACCACAAGGCCAAGCGGCCGGGACGAGCGCGCCCGCAGCGGCGGAACAGCAGCGCTTCGAGCAATTCCGGCGCGACCTGGTGAGCCTGCTGGCGCTGCGTGCCGATCCCGACCTGCTGGTCGCGGCCGCCGAGCTCGCCTATCCGGACTCGCAGGACAAGAGCAGGACCGTCGCGCTGAAATCGCCGTCGCTGATCAAGCGTGCGCAACGTTTCGGGCCCGACACGGCGCTGGTCTGGTGGGTGTCGACGTTTCTCGAATGCGGGACCAAGGCCCCGCCCTGCCTCGGCGAAGCGGCCGATCGACTGCAGCAGGTGGCCGGCGACAATGCCGCATCGTGGCTGCCGACGCTGCACGCGACGAAGGATCCGGAGCAGCAGCGGGTCCTGCTCGCGAACATGGCCCAGGCCAAGCGTTTCGATGACTTCTGGACGGCCGGCGTGCTGGCCGTCTATCGCGCGCTGCAGACGCTTCCGGTGCCGGCCGAGGTGCTCGGCCACGGACTCAATGCCACCGCCGCGCGCGTCAACCTGGCGACCAGCGTCGGCGGCGCTTTCCTGCCGAATTACGCCCGCCTGGGCGAGCTGTGCCGGCCGCAAGGCAGCCCCGACGAAGCCCTCGTGGGCGACTGTCTGGCCGTGGCGCACCTGCTCGAGAACGGCGGCAGCTTCCGCTCGCAGTCGATCGGATTCGGCATCGAGGACAGTCTGCTGCCGGCCGGCACGGCGCGCGATGTGCTGCGTGCGCGCCAGCGTGCCAGCCTCTGGCAACGCCAGCAGTTTCTCGAACTGAGCGCGCGCTTTCCGCGCGACGAAGCGCTGGCGCAGGCGTACGTGGACCTGCTGCAGCAAAACGGCGACGAGTTGACGACCGTGACCGCGCTGCTGCGCAGCCGCCAGATCGCGACCGATGCGCCGGCCGACTGGCAGCCGCCGCGGGCCAATCCGACCGCCCGGCCGGACGATCCGCTCGCGACGCCTCCCGCGCATTGAGCCGGCGCGCGCAACCGCGTGCTTTCGCGTTCCGCGCTGGCGATGTACGCTTGCCCCGAATTGCACTCGGGTCCCGGCGGCACCGCGCAGTCTGCGCGGCCGCGCGCCACGGCGAACCTGGGCGACCGGTTCCATGCGTGTCCACGCGGAGATTGGCATATGCTGAGAATTCTGGTGGCAAGTTCGAAGGGCGGCTGCGGCAAGACGACGATCGCGACCAACCTGGCTGCGTACTACGCGCTCGACGGCAAGAACACAGTGCTGGTCGATACCGATCGCCAGGCGTCCAGCATGCACTGGTCGGAGAAGCGGGTCGGATCGTCCGCGCCGGTGTTGCCGATCTCCGGCGTGAAGAGCGGCTGGTCGGCGCGCATCCCGCCGGACACGCAACGCGTCGTGGTCGATGCGCCCGCCGGCATCCGCGCCAGCGAACTGTCCGACCTGCTCGACGACGTGCATGCGCTGGTGATCCCGGTGCTGCCTTCGCGCATCGACCTGGAAGCCAGCGAGACGTTCCTCGCCGAGGTGGCGGCGCTGCCGAAGATCAAGCGCGGCAAGGTTGCCGTCGGCCTGGTCGCCAACCGGCTCAAGCCGTGGACGACGGCGGCGCAGCAGGCCATCGAGGAAATCCGGCGCCTGCCGTTTCCGCTGGTCGCGCAGTTGCGCGACACGCAGGGTTACGTGCTGATGACGGGCCTGGGCAAGAGCATTTTCGACTACAACTCCGAGGTGATCCGTTCGCACCAGGAAGACTGGGAGAAACTGATCCGCTGGCTGAAGAAGGTCGGCTGAAACCCGCGGCGCAACGAGGAATTCATGAAACGCGAAGTCATTCTGTTGCGCCACGCGCACGCCGAAGGCCCCAACCCGGGCCAGGGCGATGCGGACCGTCCGCTGAGTGCGCGCGGCATCGACGAGGCCAAGGCGGCCGGCCGCTGGCTGCGCGGGCAGACCGTGCTGCCGGCGCTGGTGCTGTGTTCGCCGGCGTTGCGCGCGCGCCAGACACTGCAGCATGCGCTCGGCGATGTTGCGGCGACCAGCGAGCCGCGCATCTACGAGGCATCCGCCGGCGAACTGATCGCGCTGATCGACGATCACGTCGACGCGGCACGCCTGCTGCTGGTCGGTCACAACCCCGGCTTCGAAACGCTGGTTGCGCTGCTGGCCACCGGCCAGTCCGGCGACTTCCGCGGCGTGCCGCCGGCCGGCATCGCCTGGTTCGAGATCGACGGCACGGCCGAACCGGGAGCCGGCCGCCTGGAAGCCTTCTGGTCACCCTGAACCTGCTGTTGCGCCGTGACACCCGGACTGCCCAATCCGTCACGCGCGCGCCCCGGGACTGTGCCGAAGCTCGTCCGCCTGGTCGGCTGCCTGGCGCTGTGCGTCGGCGCCTGTCGCATCGCGGCCGAGGAAGTACCGCTGTCGACGCAGGAGCTCGATGCCGATCGCTCGCGCGGCGATTTCGAGGTCAAGGTGCTGTGGCTGGTCGGCGTGCACGGACGCTTCGGCAAGGTGCACGGCACCGTCACGATCGACCGGACGCACGGTACCGTCATCGCCGATGCGCGCATCGATGTCGATACATTGACCATGCGCAGCCCTACCTACGAGGAATGGGCGAAATCGGACGAATTCTTCGACGCGCGCGCTCATCCGCAGATCCGGTTCGTTTCCGAACCGGTTTCGCTGCAACGGCTGCGCGACGGTGGTCCGATTTCCGGAACCCTGACCCTGCGCGGCATCCAGCGTCACGAGACCTTCGCGCTGGCGCCCAGCGCGTGCCCGCAGGCGATCGCCGCCGACTGCCCGGTCCAGGCGAACGGCATCATCCACCGCAGTGACTTCGGCATGAAGTCGCGGCGCGGCACGCTGTCGGACAAGGTCGAGCTGGGGTTTTCGATCTACCTGGCCAAGGCCCTTCCCGGGCAGACGCAGTGAGCTGGCGCCTTGCGGCCCGCGCGGCCGCCCGGCGGGCCGCAGTCGTGTTGCTGATTGTCGCCGTACTGCAGGGCTGCGCGGTCGACCCGCTGCGCGCGCGGCGCGCGGCGGCAACGGCAGCGGCCGCGCAGGCTTCGGCCCTGGACTGCACCGCAGCGGAAGGCTGCGCGCTGCCGTCGCCGTACCGTGCGCTCGCGCAACAGGCCTTCGCCGAGTCGACGCCGGCGGCGCCGCACCACTACGTCAACCTGCTCGAAGGCGGCGCCGATTCGCTGCTGCTGCGCCTGCACCTGATCCGCAGCGCGCAGCACACGATCGACCTGCAGACGTTCATCTTCGCCGAAGACGACGCCGGCTATCTCGTGCTCGACGAACTGGTCAAGGCGGCGCGGCGCGGCGTCAAGGTGCGCGTGATCGTCGACCAGCTGTTCTCGCTCGACGATCCGCAACTTTACGCGGCATTGGCGCGCGCGCACGTCAACTTCGAGCTGCGCGTCTACAACCCGACGTTCCACAAGGCCAGCACGCCGCCGCTCGAGTTCGCCGCCGGCATCCTGTGCTGCTTCCTGCGCTTCAACCAGCGCATGCACAACAAGCTGCTGCTGGTCGATGACGCCGTCGGCATCGCCGGCGGGCGCAACTACGAGGACCGCTACTACGACTGGGACGACCGCTTCGACTACCGTGATCGCGATGTGCTGGTGGCCGGACCGGCGGCGCTGCAGATGCGCGATTCGTTCCAGCGTTTCTGGGTGAACAAGGAGTCGGCGCCGCTGAGCCGCCTGCGCGACGTCGCCGCGGAGATCCTCGCCGACGGCGTCGACGCACCCGGCTATGCCGGGCATGCGTATCGCAATCCGGCGCGCGTCGCCGCGCTGTCGCGGCGCGCCGATGACGCGGCGTACATCGGCGCCTTTGCCGCTCGCGCGCTGCGCGTCGGCCGGATCGAGTACTTCTCCGACGAGCCGGGCAAGCTCAGGCAGCCGGACGAACCGCGCGACAATGAACTGAGCCGGCGCATCATGGCGCTGGTGCGCGGCGCACGCTCGCAGATCGTGCTGCAGACGCCGTACCTGGTGCTCAGCAACACCGCGCGCGACGTGTTCGCCCGATTGCAGCGCGAACAGCCCGCCTTGCGCGTCATCGTGTCGACCAATTCGCTCGCATCGACCGATGCGTTCTATGTCTACGCCTTGTCGTACAAGTACAAGAAGCGCTACCTCAAGCTCGGCTTCCAGATCCACGAGTTCAAGCCGTTTCCGGCCGAAGCGGCGGACCTCGTCGCCGATTACGCGACGCTCGCCGCCGGCGGCGGCGGCGGCGACGGCGGTTACCAGAAATACGGCCGCGCACCGCTCAGCCGCGGCGGGGTGCGCATCGGCCTGCACGCCAAGTCGATGGTCATCGACGACGAGGTGACCGTGATCGGTTCGCACAACTTCGATCCGCGCTCGTACCACTACAACACCGAGTCCGGATTCATCATTTTCGACCGCGCGCTCGCCGACGCGGTGCGCGCGTCGATCCTGCGCGACAGCGAACCGGACAATGCCTGGATCATCGCCAAGCGCCCGCGCACGAACCTGCTGAGCCGGATCAACGGCGCCATCGCGGATTTCTCCGCGGCGCTGCCGATGTTCGACTTCTGGCCGTTCCGCTATGCCGGCAGCTACGAGCTCGACCCGGGCTGCCGGCCATCGCCACCTTCGGATCCGGGCTTCTACGGCTGCCACACGGATGTCGGCGATTTTCCCGATGTCAGGCTGCCGTCGAAGACGATCTATACCCGGATCGTCACGGCCTTCGGCGCCGGACTGCTGTCGATCCTGTGACTCGTTTGCGGCGCAGTTTTGCGCCCGCCGGCTGCAATCGACCATTTCGCAATTGACGCGCCGACGGCGGCTGGCTAGTCTTCCCTGTCTTCACCGCACACTGGATAGCGCCATGGCACTGCAGTTTACGATCGACATCTCCGACGACGACCTGCCGTTCTTCGTCGACGCCGTCCAGCGCTCCGCGCAGCGCGCCTCGGGCAAGAGCGCCGAAGAGATTCTCGGCGCCGCCGAAAAGACCTTCGCCGATTCGCAGGGCCAGAACATGCCGGAGTTCGTGCGCTCGCGCCTGGCATCGGTCGAGAACCTGGTCGCGATGGCGCGCGATGTCGGCTGGGCGCTTTCCGACGAGGATCGCAGCCGCGTCGTCTCGGCGCTGACCTACTTCGCCGATCCGGAAGACCTGATCCCGGACAACATCCCGGTGCTCGGCTTTCTCGACGACGCGATCATGATCGAGGTTGTCAGCACGGTGCTGCAGCCGGAGATCGAAGCCTACGCCGACTTCTGCGCGTTCCGCGAACAGGAAGCCCATCGCCGCGGTGCCGACACCAGCGGCCTGGGCCGCGAGGAATGGCTCGAAGGCCGGCGCGCCGAATTGCAGGCGCGCATGCGCCAGCGGCGCACCTCGTACGCGCCGAGTTCGGACTTCACGCCGCGCTTCAGGTTTTCCTAAGCTCCGCCGTTTTCCCGTCGTGAGCGACCGCCGCAGCGGTGGCGGTCCCGCTCGCGTCATGCGGCAACCAGCTCAACGCCGGCGCCAGGCTCCGGCTCCGGCGTGAAGTCGCACATGCAAGCTCCCGGCGATACCGGACGCCGCCGTTTTTGGCGCACGTTCGCGCTGTTCGCGCTTGTAGGCGCGAGCGCGGCACGCATCGCCTATGCCGCCGTGCACATGGACCTGGCGCGCGACATGTTCATCGCGTGGCGCTCGCTGCACGGCGAAGCGCTGCCGCTCAGCGGCCCGGTCCTGGCCGGCGCGATCCATCTGGGACCCGCCTGGTACTGGCTGCTGACTGTGCTGCTGGCGATCGGCCGCGGCTGGCTCGGCACGATGCTGCTGCTCGGCGTGCTGGCCAGCCTGCAGTTTCCGCTTGCCTACCTCGCCGGCAAGGAGCTGCATGGACGCCGCGCCGGCATGCTCTGGGCCTGCGGCCTGCTGGTGCCGAGCTGGAGTTCGCTCGAATGGGTGTTTCCGCTGCACTACCTGCTGTCATCGGCCTGCGTGCTGGCATTCGTGCTGTGCGCCGCACGCTACTGGCGGCGGCCGCGGCTGCGCTATCTTGCCGGCGTGGCGCTGTTCTTCGTGCTCGCGTTGCATGCGCATCCGGCCAACGCCGGCCTGGTCTGGACGGGCCTGGCGCTGCTGGTGTGGGCCGTGCGCGGCGGCCATTGCCGCATGCGCGATGTGCTGGTCGCCGCAGGCGTCGGCGTGCTGCCGCTGCTGCCGTATTTCATCTGGGATGCCGCGCAGGGATTCGCCGATCTGGCTGCCGGCGCGCGCTTCATCGGCGGCGAACATGCGGGCCACCCCGGCACGGTCTGGTCGCTGTTCGTCGCCACGGCCTTCGGCGGAACGCACTACTGGTTCGGCGTGTTGCTCGATTGGCCGCCGTGGGCCGCCGATCTGGCCTGCGCCGCGCTCGCGGCGATCGGGCTGGTCGGCGCAGCTGGTGCTGCCGTCGCCGCGATGCTGGGGACGGCCCGGACGCGCCAGGTCGCGCTTGCCGGTTTCGCGACGGCTGCCGCCATCGCCGTCACGACCGCGCTGTTGCGCGACATGACGCCGTACTACATGACCACGCCGCTGCGTGTCGTGCTGGCCGGCATCGTCGGCATCGGTCTTGCCGGCCTGACGCGCCCGTTCGTTGCCGCACTCGCGCGCGCCACGGCTTACATCGCCGCCGCCGCCAGCTTTGCGCTGTGTGGCGTGCGTGCGGCACAGCTGCAGAAACACGGCGAGTGGCCGTTCAACTTTTTCCCGATGTTCAACGTCGGCGCAGCGCCGCAAGACACGCAGCCGCTGCTGCTGATGCCAGCCTATGGCGTTGCCGCAAGCGGACAATTCCTGTGCAGCGCGCCGGCGGTCAGCGCGCACGGCGCGCTCGCGCAATATCTGCTGCACGGCTACGCCATCGACATGCGCCTTGCCTGCTTGCGCAGCGACGTGTCGCTCGGCGGCACGGATCCGCGGCGCGCACACTGGCTCGGTCTGTCGCGGGCATTGTGGGCACGCATCGGTGTGCGGCCGCAGCGACGCCTGGGCTCGATCGGCATCGTGCCTGCGCAGCCGCTGTCGGACGGCCCTGCAATCGATCCGCCGGCACTGCCGGTTTATCCGGCCTACACGCCGAAACTCGCGGCCGCGACCCAGCAGCGGCACTTGCGCCTTGCGCCCGGCGCGCCCGTCCATATCGCGATCTCGAACATCGCGTTCGGCTTCGCGCCCGATCCGCAGATCACGGTTTCGGTCGATGGCACGCCGCTCGCGCCGATCGCCACGGATATGGTCAGCCGCATTTATGATTGCCGCCGCTGTGCCGGGGCTGCGGTCGAGATCACGATCGACTCGCTCGACGCGGCCGACGTCGATGTCGTGACATTCTGAAGCGTTGCCGCGGGTCTTTTCGACTCAGGGCCGTTCGACGATTGCCGTGACGCCCATGCCGCCGGCGGTGCAGATCGAGATCAGGCCGCGCCCGGCGCCTTTCTCCTCGAGCAGCTTGGCGAGCGTGGCGACGATGCGCGTTCCGGTCGCGCCGAACGGATGGCCGAGCGCCAGGCTCGAACCGTTGACGTTGAGTTTGGCCGGATCGATGCTGCCGAGCGGGGAGTCCTTGCCGAGGCGGTTCCTGCAGTAGTCGGCATCTTCCCACGCACGCAGCGTGCACAGCACCTGCGCGGCGAACGCTTCGTGGATTTCGTAGAAATCGAAATCCTGCAGGGTCAGGCCGGCTGCGTCGAGCATGCGCGACACGGCGATCGTCGGCGCCATCAGCAGGCCCTCGCCATGCACGAAGTCGACGGCGGCGACCTGCGAATGGGTCAGGAACGCCTTCGGCTTCAAGCCGCGGGCGGCAGCCCAGTCTTCGCTCGCCAGCAGCACGGCCGACGCGCCGTCGGACAAGCCGGTCGAATTGCCGGCGGTCAGCGTGCCGTTGCCGGAGGTCTTGTCGAACGCCGGCTTCAACGCGGCGAGCTTTTCCAGCGTTGAATCGGCACGCAGGAAACCGTCGCGATCGAGTCCGCGGAACGGCACGACCAGATCCCTGAAGAAACCGCGATCATACGCAGCGGCTGCCTTCTGATGGCTCGACAGGGCGAGCTTGTCCTGGTCCTCGCGCGAGATCTTCCACTGCCTGGCCATCAGCTCGCAGTGATCGCCCATCGACATGCCGGTGCGCGGTTCGGCGACGCCCGGAAAGCTCGGCTTCAACTCGCCGAACGAGAATCCGCGCAGCGCTGCCCGGGCCTTGTCGAGCGGCGTCTTCTGCCGGTTGACGTTGAGCAGGCGCTGCTGCAGCGCGCGGCTGTAGACGATCGGCACGTCGGACGTCGTGTCGGATCCGCCGGCGATGCCGGCTTCGATCTGGCCGGTCGCGATCTTGTTGCCGATGATGATCGTGTTGTCGAGCGAAGTGCCGCAGGCGCGCGCGGTGGTGATGCCGGGCGTCGTCGGCGCCAGTCCCGACGACAGCACCGCCTCGCGCGCCAGGTTCCATTCCGAGGCGTGCTTGATCACCGCGCCGAATGCGACCTCGCCCAGTTCCAGCCCGTGCAGGCCGTATTGCTCGACCAGCGCGCCGAGCGTCTTGACCGCCATGCCGAAGTTGCCGACGTCGGCGTAGGCCGTGTTGTTGCGGCAAAACGGAATGCGCACGCCACCGAGAACTGCCACGCGTTTGATCGAGGTCACAAGCCACCTTCGCGAAAGCCGGGATGATCGAGTGTGCTGATATCATGCGCGCTCGAGCGGTCGCCTATTGTATGCCCTACGTTTTCGATCTTGATACCCTGAACCGCCGCACCGGCGAATTCGGCGATGCGTTCCGCGGCGCCGCGCCCTATCCGCACGTGGTCATCGACGACTTCCTGCGCGCCGCCGACTCACGCGACCTCGCACGCGTATTCCCGCGGCCGGACGATCCGGTTGCATGGGACCACTATGCGGCGCCCGGACTCGAGGTCAAGCTCGGCTGCAGCGACGAGGAACACATGCCGCGACCGCTGCGCCAGGCGATCCACGACCTCAACTCGCGGCCGTTTCTGCGCTTTCTCGAGGAGCTGACCGGCATCGAGCATCTGCTGCCGGACCCGCACCTGGCCGGCGGCGGCATCCATCTGAGCCGTCGCGGCGGGCACCTGGGCATCCACGCCGACTTCAACTGGCACGAGCGCCTGCAGGCCCACCGCCGCCTGAACCTGCTGATCTACCTCACGCCGGACTGGCAGCCGGCCTACGGCGGCGAGCTCGAACTGTGGAACACCGAGGGCACGCGGCGCGAACGGCTGGTCGAACCGCTGTTCAATCGCGCGGTCCTGTTTGCGACGCGGTCCGACACGTTCCATGGCCACCCGAATCCCTGGACGGCGCCGGACGGCATCTACCGGCAATCGATCGCTTTATACTATTATACAACGCAGCGTCCCGAGGCCGAAATCCGGCCCGCGCACAACACGCTGTACAAGGGCTACAACGTCTAGGCGGGCGTCGTCGCGCCCATCCGCGTTCAAGCCTCGAGTCCTGAATACGGACTACGCGGATATCCACGGATTCAGGCGATTGAGCAGGGCAATTTCTTGTTTGCCCGATCCGCGTCGATCGCCCATCATCCGCGTTCAAATGCCCTTCGCCGGCGGCACGAAGATCGCATTCGCTTCATGCCACATCTGCCAGGCTTCCGGCGCGCCGTGCAGGCGCGCATCGAGGTGCCGGATGTAGGCGCGCATGACACCATCGGCATCCGTGCCGGGTGGGATGACTTCAATCACGACGTCGCGATCGCCGCTGCTCCAGTCGAGGCCGACGCTGAACAGCGTCACCGCGGTGGCGGTGCCTTGCGCGATACGCGCCAGGCCGAAGGGCAGGCGCACCTGCCTGCTCAACAGCGCGCCGGATACGGTCTGTTGTCCGGCGCGGGCGCCGACATCGAGCATGCCGATCACGCTGTTGCGGTCGGCGAGCGCCGCGTTGATCGCATCGGCGCTGTCGCCGGTGAAGATGACGCCGGCGCCGCCGATGCGACGCAGGCTCCAGCCGCGCAACCGGCCGTACCAGTACGACAGCCGGCTCAGGCCGAGCGAGCGGCCCTGCGGGCGCCGCGCGAGGAAGAACGCGCGGATGCCGCGGGCACGCAGCAGGCGCCAGATCCAGTTGCCGGTGCCCCAGTGAAACGTCAGCAGCAGATTGGCCTCGCCCGTCGCGGGAAACTCGCCGCGCACCGCGATGTGCCGGCGCCACCAGCGGTCGCTGCGCAGCAGGGTCAGGTACGTGTCCGTGTGCTCGACCAGCAGCAACAGGCGCGCGCGCATCTTCCACTGCCGCGCATCGGCTTCGGGAAAGAACGGCGTCGCGCCGGACCACAGGCTCTCGACCGAATCGCGATACAGGAACGACCAGGTGGCCAGCTGCTTGAGCCACGCAAATCCGAAGCGCCAGGGCAGCAGCGCCGCAGTAAACGGTATGACATACAGGCACAGCGCATCGGCAAATGCGCGCCCGACGAAGCCCGAGCGGCCCGCCCCCATCAGCTGCCGGCCGTCGCGGTCGACGCCCTGGTCGACACCAGCGTTTTCTCGAACAGCCGGTAGTCGGTTTCGTGCATGCCGAGCGCAGCATAGGTCTGCTGCGCGCGCCGGTTGTCGCGCTCGACGTACAGGCGCAGTCCGATGGCGCCCGGGGTGTCGCGGACGCGACGCTCGACCTCGTCGTACAACGCGCGGAACACGCCGTGGCGGCGGAATTGCGGATCGACGTAGACGCTCTGCAGCCACCACCACTGGCCGTTGCGCCAGTCGCTCCATTCATACGTGATCAGCAGGCAGGCGACGACCTGTGCGGCCGCTTCGGCGACGAGATAGAAACCGTGGCGCGCGTCGCCGAGCGCTGCTGCGACGCCGGCGCGCAGCACCTCGACGTCGAGCGCGCGATGTTCGGTTTCCAGCGCCATCGCCGCATTGAAGCGGACGATGTCGCCAATGTCGCCGCCCTGCGCGGCACGGATACGGATTTCAACTGGGCTTGTGTTCATCGCAAGTATAGTAGTGGATTTGTGGATGACCTTGCCGGGCGAGCATCTTCCGCCTCACCTCTCATGCTTTTCTCTCCCTTGCCCCGTCACGTCTCACGCCGCTTGCGCGAGCTGCCGAGCTTGCGCGTCAGCGTGTTGCGGCCCAGTCCGAGCTGTTGTGCCGCGCGGCCGCGATGGTCGGAATTCTCGGCCAGCGCTGCGCCGAGCAGACTCTGGTCGAAGCGTTCGCGCGTGCTGGCGTAGACGTCGCGTTCGCCGCGGCGCAGCCGGTCGCGCACCTCGCGCGTCAGCGTCGTGGTCCAGTCATCGCCGCTGGCCGCCGCCGCCGCATCCGGCTTGGGCAGATCCTGCACGCGGATCTCGCGACCCGGCGCCATGACAGCGAGGCGCCGGCACAGGTTTTCCAGCTGGCGCACGTTGCCGGGCCACGGCAGATCTTGCAGCGCCGCCAGCGCGGCGGCGGAAAAACGCTTCGCTTCCAGATTCATCGCCTGCGCCGCGCGCGCGAGGAAACGCGAGGCCAGCAAGGCGATGTCCTCGCGTCGTTCGCGCAGCGGCGGCAATTCGAGGCGCACGACATCGAGGCGGTGCAGCAAATCGGCGCGAAATGCACCGCTCTGCACCTTCGCGTCGAGATCCTGGTGCGTCGCGGCGACGACGCGCACGTTGGCGCGGATCAGCTCGCGTCCGCCGACCCGGTAGAACTCGTTCTCGGCCAGCACGCGCAGCAGCCGCGTCTGCAACGACAGCGGCATGTCGCCGATCTCGTCGAGGAACAGCGTGCCGCCCTCGGCCTGCTCGAAGCGTCCCGGATGACGCTTCTGCGCGCCGGTGAACGCGCCGGCCTCGTGGCAGAACAGTTCCGACTCGAGCAGTTCGGCCGGAATCGCCGCCGTGTTGAGCGCGACGAACGGGCGCAGCGCGCGCGTGCTGTGCCGATGCAGCGCGCGCGCGACCAGTTCCTTGCCGGTGCCGGTCGCGCCGGTGATCAGCACATTGAGATCGGTCGCGGCGATGCGGCCGATGTTGCGGAACACTTCGCGCATCGCCGCGGATTGCCCGATCAGCTCGGTTTCACCCGGCGCCGCGGCCGCCGACGGCGGCAGCGGGTGCGTCTGCATCAGCGCGCGTTCGACCGCGGCGACGGCCTGGTCGAGGTCGAACGGCTTGGGCATGAAGTCGAACGCACCCTGGCGATACGCAGCAGCGGTCGAGGCGACGTCGGTATAGGCGCTCATGACGATGACGGGCGCGGCGATGCCGCGCGCCTTGAGCAATTCGAGCAGCTTCAACCCGCCCGCGCCCGGCATGCGCACGTCGGTAAAGACGACATCGGGAACGGCGTGCCCGGTGGCATCGAGCAGGTCTTCGGCATCGACGAAGGCGCGCACCGTGCGGCCGGCTTCGCGCAACGCCTCGCCGAGCACGAAGCGGATCGATTCGTCGTCATCGGCGATCCACACCTCAGCCATGTTCGCCCCCGAGCGGCAGCAGCAGCGAGAATACCGTCTGGCCCGGGCGGCTGCCGTCGTGGACCACGATGCCGCCGTGCTCGCGCGCGATTTCCTGGACCAGCGCAAGTCCCAACCCGCTTCCATCCGCACGCCCCGACACGAGCGGCAGGAACAGGCTCTCGCCCAGGCTTTCCGGAACACCGCGGCCGTCGTCGATCACGTCGAGCCGCGCGGCAAGGCGCGCCGGCTTGTCGCCGATCAGCACGTTGTGCGCCGCGCGCGTGCGCACGCCGACGCGCGCGGCGCCGGCCTGCAGCGCATTGCGCATCAGGTTGAGCAGCAGTTGCAGCAGCCGGTCGGCGTCGCCGCGCAGACGCGGCAGGCTCGGATCGTAGTCGCGGTCGAGTTGCACCGACGGCGCCGCCTCGGACGCGATCACCGCGCGTGCGCGTTCGATGACCTCGTGCAGGTTGACGTGGCTCAGGTGCGGCTTGCGACCGCCGTGCAGCAGGCGGTCGGCCAGGTTCGCGAGCCGGTCGGCTTCGGCCATGATCATGTCGGCCAGGTGCGCCAGCTCCGGCTCGGCCACGCGCCGCTTGAGCAATTGCGCCGCGCCGCGGATTCCGGCAAGCGGGTTCTTCACTTCGTGTGCCAGCCCGCGCAGGCTCTCGGAGAGGCGCGCCGGCGGTGCGACGGCGCCTTCCGGCGCGATGCGGTGGATTTCGAGCAGGACGCCGTCGGTGACGGCACTGGCGGTGATGTCGGCACTGAACAAATGCCCTGAAACGGTCATGATGCGCTCGCCGCGGGAAGCCACCGCTGTCTGCTGGACATGGGCGCGGCGCGCGATCGGGTCCAGAACGAGTCCGGCCTTGCCGAAATCCGACAATGCAATATCGCGCAACTTCGGGGATCCGACGTCGAAAAGCTCGCAAAACGCGGCATTTGCGCGAACAAAATGCAGTCTGGAATCGAGCATCGCCACCGCCGTCACAAGCTGCTCGAACCCGAGGCGGGCGTGATCATTGTCGGAGGCCGCAAGCATTGCACCAGTTTAGTGCATTGCATCGTGACCGCGCATCCGTTGGCGATGCCGACGGCACTGGCGAGGCCTTCTCAGCCGGAATTGGTTTGCCGATAGACTTGATGCGCGTCAAGGGCCCGGCCGCGGCCTTCGGCTAGAAGGTAACGATGCGCGCGCAATCGTCCGCGAATCGAGCTGTGCCGGCGCAAGGGCTGACCGGCGCGGACGCTCGTCGCCTGCTGCTGGAGCACGGGCCCAACGAGTTGCCGGGCGTACCGCGGCGCGGCTTCGGCCGCATCCTGCTTGGCGTGCTGCGTGAGCCGATGTTTCTGCTGCTTTCCGCAGCGGCGGTCGTCTACCTGGCAATCGGCGGTATCGGCGAAGGCCTGATGATGTCCGCTTTCGCCGCACTCTCGATCCTGCTGGTGGTGGTGCAGGAAAATCGCAGCGAGAATGCGATCGAGGCGCTGCGCGCGCTGGCAGCGCCGCTCGCGCGCGTGATGCGCGACGGCGCCGAGCAACGCATCGCATCACGCGAGGTCGTTCCGGGCGACATTCTGCTGCTCGCCGACGGCGAGCGGATCGCGGCCGATGGCGTTCTGCTGCGTGCCGAAGGCATCACTGTCGACGAGGCCATGCTGACCGGCGAATCCGTGCCTGTCACGAAGCAGGTGTCGTCGGCAGGCCAGGACGAGCGCGCGCCGGCGATGGTCTATGCCGGCACGCTGGTGACATCCGGCCGCGGATTCGCCGAAGTTCTCCACACCGGCGCGCGCACGGAAGCCGGCCGCATCGGCGCCTCGCTGGCGTCGATCGAGCTGGAGCCTACGCTTCTGCAGCGCTCATTCGGCCGGCTGGTGCGTTTGTTTGCCGTGGCCGCGGTGGCAGGCAGCGTGCTCGTGCTGCTGCTCTATGGCCTGCTGCGAGGCGCGTGGCTGCAGGGGACTCTGTCCGGCATCGCCTTCGCCATGTCGGCGCTGCCCGAGGAATTTCCGATGGTGCTCGCCGTCTTCGTCGCGCTCGGCGGCAGACGCCTCGCCCGCCTGCACGTACTGGTCAGACGAACCGCCGTGATCGAAATGCTCGGCGCCTGCAGCACGCTGTGTCTGGACAAGACCGGCACGCTGACCGAGAACCGCATGCGTGTTTGCGCGCTGGCGACGGCGCAAGCGGCGATCGAGCTGCGGACCGGCGACGAGCGGCTGCCCGATGCGTTCGTCGAACTGGTCCGCTGCGCCGCGCTCGCCTCGGCGCACAGCTCCAACGATCCGCTCGATCGCTCCGTGCACGAGCTGGCGGCGGCGACGGACGCGCAGACCGCGTCAGCCGCCGAGCCGATGTTGCTGCGCGAATACGGCATCAGCCACGAACGTCCGGCCGTGATACGGGTCTGGCAACGTGCCGATGGATCCCTCATGGCTGCAGCCAAGGGTGCGCCCGAGGCAATCGCGGATCTTTGCGGCCTGGCCGGCAAGGAACGCGAGCGCCTGCTGCATCTTGTCGAACCCCTGGCCGGGCGCGGCTTCCGCGTCCTGGCCGTCGCGGCATCCGCGTTGCGCGACGGCAGCGTGATCAGCGACGAGCCGGCCGAACTCGGACTGCGGCTGCAGGGCGTGATCGCCTTCGCCGATCCGTTGCGCGCCAGCGCGCCGCGGGCGATTGCGGCGGCCCGCCGTGCCGGCGTTTCGGTGTTGATGATGACCGGCGATTACCCGGTTACCGCGGTCGCGATCGCGCGCCAGGCCGGCATCGACTGCAGCGTACCGCCGCTCACCGGAACGCAGATTGCCGCGATGGACGATGCCGGGTTGCGGCGGGAAGTCAGGACCGTGCGCGTGTTCGCGCGCATCCGCCCCGAGCAGAAATTGCGCATCGTGCGGGCGTTGAAGGAAAACGGCGAGATCGTCGCGATGAGCGGCGACGGCGTCAACGATGCGCCGGCGTTGAAGGCGGCGCACATCGGCCTTGCGATCGGCGGTCGCGGCACCGACGTCGCCCGCGAGGCTTCTTCGATCGTGTTGCTCGAGGACGATCTCAACCACCTGGTCGCCGGAATCGAAATGGGGCGCCGCATCTTCGACAACCTGCGCAAGGCCTCGATCTACATTGCCGCCGTGCACGTGCCGATCGCGGGGCTGACTATACTGCCGCTGTTGGTCGGCCTGCCGCCGCTGCTGTTGCCGCTGCATGTGGTACTGATCGAGATGGTGATCGATCCGGTCTGTGCCATCGCGTTCGAAAACGAACCAGTCGAACCCGGCACGATGAGCCAGCCGCCGCGCGACCCGGACGACGCGTTGCTCGGTTGGCGCCAGATCGGGGTGGCGGCGATCCAGGGGGTGCTGCTGCTGGCGGCGGCGCTCGCGGCATATGCCTTGAGCCTGCGGGCCGGCATCGGAACCGATGTCGCGCGCTCGCTCGCGTTCATCACGTTCACTGCAGGCAATCTCGCGCTGATCCGCGTAGTCGCCACCCGCGGTGCGGCGCTCGCGAGCCTTCTTGCGCGCGATCACGGCGCGTACTGGACGGTCGCCGCAATCGCCGCGTTCGTCACCGTCGCCTGCATTGCCGTACCGGTTCTGCAGCGCCTGTTCCAGTTCGGCGTTCCGCCGTTCAGGCTCACCCTGCTGGCCGTCGTGGCCGGCCTCGTGGCGGCACTCATCTTCGACCTTGCCAAGCCGATGCCGATGGTGCAGAGGATCCTCGGCGCACCCGCCCCGCGCCCGCCGGCGCGGTGATCCGCTGCGGCGGCCGGCACCGACCGGGCGACCGGGCTGGCGTCGGCACCGCATCGGAAGGGCAGCCCCGGCACTGAGTTCAGCGCCCGGCGCCCGGTCGGCTGCAAATTCCCGTGGCGAATATGCGAAGATGAGGGCGCGCCCCGAAAAACGATTCGAACAAGCGGGCGCTCGTTTCACGCCGTTTCACCGGGGGCATCGGGAATGGTCTTCAATTCGCTGACGTTCGTCGTCTTCTTTGCGCTCGTGCTCGGCATTCATTCGTTGCCGCTGCCGTGGACCACGCGCAAGTTCAACCTGCTGATCGCCAGTTACATCTTCTATTCGGCGTGGAATCCGCCGTTCGTGATGCTGCTGTGGATCTCGACCGTGGTCGACTGGTACGCCGCGCAGGGCCTGGTCAAGGCCAGACGCGAGGCGGCGCGCCACGCGTGGATGCTGCTGTCGGTTGTCGCCAACCTCGGCATGCTCGCCTATTTCAAGTACGGACAATTCTTCGTCGACAATTTCAGCGCATTGATGGCGTCGCTCGGCGTTGCCTGGCAGCCGGCGCATTACGACATCGTGCTGCCGGTCGGAATCTCTTTTTATACATTTGCAACATTGTCGTACACGCTCGACGTGTATCTGCGCCGCGCACTGCCGGCGCGCAACTTCCTCGACTACGCGCTGTTCGTGACGTTCTTCCCGCACCTCGTCGCCGGTCCGATCATGCGCCCGACCGAACTGGTGCCGCAGTTCGAGCAGCCGCGGCGCGCGACCGGCGACCAGATCCGCTTCGGCCTGGCGCTGATGACGATCGGCCTGTTCAACAAGATCGTGCTCGCCGACAGCTTCCTGTCGCGTGCCGCCGAACGGATCTACGACAGCGACAAGGTCCCCGGCACGGTCGATGCGTGGATCGGCACGCTTGCTTTCAGCGGGCAGATCTTCTGCGATTTCGCCGGTTATTCGACGACCGCGATCGGTGCGGCGCTGTGTCTGGGCTTTGCCATGCCGGACAACTTCCGCTTTCCGTACGCCGCGGTCGGCTTCTCCGATTTCTGGCGGCGCTGGCACATCACGCTGTCATCGTGGTTGCGCGATTATCTGTACATCCCGCTCGGCGGCAACCGGCACGGGCCGTTCCGCACGTATGCGGCGCTGCTGATGACGATGTTGCTCGGCGGCCTGTGGCACGGTGCCAACTGGACGTTTGTCGCCTGGGGCGGCTTGCACGGTCTCTACCTGGCGGTCGAACGCGTGCTGCGCTCGCGCTTTTCGAACTATCGGCCCGGCCCGCTGATGTTCGTCGCGCTCGGACTGCTGACGTATCTGCTGATCAACCTCACCTGGGTGTTCTTTCGCGCCAAGACGTTCGGCAAGGCCTGGAGCGTGCTGTCCGGCATGGTCGGCCTCAACGGCGGCGCAAAACCCATACTCGAAACCTATTATCTGGTCGTCGTCTCGGTGATCGTGGCCGGCATCGTGATTGCGCACTGGCTGATGCGCGGGCGAACCCTCGAATCGGTCATCGCAAGGACGCCGGCGGCGGCAGTTTGCGTGATGTGGTCGCTGCTTGCGTTTGCCATCGTCATCGCACAGGGGGCCGGCAATGCGTTCATCTATTTCCAGTTCTGACGTGGCAGCCGACGCCACGTTCGTCCACGACGCCGACGCGCACGAGCGTGCGATCCATGCGCGCGAAACCGCCTCCGATCGTCCCGGCGTGGCCCAGCCGGTGCCGCTGCGGCCGGTGCCGAAGCAGCCATGGGCGCGGATCTTCGTCGGCATGCTGGTGTTGTTCGCGTTGCTGCTGGGCGGTTGGGAATGGTACTGGCGCGACTTCGGCGCGACGCCGGGCTATCGCAACAGCTTCGGCTTGTGGGCGATCCAGCGCCGCCGCATCGATGCCGGCGAGGGCAAAGCAACCGTCATCATCGGCGCATCGCGCGTGTACTTCGATATCCAGCTGGACCTGTGGGAAAAGCTCGACGGCGAGCGTCCGATCCAGCTTGCATTCGAAGGCACCTCGCCGCTGCGGTTCGCCGAGGACCTGGCCGACGATCGGAACTTCACCGGCCGCCTGCTGATAGGCATCGCGCCGGAGGTGTTCTTCAGCGGTTACGGCTATCGCGGCGGAACGCTGAAGTATTTCCGCGACGAATCGCCGTCGCAGCGTGTCGGCCAGTGGTTGTCGATGCACCTGGTGGAACCGTTCTTCGCGTTCTACGAACCGGATTACGCCCTGGCCACCGTGGTCCAGCGCCAGCCGTGGCCGGATCGGCCCGGGAAGCCGACCCGGCTCGACGTGCGCAAACTCTCGGTGACCGACGCCGATCGCAACACGCACATGTGGGGCAAGGTCGAGAACGATCCGGACTATCGCGCGCTGATGCGAAAGGTCTGGAGCCAGGACTTCGCGCCGTCGCCGGACGATCCGAAACCCGGGGAATCGGACAAGAAGCGCGACGAACAGATCGATCGCATGGTCAAGGCGGTCGCGAAACTGCGCGCGCGCGGCGTCAAGGTGCTGTTCGTACGCCCGCCCAGCGCAGGACCTTACCTGGAACATGACAACCAGCTGTTTCCGCGCGCGACATCATGGGACGTGCTGCTGGCCAAGTCCGGCGCGCCGGGCATCCATTTCGAGGACTACCCGGAAATGCAGAACTACGATCTGCCGGAGTGGTCGCATCTGTCCTACGCCGATGCCAAGCGCTTCACCACGGCGCTGCATGCGATCGTCGTGCGCGATTTCTGGCAGCCGGAAAGCAACGCAACCTCCCCACCCTAGAAGAAACCGCTCGCACGTCCAGCCTCAACGCCTTCGATTGCGTTGGCGCACGGATGGGCGGATTCGTGCGGGCAAGGGAGGCGGAAACAGGCCCGTCCCATCCCGCCCTCCCCTCGAGGGGAGGCCGACGGTGCGTCGTCAGATCGAGTAATACATCTGGTATTCGATCGGATGGGTCGACATGCGGAACTTGGTGACTTCCTGCAGCTTCAGCTCGATGTACGCATCGATGAAGTCGTCCGAGAACACCCCGCCGGCCTTCAGGAATGCACGATCCTTGTCCAGCGCGTCGAGCGCCTGATCCAGCGCGTGGCACACCGTCGGAATGTTCTTCTCTTCCTCCGGCGGCAGGTCGTACAGGTCCTTGTCCGCCGGTGCGCCCGGGTCGATCTTGTTCAGGATGCCGTCGATGCCCGCCATCATCAGCGCCGTGAACGTCAGGTAGCCCGAGTTCATCGGGTCCGGAAACCGCACCTCGATGCGCCGTCCTTTCGGAGAATGCACGAACGGGATGCGGCAGGACGCGCTGCGGTTTCTGGCCGAGTACGCCAGCATCACCGGCGCCTCGAAGCCCGGCACCAGGCGCTTGTAGCTGTTGGTCGTGGAATTGGTGAACGCGTTGATCGCGCGCGCGTGCTTGAAAATGCCGCCGATGTAGTACAGCGCCGTCTGGCTCAGGCCTCCGTACAGGTCGCCGGCAAACAGGTTCGTGCCGCCCTTGGCCAGCGACTGATGCACGTGCATGCCCGAGCCGTTGTCGCCCACGATCGGCTTGGGCATGAACGTCGCCGTCTTGCCGTTGCGGTGCGCCACGTTCTTGATCACGTACTTGAGCGTCAGCAGTTCATCGCCCTTCTTCACCAGCGTCGAGAACTTCGTGCCGATCTCGCACTGCCCGGCCGTGGCCACCTCGTGATGGTGCACCTCCACTTCCAGCCCGCACGCTTCGAGCACCTTGCACATCTCGCCGCGGATGTCGCCCAGCGAATCGACCGGCGCCACCGGAAAGTAGCCGCCCTTGATCCCCGGACGATGCCCGGCATTGCCTTCCTCGAACTTGCGGTTACTGCTCCACGCCGCCTCTTCCGAGTCGATCTCGAAACTCGCCCCCTGCATCTCGTTGCGCCAGCGCACCGAGTCGAAAATGAAGAATTCCGGCTCCGGCCCGAAGTACGCCATGTCGGCCACGCCCGAGGACTTCAGATACGCCTCCGCGCGCCGTGCCACCGAGCGCGGGCAGCGCGTGTACGCCTGCATCGTCGACGGCTCCAGCACGTCGCACGACAGGATCACCGTCGGGATTGCCGCGAACGGATCCAGGATCGCGCTGCCCGCATCCGGCATCAGCACCATGTCCGAGTCGTTGATCCCCTTCCACCCCGCAATCGACGAGCCGTCGAACATCTTGCCTTCCTCGAAAAACGCCTCGTCCACGGCCCGCGCCGGAAACGTCACGTGGTGCTGCAAACCCCGCATGTCCGCAAACCGCAGGTCCACGTATTCCACGTTGTTGTCTTTGATCAGCTTGCTGACGTTCGTCGTCATGGCGGGAGCCTCGTATCGTGGGAAGGAAGATAAAAGCGCACCCGGGGCCGGGCGCTCGGCGCAGCGTCCTATGATCGCACAGCCAACGTTGACGCGAAGCCGTCTTCCGGCGTGGGTCCACGGGAAAAGATTGAACCCCGAAGAACACGAAGAACGCGAAGAAAGCCATGCAAGTCCTTCTTTCGCTTTTCCCTTCGTGTTCTGCGTGGCTCTTCTTCGTGTTCTTCGTATCGACGCCCTTGGCTCCAGCTCCAAAAAAAACCGGCGACGTCGAGCAGACGCGCCGGCTGGAAGCCGCTTCACGGGCGCGATTGAGCGCTCGTTCGACGGGGGAGGATGCGTCGTTGCCTACATGTCGTATGCCGATTCGCCGTGCGAACTGATATCGAGGCCTTCGCGCTCCTGTTCCTCGGTCACGCGCAGCCCGACGACGAGGTCGGCGATCTTGAACGCGATCAGCGCGACGACCGCCGTCCAGACGATCGTGATGCCGACTGCCTTGGCCTGGATCAGCAGCTGTTCGAGCATGCCGGGATAGCCGGTCGTCATCTTGACCCAGTCCTGCGTCGAGCCGGGTCCGCCGAGGCCCGGCGCATTGAAGATGCCGGTCAGCAATGCGCCGGTGACGCCGCCGACCGCGTGCACGCCGAACACGTCGAGTGAATCATCGGCCCGGATAAACCGTTTCAGCCCCATCACGCCCCACAGGCAGACCACGCCGACAATCAGCCCGATCGCAAACGCACCGGGAATGCCGACGTTGCCGGCCGCCGGCGTGATCGCAACGAGCCCGGCGACGGCGCCCGATGCGGCGCCGAGCATCGAAGGCTTGCCCTTGATCAGCCATTCGACGACGACCCACGACAACACCGCGCACGCCGTCGCGAGATAGGTGTTCATGAAAGCCAGCGCGGCCGATCCGTTGGCTTCGAGTGCCGAACCGGCGTTGAAGCCGAACCAGCCGAACCACAGCAGCGAGGCCCCGATCATCGTCATCGTCAGGCTGTGCGGCTTGATCGCTTCGCGACCGTAGCCGACGCGCTTGCCGACCAGGAACGCGCCGACCAGGCCGGCGACACCGGCGTTGATGTGCACGACCGTGCCGCCGGCGAAATCGAGCGCACCCATCTGCCAGATGAAACCGGCGGTGGCGTTGACCTTGTCGACCACGCTCGCATCGGTATAGGCATCCGGCCCGTTGAAAAACCACACCATGTGCGCGATCGGCAGGTAGCTGAAGGTGAACCAGACGACCATGAAGATCAGCACGGCCGAGAACTTCACGCGCTCGACGATCGAGCCGAGGATCAGGCAGCAGGTGATTGCGGCGAAGGTCGCCTGGAAGCCGACGAACACGAGCTCGTACATCGGCGTGGCTTTCGAGAACGTGCCGCCCATCGAGAACGAACCATCGGCCGGATTGAACGTGCCGTTGAGGAACAGGCGCGAGAAGCCGCCGTAGAACGCGTTGCTGCCTTCGGTGAACGCGATGCTGTAGCCGTACACGCACCACAGCACGGTGACCAGCGAGAACACGACGAACACCTGCATCAGCACCGACAGCATGTTCTTGGTGCGCACCAGGCCGCCGTAGAACAGCGCGAGCGCCGGTACGGACATCAGCAGCACCAGCGCGGTCGAAGTCAGCATCCATGCGGTGTCGCCCTTGTTCGGCACCGGCGGCGGCGTTGCCGCAGCGGCGACCGCCGGAGCGGCGGCATCCTGCGCGTAGCCGTGCTGTGCAAGCAGCAGCGCGCCGACGCCGGCGGCGAGCGCAATCAATGTCGGAACGTGACGCGTTCGATCGGGAAGTCTCGTTGCGGTAATCATGGGTCGCCTCATGGATTGGTTTTTCCGTTAGAGCGCGTCGTCGCCGATCTCGCCGGTGCGGATGCGCAGCACCTGATCGATCGGACTGACGAAAATCTTGCCGTCACCGATCTTGTCGGTGCGCGCGGCGTGGACGATCGCCTCGAGCACGATTTCGACCAGCTTCTCGGCCACGACGGCCTCGACCTTGATCTTCGGCAGCAGGTCGACGACGTACTCGGCGCCGCGATACAGCTCGGTATGGCCTTTCTGCCGTCCGTAGCCCTTGACCTCGGTGACGGTCAAGCCGCTGACACCGGCCTGGGCGAGCGCCTCGCGAACTTCCTCGAGCTTGAACGGCCGGATGATGGCGGTGATCAGTTTCATCGGATGCTCCTTCGCATGATCAGAAAGTCTTGGTCACGGTCAGGACTCCGGTCGACCGGCCCTGAAACGTGCCGTACGGATTGGTGTAGAAGGATTCGTGCGCGTTGGTATCGGAATAGGCGACCGCGACCGACCAGTTGCCGTCGAGGTTCCTGGTAACGCCGAATTTCCAGTCGGTGTAGCTGGCGACGCCCAGGCCGTTGATGTCCTGGTGGCCGACATGGCCGTTCAACACCCAGCCCGGCGTGAATTCCCAGTTCGCCGACAGATCCAGGTAGCCCGAGTTCTTCGTGCCGGCGATGCCGAATGCGTTGCTCAGCGTGTGCGAGTATTTCAGCGACGCGATGGCGTAGCTCAGCGCGACATAGACCTCGGTCGTGTTCGGGCTGGTGAAGCCGCCCGGATAATCGCCCGGGTAGTAATAAGTATACAAGCCGAAGTCCAGGCCCCAGGCCCCGGTGAACTTGAAGCGGTAGCCGATGTAGCCGTCGAGTTCGAGGCTGCTGGAAACGTCGCCGTAGCCGAGCTTGGTCAGGTCCGACAGCCAGCTGATGTTGCTGCCCCAGGCGCCGGCGTAGAAACCGCTGATGTGGTCGACCTCGATACCGCCCTGCAGCGCCGGCTTCTTGTTGGTCTGGGTCAGGCCGCGAAAGATGTAGTCGCTGGCGATGTCGACGCTGCCGGGAAAAGTCCAGTCGGGTGTTGGCGCAGCGGCGGCGGTCACGGCCGGATCGGCAGCGGGCGCGTCGGGGTCAGCGGCCATCGACGGCGAGGCGACAAGAGCCAGGCCGGACAAGGACAGGGTCGGGAGGAATCGTCTTGCGGGCATGTTCGAACCTCAATGCGGCGGTGGGGAAAACGGTGAGCGGCGCGGCGCCAACACAAACCTTGCGGCTGTGCTGTCGCTCTGCGTCGACGCCCGGCGTTGTCGCCGGAACGTCATGGAACCGCTCGTTCAATCCGTCCTCCCGCGTCGCAATGGGTCCGCGGCTTGTTGTTTTTTGATTTGCGTCGTTTGCGACCGTCCTGGCCGCGTCTCTGTCCGCCTCTGGTGATCGTCTCTTGCCTTGTTCTCGACCGTGATCGTCCTGATCGCGAAAATCACGAGCCGGCCATCCATGACCGACTCTTCAAGGTCAGATCGAGTAATACATCTGGTATTCGATCGGATGGGTCGACATGCGGAACTTGGTGACTTCCTGCAGCTTCAGCTCGATGTACGCATCGATGAAGTCGTCCGAGAACACCCCGCC
>DATNFS010000020.1:0-3237 GCA_035606275.1 Rudaea sp.
GTGCAGCGCCGCGCACAACACGTCCGACTTCCAGCCGGATCGCCTGCCCTTCCAGGGCGGGGTCGGGATGATGCGCGCCACGATCCGTCCGACAGGCAACACCATCCGCACCCAACCCTTTCCTAGCAGGGGAAGGCTTGAGCGCGCATTGTCGCGGCGCCGGCCTTTGTATATTTATTATCATCGTATCGACTCGTTGCATGCTCAGGCTGCCGCGTTCGGCCCGGCCACCTGCGGATCGCGGTAAATGCGCAGCCACTGGCGCTTGCTCCAGAGGCGGAAGCGCTCCATGTACAGGTAGACGACCGGCGTCGTGTACAGCGTCAGCAGCTGGCTGACCAGCAGTCCGCCGACGATCGAGATGCCGAGCGGGCGGCGCATTTCGCTGCCCGCGCCGAAACCGATCGCGAGCGGCAATGCACCGAGCATCGCCGCCATCGTCGTCATCATGATCGGGCGGAAACGCAGCATGCACGCCTGGAACACGGCGTCGTGGGCGTCGAGATTCTGGTGGCGTTCGGCCTCGAGTGCGAAGTCGATCATCATGATCGCGTTCTTCTTGACGATGCCGATCAGCAGGATCACGCCGATGAAGGCGATCACGGTGAACTGCGTCTTGCAGATCAGCAGTGCGAGGATCGCGCCGACGCCGGCCGACGGCAGCGTCGACAGGATCGTCAACGGGTGCACGTAGCTTTCGTACAGCACGCCGAGCACGATGTAGATCGCCAGCAACGCGGCGAGGATCAGAAACGGCTGGCTCGACTGGCCCTGCTGGAAGGCATTTGCGTTGCCGGCGAAGCCGCCATGGATCGTGTTGGGCACGCCCAGGCGCGACATGGTCCGCGCGATCGCGTCGGATGCCTGCCCCAGGCTGATGCCGTCGGCCAGGTTGAACGAGATCGTGGTCGACACGAACTGGCCCTGGTGATTGACCGCGAGCGGCGTCGTGCCGAGGCCGAAAGTCGCGAACGACATCAGCGGCACCATCTTGCCTGACCGGCTCTGCACGTAGATGTCCTTGAGCGCCTCCGGACTCTGCAGGAACTGCGGCGCGACCTCCATGATCACGTAGTACTGGTTCAGCGGCGCGTAGATCGTCGAGGCGTTGCGCTGGCTGAAGGCGTCGTTCAGTGCATTGTCGATCGCCTGCGTCGTGATGCCCAGGCGCGCCGCGGTCGCACGATCGAAATTGAGCTGCGTTTCCAGGCCCTTCACGGCCTGGTCCGAATTGACGTCGGCCAGTTCCGGCATGTTCGTGAATGCCTCGCGAATCTTGTCGCCCCACGCACGCAGATCGTCGAGGCTGTCGCTCTGCAGCGTGTACTGGTACGCGGAGCTGCTCTGCCTTCCGCCGACGCGGATGTCCTGCGCCGGCTGCAGGAACAGTTGTGCGCCCGCGACCTCGCCGAGCTTCATGCGCATGCGGCTGATCACTCCCTCGGCGGAGACGCGGCGCTCGGCCAGCGGCTTGAGCGAGACGAACATGAAGCCGCCGTTGCGCTGCCCGCCGCCGGTGAAGCCGGCCACGTTCTGCACCGCCGGGTCGCTTTTGACGATCTTCATGAACTGCTTCATCTTCTGCGACATCAGCTGGAACGAGATGCTCTGGTCGGCCTGCACGCCGCCGACCAGCACGCCGGTGTCTTCGCTCGGGAAGAAGCCCTTCGGCACCTGCACGTACAGGAACACGTTGAGGCAGACGGTCACGAACAGCACGAAGATCATCAGCAGCGGCTGGCTGAGCGCCCAGCGCAGCGTGCGCTCGTACAGACGCAGCATGGCGTTGAATGCGCGCTCGCTGTACTGGAAGAACCGGCCCGGCTTGCGCTGCGGGTCGTGGCGCAGGAAACGCGCGCACATCATCGGCGTCGTCGTCAGCGACACCAGCAGCGAGACGAAGATCGCGACCGACAGCGTGATCGCGAATTCGCGGAAATAGCGGCCGACGATGCCGCCCATCAGCAGGATCGGAATGAACACCGCGATCAGCGACAGGCTCATCGACACCACGGTGAAGCCGACCTCGCGCGCGCCGGTCAGCACGGCCTGCAGGCGCGGCATGCCGGCCTCCATGTGCCGCGAGATGTTCTCGAGCACGACCACTGCGTCGTCGACGACGAAACCGGTTGCCACGGTCAGCGCCATCAGCGACAGGATGTCGAGGCTGAAGCCGGCCAGGTACATGATCGAGAACGTGCCGATCAGCGACACCGGCACGGCGACGGCCGGGATCAGCGTGGCGCGCCAGCTGCGCAGGAACACGAACACCACCAGGATCACCAGCAGCACGGCGATGACCAGGGTCTGCTCGATGTCCTTGAGCGAGGCGCGGATCGTCTGCGTGCGGTCCATCGCGACGTTGATCGTGATGTCGGCCGGAATGGACGCGCGCAATTGCGGCAGCAGGCCCATGATGCGGTCGATCGTCTGGATCACGTTCGCCCCGGGCTGCTTGCTGACGATGATCAGCACGGCCGGATCGCCGTTGAACAGGCCCAGGTTGCGGATGTCCTGCACCGAATCGGTGACCTCGGCGACGTCGGACAGGCGCACCGGCGCGCCGTCCTTCCAGGCGACGATCAGGTCGCGGTACGGGGCCGAGTCGAGCCCCGTCTGGTCGTTCGTGTAGATCTGCCAGTGCTGGTCGCCCTGCTCGACGAAACCCTTCGGCCGGTTGGCGTTGGCGTTCTGCAGGGCGATGCGCACCGTGTCGAGCGGAATGCCGTACTTGTTCAGCGCAGTCGGGTTGATGTCGACGCGCACGGCCGGCGCAGTCGCTCCGCCGACCGTGGCCTGGCCGACGCCGTTGACCTGCGAGATCTTCTGCGCGACGACCGTCGATGCGGCGTCGTAGATCTGGCCGGTGCTGAGCGTCTTGGACGTCATCGCCAGGATCAGGATCGGCGCGTCGGCCGGATTGGCCTTGCGGTAGTTCGGGTTGGTCGGCACGCTCGGCAGCTGCGCGAGCGAGGCATTCAGCGCGGCCTGCACATCGCGCGCGGCGCCGTCGATGTCGCGCGACAGGTCGAACTGCAGCACGACGCGCGACGATCCCTGCGAGCTATTCGACGTCATCTCGGTCACGCCGGCGATGCGGCCGAGCTGGCGCTCGAGCGGCGTCGCCACCGAGGTCGACATCGTCTCGGGACTCGCGCCGGGCAACGATGCCGACACGACGATGGTCGGAAAGTCGACCTGCGGCAGCGGCGACACCGGCAGCAGCCGGAAGGCGAC
>DATNFS010000021.1:0-32166 GCA_035606275.1 Rudaea sp.
TTCCTTGCGCATGCGCGGCACGAGGAACGACACATTGAGGATGTGCACCTTGTCCGGCAGGATGTGATTCTTGAATTGGTCCTGGAACACCATGATGGTGTCGTAGGCAAGCGAACCGCAGATGAGGGCTTTCATGTTCTGGCGTGAGGATTGAGGCTGGTTGAAAGCGAGGGCTGAGAGCTGAGGGCCGGGGGCCGAACAGCGCGGCAGCGCTTTGCGCAAGGCGCGTATTGTTCCAGATTCCGGGAGAAAGCGCGCGGGTTCGCTGGCTTCGCAGCCCTCAGCCCTCGGCCTTCGGCCCTATCCTTTCCAGCAACAACGCGTTCAACTGCTGCGGATTGGCCTGGCCCTTCGTGCGCTTCATCGCCTGGCCGACGAAGAACTGCAGCAGCTTGTCGTTGCCCGCGCGGCAATCGGCCAGCTGCTTCGGGAACTCGGCCAGGATCGCGTCGATCGCTGCCGCCAGCGCACCGCTGTCGGATATCTGGCGCAGCCCGCGTGTCGCGATGATCGTGTCCGCGTCGCCCGCGCCGGTCCACATCGCGGCGAATACGTCCTTGGCGATCTTGCCGGAGATCGTGCCGTCGCCGATGCGTGCGAGCAGCTGCGCGAGCTGCGGCGCCGATACGCGCGACAGCTCGATCGAGATTGCGCTTTCGTTCAAGGCGGCGGCAAGTTCGCCCAGGACCCAGTTTGCCGCGATCTTCGCCCTGCTGTCGCCCGCAGGCGTGCCGGCCACCGAGGCAGCTGCGGGCCCGACCAGCAGGCCCAGCACCGCCTCGAAATAATCGGCAGTGGCGCGATCGCTGCACAGCTGGTCCGCGTCGGCCTCGGGCAGGCCCAGCGTGGACACATAACGCGCGCGGCGCGCGGCCGGCAGTTCCGGCATGACGGCGCGTACCGCCGCGATGTCGGCCTGCGTCACCGCCAGCGGCGGCAGGTCCGGGTCGGGGAAATAGCGGTAGTCGTCGGCATCTTCCTTGCCGCGCATCGAGCGCGTGCGATGGTGCGTGGCGTCGTACAGGCGCGTCTCCTGCACGATCGTCTCGCCGTTTTCCAGCGCGCGGACCTGCCGCTCGATCTCGTACTCGATCGCCTTTTCGACGAAGCGGAACGAGTTGACGTTCTTGATCTCCGCGCGCGTGCCGAGCCTGGCTTCGCCGGCACGGCGAACCGACACGTTGGCGTCGCAGCGGAACGAGCCTTCCTGCATGTTGCCGTCGCAGATGTCGAGCCAGCGCACCAGCGTGTGCACGGTGCGCATGTAGGCGACGGCCTCGGCCGGCGAGTACAGCACCGGCGCCGAGACGATCTCGAGCAGCGGCGTGCCGGCACGATTCAGGTCGATGCCGGTCGCCGCATGGAACGCATCGTGCACCGACTTGCCGGCATCCTCTTCCAGATGCGCGCGCTGGATCTCGACCTGGATCATGCGGCCGTCGTCGAGGCGCACCGCCAGCCGCCCGTCGCTGACGATCGGCAATTCGTACTGGCTGATC
Source organism: Rudaea sp. (assembly GCA_035606275.1). GTDB lineage: Bacteria > Pseudomonadota > Gammaproteobacteria > Xanthomonadales > Rhodanobacteraceae > Rudaea. Next base: position 1,500 of record DATNFS010000021.1, read on the forward strand.
TGGTAGCCTTTCGGCAGATCCGGGTAAAAGTAGTTTTTGCGCGCAAATATACTTTGTTGCGCGATGCAGCCGCCGACTGCGAGGCCGAAGCGGATCGCCTTGTGCAGCGCCGCGACGTTCGGTACCGGCAGCGTGCCGGGCAGCGCGACATCGACCACGCTGGCATGCGTGTTCGGCTCGGCGCCATACGCGGTCGATGCGCCCGAGAAGAGCTTGCTCGCGGCGTTGAGCTGGGCGTGGATTTCCAGGCCGATGACGGCTTGCCAGGCGGACGAGGCATGATGGCTGGGGGCTGACGGCCGGGTGGTCATGCGGCGCCGCCGGGAGTTCTCAGGTGCCAGTCGGTGTGTTGCTGGAACCGGTGCGCGGCGGCGAGCAGGCGCGCCTCGGCGAAGGCCGGTGCAATGAGCTGCAGGCCGACCGGCAGCGCGGCGCCCGCTTCCGTCGGCGCGAACCCGGCCGGAACCGAAATCGCCGGCAGGCCAGCCAGGTTCACGGCCACGGTATTGACGTCGGCGGCGTACATTGCCAGCGGATCGTCCGCTTTTTCGCCGAGCCTGAACGCGACGGTCGGTGCGGTCGGGCCGGCGATCAGGTCGACCGACGCGAAGGCCGCGGCGAAGTCGTTCGCTATCAGCCGGCGCACGCGTTGCGCGCGCAGGTAGTACGCATCGAAATAGCCGGCCGACAGCGCATAGGTGCCCACCAGGATGCGGCGCTTGACCTCCGCGCCAAAACCTTCGGTGCGGCTGCGCGTATACAGGTCTTCGAGCGATTGCGGATCGGCGCAACGGTGGCCGTAGCGCACGCCGTCGTAACGCGCCAGGTTGCTCGACGCTTCGGCCGGGGCGATCACGTAGTAGGAAGGGATCGCCAGGTGCGCGTGCGGCAGCGCGACGTCGACCAGTGTCGCACCGAGCGTTTCGAGCTGACGCAATGCCGCGCGCACCGCCGTGTCGACGCCGTCTTCGACGCCTGCGCCAAAATACTCGCGCGCCACGCCGATGCGCATGCCTTGCAGCGGTGTGGACAATGCGGCGACATAGCCGTCGACCGGACTCTGCATGCTGGTCGCGTCGCGGGCGTCATGGCCGGCGATCGCGGCCAGAACGTGCGCGCAATCCTCGGCGCTGCGCGCCAGTACGCCGGCGCAATCCAGGCTCGAGGCAAACGCAACCATGCCCCAGCGCGAAACGCGGCCGTAGGTCGGTTTCAATCCGGTGATGCCGCAGAACGCGGCCGGCTGGCGGATCGATCCGCCGGTGTCGGTGCCGGTTGCGAACGGCACGATGCCGGCGGCGACGGCCGCCGCCGAGCCGCCCGATGATCCGCCCGGCACGCGCGCCGCATCCCACGGATTGCGCACCGGGCCGAAGAAGCTGTTCTCGTTCGACGAGCCCATCGCGAACTCGTCCATGTTCGCCTTGCCGATCGCCACCGCGCCGGCGGCGGCCAGACGCTCGACGACGGTCGCATCGTACGGCGGCACGAAGCTTTCGAGCATGCGCGACCCGCAGGTCGTGCGCATGCCGTCGGTGCAGAAAATATCCTTGTGCAGCAGCGGCACGCCGCACAGCGGCGGCGCTTCGCCTTGCGCCAGCCTGCGATCGGCGCGCTCGGCGGCCGCGACCGCGGTCGCCGGGTCGAGCGTGATGGTCGCGTTGAGCGCCGCCTTTTCCCGCGCCGCGGCAAGCGCGCCGCGGGCCAGTTCGAGCGCCGATGTCTGGCGCGCACGAAGCGCCTGCGCCAGTTGCGCGATCGAGAAACTCATCGCGCGCTACTCGATGACTTTCGGCACGAGGTAATAACCGCCGCGCGTCTCCGGCGCGAGCGCCAGCAAGGCATCGGCGCGGTCGCGGTCGGTCACCCTGTCGGCGCGCCAGGCCAGCGCCTGCTCGTGCGGATGCGCCATTGGCTCGACCGCGGTGGTGTCGGCCGCCGCAAGCTGGCCGGCCAGATCGAGCATGCGGCCCAGTTCAGCGGCAGCCGAATCGAGCTCGTGCTCGCCGATCGAGAGGCGGGCAAGTCGGGCAATGCGGCGTACCGTGACGCGCTCGAGGGCCATACGCGGCTGAAAAATGAGCTATGCGGCATAGCAGCATCGTTGAATTGGCGACAGCGCGCAAGCCGGTACGCCCGGTGCCGTCCAGGCGCGCCACCAAGCGGCCTCGCGAGCGCCATTTTCATGGCCGAAAGTGCGAACTGGGCCATGCCGCTTAACAGCATTTTTCCTTGCTTCGCCTGACCCCGGTTACTACACTGGCGCGCTTTACTTTCTCCATCGACCGACAGGCTGCGGCCTGGCACTGGATTTCAACGAAATGTTCAAAAGCCTGCGCGGACTGTTCTCCAATGATCTGTCAATCGATCTGGGCACAGCCAACACCCTGATATACGTCCGCGGCCAGGGCATCGTGCTGAACGAGCCCTCGGTTGTCGCCATTCGCCAGGACCGCGGTCCGGGCGGCCCGCGCTCGGTCGCCGCCGTCGGCATGGAAGCCAAGCGCATGCTCGGCCGCACGCCCGGCAACATCGTCACGGTACGGCCGCTGAAGGACGGCGTGATCGCCGACTTCTCGATGACCGAGGAAATGCTCAAGCAGTTCATCCGCAAGGTGCACCGCTCGCGCATGTTCCGGCCGAGCCCGCGCGTGCTGGTCTGCGTGCCGTGCGGCTCGACCCAGGTCGAGCGCCGCGCGATCAAGGAATCGGCCGAGTCGGCCGGTGCGCGCGACGTCTACCTGATCGAGGAACCGATGGCGGCCGCGATCGGCGCCGGCATCCCGGTGCACGAGGCGCGCGGCTCGATGGTGCTCGACATCGGCGGCGGTACGTCCGAGGTCGCGGTCATCTCGCTGAACGGCATCGTCTATTCGGCTTCGGTGCGCATCGGCGGCGACCGTTTCGACGAGGCCATCATCAACTACGTGCGCCGCAACCACGGCACGCTGATCGGCGAGTCGACCGCCGAGCGCATCAAGATGGAGATCGGCTGCGCGTTCACGCAGACCGAAGTCAAGGAAATCGAAATCTCGGGGCGCAACCTGGCCGAGGGCGTGCCGCGCATGTTCACGATCAACTCGAACGAGATCCTCGAAGCGCTGCACGAGCCGCTTGCCGGCATCGTCGCAGCGGTGCGTTCGGCGCTCGAGCAGACGCCGCCCGAGCTGTGTTCGGACGTCGCCGAGCGCGGCATCGTGCTGACCGGCGGCGGCGCGCTGCTGCGCGACATCGATCGCCTGATCTCGTCGGAAACCGGCTTGCACGTGCATGTCGCGGACGATCCGCTGACCTGCGTCGCCCGCGGTGGCGGCCGTGCGCTCGAGCTGGTCGACCAGCACGGCGGGGATTTCTTTACCGGGGAAAGCTGAGAAAAGGCCGGGGTCGAATGCGGCACGCTTGCGCGATGCGTTGACTGCGCGCGCCGGGAGCGCCGCGGCGAACAGCGCAGCTGGCCCGAACGGCGAGCGCCATGGATGGCGTGAGTTACCGCATCGCCTGCCGGATGTGTGCGAGGGATGTCGACCGAAGGCGCACGATGGAAGGTCCCGGCCGAGGACCGCGGGAAGGGCTTTGGTTTTGAAGCAATTCGAATGCAAGCTGCGGAGTTCGGGCACGATCAAAGGCAACAACCAGATGTACTTCGCCTCTTCCTTCGTTTGCAACGCGCCCGTTCCAGTTCCGTTCGCCCCGAATGTGCGTCGGTCGAGGTTGAAATCGAAGAGCGCCCTTTGCGCAAGCCATCCCTGGCGCGTCGCGCGTTCGTCAGCGTTGTGTCACCCTCATGCCGCGCACGCGACGCGCTGCAACCCATCGCGTAGATGCGCGACGCTCGACTTCGGCCTGCGACTCTAGTCCCGTGGCCATCGCACGCAACGAAGCTTCGCCGATGTTTGCCGACAGCGCTCTCGGCACCCTGAAGTTGACCATGTATCTGACGTTCGCGATCGTGCTGATGATTGCCGACCATCGCGGCGGCTATATCGAGCGGGTGCGCGCGGCGCTGGGCATCGCCATCGAACCGGTCTATCGCGTGGCCGCACTGCCGGCGCAGCTGAGCAATGACGCGCGCCTGGCGCTCGCGGATCGCAGCCGCCTGGCCGAGCAGAACGCCGAACTGGGGCGCAAGCTGATGCTGGCGGAGGCTGCGCTGAACCGTTACGCCTCGGTCGAGGAGCAGAATCAGCGCCTGAAACGCCTGCTCGACGTGCAGACCAGCCTCGGCCTCAGCGCACAGCTGGCGCGCCTCATCGAGGTGGATCCGGGTCCGTTCCACCGCCGCATCGTGCTCAACGTCGGCAGCGAAGACCGCGTCGCGGTCGGCCAGGCGGTGATCGATGCGACCGGCGTCATGGGCCAGATCGTCGAAACGCTGGCGCACACCAGCACGGTCATGCTGATCACGAATCCGACGCAGGCGATCCCGGTCGCGATCGAGCGCACCGGCCTGCGCACGATCGCCAAGGGCGGCGGCAACGCCGACACGCTCGAGTTGCCCAATATTCCGATCAGCGCCGACGTCAAGGTTGGCGACCGCCTGATCACCTCCGGCCTCGGCGGCGTCTATCCGGCCGGCTTTCCGGTCGGCGAGATCCGCACGATCAGCAACGATGCCAGCGGCCTGTTCGCAGCTGCCATCGCCGCGCCGAGCGCGTCGCTCGACCGCAGCGGCGAAGTCCTGGTGCTGCACGAGATCACCGATCCGATCGGCCCGCCCGACGTCGCACCGGCGTTCGGGCCGCCGGCCTCGCTCGCCGGCGAGGCGCCGCCCGTGACGAAGGCGCAAAAGCCGTGATCGGGCGTTTCATCGAAGACGGCAGCAATCGTCGCGCTGCGTTGCCTGTCTTGAAGACTCGCGGCGCTCCGGCGCCACCCGCGCTCGGCTCCATCTCCCGCCTGCGGGAGAGGGGGAGTGATCGTCGCGCTGCGCGCGACCGCGGTATCTTATTGGAGCGGGGGACGTGAATCGCCTGCGCGCGCAGAATTCGCTCTTCTGGGGCAGCATCGTCATCTGCTATGTGCTGCAGCTGATGCCGCTGCCGCCGGCGCTGCTGCCGTTCAAGCCGTTCTGGCTGGCGCTGGTGCTGATCTACTGGTCGCTCGAGGCGCCCGAACGCGTCGGGCTCGGCTTGATGTTCGCGTTCGGACTGATCGGCGACGTACTTGCCGGCGAGTTGCTCGGCGAACAGGCCGCACGCCTGTGCGTGCTCGGTTTCATCGTGCTGCGATTCCGGCCGCGGCTGCGCTTCTTTCCGATGTGGCAGCAGTCGGTCGCCGTGCTGGCGCTGCTGCTGAACGATCGCATCTTCCTGCTCATGATCCACGCCTTCGCCGGCGACCCTCTGCCGCCGCCGACATTCTGGCTCGCGCCGGCGGCCGGGGCGCTGGCGTGGCCGTGGCTGTTCCTGCTGCTCGACGACCTGCGCGCGCGCCTGCGCACGCACGAATCCTGATGAAGTATCCGACGCTGAAGGGCCCGACCGGCTGGCGTTCGAGAGCGCGGCCACGCGGCCACGCCCCCTGCGCTCCTGCTCCGCAGGAGCTTCACCCGCTTGACTCAAGCGTGCTGAAGGCCGTCGGGAACCGGCACTGGATTGCCCGAGGGTCGCGGCCATGAACAAGCGCGCACGCATCAAGGACGCGCGCCACGAGTCGGCCCTGTTCCGCACGCGTGCGATCGCCGGCTTCCTGCTCATCGTGGCCTGCCTGAGCCTGCTCGGTGCACGCTTTTTCTACCTGCAGGTAACCCGGCACGACGAATTCTCGTCGCGCTCGGATTCCAACCGCATCTCGATCCGCCGCATCGTGCCGAGCCGCGGCCTGATCTTCGACCGCAATGGCGTGCTGCTGGCCGACAATACCGCCGCGTTCCGCCTCGAAGTGGTGCCCGAGCAGGTCGGCCGGATGGATGCGATGCTCGACGCGCTGTCCGCCGTCGTGCCGCTGAGCGAAGACGACATCCAGCGCTTCAACGCCTTGCGCCGGACCAAGCGTCCGTTCGACAGCGTGCCGCTGCGCCTGAAACTGAGCGAGGACGAGATTGCGCGTTTCTCGGTGGAGCGCTGGCGTTTTCCCGGTGTCGACGTGGTGCCGTACCTGACGCGTTCGTATCCGCTCGGCGAGGAGTTCGCGCACGTGGTCGGCTATGTCGGCCGCATCGACGTCAACGAGGCCAGCCGGCTCGATGCCGACCTTTACGCCGGCACGACGCACGTCGGCAAGACCGGCATCGAGCGCAGCTACGAGGCGCAGCTGCATGGCAAGCCCGGCTATGAGCAGGTCGAGGTCAACGCCGACAAACGCGTGCAGCGCTCGATCAAGCGCGAGGCGCCGTCGCCGGGCAGCAACCTGTACCTGACCATCGACTCGCGCCTGCAGAAGGTCGCCGAGGCTGCATTCGCCGGCCGCGCCGGCGCCGCCGTGGCGATCGATCCGCGCAACGGCGAGGTACTGGCGATGGTCAGCGTGCCGAGCTATGACACGAACCTGTTCGTCAACGGCATCAACCAGATCGACTACAGCACCTTGCTCAACGCCGAAGACCGGCCCTTGCTCAACCGCGCGCTCGCCGGCGGCTACCTGCCCGGTTCGACCATCAAGCCCTATGTCGGCCTGGCCGGCCTGGAACTTGGCATCCGCAAGCCCGAGGACACGGTGCTGTCGACCGGCGAGTTCTTCATTCCGGGCGACACCAAGCGCGCCTATCGCGACGACCAGCGCTGGGGCCATGGCCGCGTCGACCTGCGCGAGGCGATTGCGCAGTCGGTCAATACGTACTTCTACGGCATGGCGCTGGAGATGGGCATCGACCGCTTCTCCGTTGCGCTGGCCAAGTTCGGATTCGGCGCGCCGACCGGCATCGATCTGCTCGGCGAGTCGTCCGGCGTGCTGCCGTCGCGCGAGTGGAAACGCGGCCGCTTCAACCAGGCCTGGTATCCGGGCGAGACGGTCATTGCCGGCATCGGCCAGGGCGCCTGGGTGGTCACGCCGCTGCAGCTCGGCCAGGCGGTCAGCATCATCGCCGCGCGTGGCGTGCGCCATCAGCCGCATCTGCTGCGCGCGGTGCAGGAAGGCATCAATACCGACCCGCAACCGGTGCCGCTGCCGACGCCGGCGCCGGGCATCGTGCACAACCCGGCGAACTGGACCGCCGTCGAGCAGGGCATGATCAACGTCGTCAACACGCCATCCGGCACCGCGCACGGCATGGGCGACGGCTTTCCGTACGTGATCGCCGGCAAGACCGGCACGGCCGAACGCTTTTCGCGCACGGACGAGGAATGGACCAGCATCGGTTCGTCGCCGATCCAGCGCCACCAGGTGCTGTTCGAGTGTTTCGCGCCGGCCGACGACGCGCGCATCGCGGTCGTGGTCGCACTCGAGGCGGGCCGCAGCGGTGCGCACGATGCCGCGCCGATCGCGCGCGCGATCCTGGATGCCTGGGCGCGCTACGACGATGTGCCGCGCGAGGTCACGTCGCGATGATCGACGCCGCCACGATCGAACGCACCTTCTTCGACCTGCGTCATCGGCTGCTGCGCGCGCTGCAGCGTCCGGCACTCGACCTGCCGCTGCTCGGCGCGCTGCTGCTGCTGGCCACCATCGGCCTGGCCACGCTGTACAGCGCCAGCAACCTGGACCGGCACATGGTCATCAACCAGGGCCTGCGCTTCGTGCTCGGCGGCGTGCTGATGCTGCTGATCGCGCGCGTGCCGCCGACGGTGCTGCGCAACTGGACGCCGTGGCTGTACATGGCCAGCCTGCTGCTGCTGATGGTCGTGGCCGTGCTCGGCCAGGGCCGCGGCGCACATCGCTGGCTGGACCTGAAGATCATGCGTTTCCAGCCGTCCGAACTGGTCAAGCTGACCTTGCCGATGATGGCGGCGTGGTATCTGCATGCGCGCGAATTGCCGCCGCGCTGGACTGCGCTGGCCGCGCTGGCGCTGCTGATCGGCGCGCCGGCACTGCTGATCGCCAGGCAGCCGGATCTGGGTACCGCGTTGCTGGTCGTCGCGAGCGGCGTGTTCGCCGTGTTCCTGGCTGGCCTCGCGTGGTGGCGCATCGGTGTCGCGCTCGCCGCGCTCGCGAGCGCGGCACCCCTGGCCTGGCCATTCATGCACGAGTACCAGCGCAACCGTCTGCTCATGTTCCTCAACCCGGAATCCGATCCGCTCGGCAACGGCTGGCACATCATCCAGTCCGAGATCGCGGTCGGCTCCGGCGGCTGGCTCGGCAAGGGCTGGCATCAAGGCACGCAATCGCAGCTCGAGTTCCTGCCGGAACACACGACCGATTTCATCTTCGCCGTTTTTTCCGAGGAATGGGGCCTGATCGGCGTGCTGCTGCTGCTCGCCTTGTATATTTTTATTGTCGGCCGCGGGCTGTGGATCGCCAGCAATGCGCGCGATACCTACTCGCGCCTGCTGGCCGGCTCGATCAGCATGGCGTTCTTCGTCTATGTCATGGTCAACGGCGGCATGATCACCGGGCTGCTGCCCGTGGTCGGCGTGCCGCTGCCGCTGATCAGTTATGGCGGCACCTCGGCGGTGTCGTTGCTGGCCGGCTTCGGCGTGCTGATGTCGATCCATTCGCACCGGCGCTTGTTGCCGCGCTGAACGCCAGCCCTGCGCTGCGCGCTGCTGGCGCGGACACCGGAAATCGCAATTCGCCGCAACGCGATCCGTGCCCTGGCCGCGTTGCCACTCGGCGCCACCACTTCCTCGCTGGCGGAGCGGTACCCGAACGACCCGCCACGCGAATGCCGAGATCTGCCGGCTATTCGGGAGCGACGCGCCGCCCCGGCAATGTCAACGTCACCGCCAGTCCGCCGCCGGCGCGGTTGGCAAGCGCGATGCGCCCGCCATGCGCCTCGATGATCTCGCGCGCGAGCGCAAGGCCCAGGCCGCTGCCCGAGCGCTTGGTCGAATAGAACGGCAGCAGCGCATTCGCCAGCACTGCTTCGCTCATGCCGGCGCCGCGGTCGCGCACCTCGATGCGCTGGTCGGCGCCGCGTTGCGCGACTTCGATCTCGATCGCCGCCGCATCGCTTCCCGACTCGTGCGCGTTCTTCAGCAGATTGATCAGCACCTGCTCGAGCTGCGCGCGATCGAACCAGCCCGGCTGCCCCGGCGGCGCTGCGACGAGGCGAAACGCCGAATGCCGCGCCAGCTGGTCGAGGAACGCAGGCCATTGGATCTGCTCGGGCTGCGGCTGCGGCAGGCGCGAGAATTCGGCGTAGCTCTGGATGAAGCGATGCAGATGCCGGGCCCGGTCCTCGATCGTGTCGAACACCGGGCCGAGCCGGCTGGCGTCGCCGCCGCGTGCCAGTTCGCGGCCGGAATGGGCCAGCGACGTGATCGGCGCGAGCGAATTGTTCAGCTCGTGACTGATCACGCGGATGACTTTCTTCCAGGTCTTGACCTCCTGGCGGCTGAGTTCGCGCGTCAGGCGCTTGATCAGGTACATGCGGTGATCGCGCCCGTGCAGGCGGAAGCCGCGCTGCGACAGGTGAAACGTCTCTTCCTCGCCCTCGATCGGCACGCTGAACAAGCCGTCGCTGCCCGAGACCAGCGCCTGGCGCAACGGCAACGGACATTCGGCGATGATGGTGTTGAAGTCGAAGCCGTTCATCGCGCGGCCGTCGTTGAGCAGCGCGCGCGCGGCCAGGTTGGCGAACACGATGTGCGCGCCCGGCTCGACCAGCAGCAGCGCGATCGGCGAGTTCTGCACCATCGTGTCGAGCAGAAGCTCGCGCTGGAACAGGTTCTGGCGCTCTTCGCGCAGCACGCGGCCCAGTTCGTTGTGCGCGCGGATCAGTTCGCCGAACTCGTCGCTGCGGCGTTCGGCCAGCGACACGCTGAAGTCGCCGTCGCGCAGGCTGGCGACGCTGCCGGACAGCGCACGCAGCAGGCTCAGCAGCGGCTTGGTCAGGACACGCGCGGTGAACAACGCCAGCGGCACGACCAGCAGCAAGGCGCACGCCACGCCGAGCCACGCCGACTGCAGCCAGCCGCCGATCGCCAGGCTCAGCAGCGCGGCGGCCGCGGCCGCGGCCGAGAGCAGCGCGGTCAACTTGCCTTCGAGCGAGAGAATGCGCATCAGTAACCGAAAGCCGCGGCGCCAAGTCCGAAGCGGAGAGATTAGCGCAACGTCGCGGGCAGCGCCGTACGACGCGGCTGCGCAACATGCGCGGATGCGCCGGCATTCCGGTCCGCGCAACAGGCGCCCGACCTCACTCGGGTCACCGCTCGATCACGCGGCGAGAATGGCGAATGCGCGCCGGGCCTTCCATCCGGTTGCGCGACCGCGTACGGTCAGCCGGGGTTCGTGATGCTGAGTTTTTCCATGCGCCGGTACAAGGCCTGGCGCGACAGCCCGAGTTCTGCGGCCGCCTGGCTGATGACGCCGCGCGCGCGCGCCAGCGCCGCTTCGATGGCGGTGCGGTCCGGCTCGGCATCGCTGGCGGCACGCGGCGCGATCGTGCGCGCGATCAGGCCGAGGTCGCCCGGCTGGATCACGCCATCGCGGCAGAGCAGGCTGGCACGCTGGATCGCGTTCTTCAGCTCGCGCACATTGCCGGGCCACGCGTGGGCGAGGATCGCGCTGCGTGCCGCGTCGCTCAGGCTCGCCGTTCCGGACGTCACGAGGAACGATTCGGCCAACGGCAGGATGTCGTCCGGACGCGCCGCCAGCGGCGGCAGGTTCAACTCGATCACGTTGAGCCGGTAGAAAAGATCCTCGCGGAAGCGGCCCTGGTGAATCATCTGCACGAGGTCGGCGTTGGTCGCGCTGATCACGCGCACCTTGACCTGGCGCGTCTTGCTCGAACCCAGGCGTTCGAACTGCCCGGTCTCGAGCACGCGCAGCAGCTTCATCTGGCCTGCCGGCGGCAGGTTGCCGATCTCGTCGAGCAGCAGCGTGCCGCCGTCGGCGGCCTCGAAGCGTCCCTCGCGCGCCTTGTTCGCGCCGGTGTAGGCGCCGGCTTCGGCACCGAACAGTTCGGCCTCGATCAATTCGGACGGCAGTGCGCCGCAGTTGACCTGGATGAAGGGGCCGTCCTTGACGGCCGAGTTGTAGTGCACGATCTCGGCGATGCGCTCCTTGCCGGCGCCGTTCGGCCCGGTGATCAGCACGGGCGCGTCGGCGCGCGCGACCTGGCAGGCCAACTCGACCAGGCGTTCCATCACGCCCGATGCGAACACGATGCCGCGCAGGTCGAAACGCCGGTGCAGCGCGTTGCGGTTCGCGCGGCGCTCGCCGCGCAATTTCGAAACTTCGCGCGTGCTCTCGCCCAGCTCCAGCAGGTTTTCCACGCTGGCGAGCAGCTTGTTGTCGTCCCACGGCTTGCCCAGGTAGTCGGCCGCGCCGGCCTTGACCAGTTCGATCGCCGTTTCCAGATGCGTCCATGCCGTCAGCAGGATCACCGGCAGATCCGGCTGGCGCTCGCGGATCGCGCGGAACAGCGCGATGCCCTCTTCACCCGAGGTCGTATCGGCCTGGAAATTCATGTCCTGCACAACCAGGTCGACACGCCCGTCGTCGAGCATGGCCAAGCCTTCGTGCGGCGTCGCAGCGCGCAGCGTGCGGATATCGCGCAGGCTGAACAGGACTTCCAGCGCCGTCACGACAGACGGATTGTCGTCGATTACCAGAATCGTTCGCATCTGGATATTGTGACGGATTCGGCAGCGCATGGGCACGTTGGATGCGCCCGGGCGCGGATTGGTTGCGTCGCTGACGCAAGGTTGTTGCGCGCCTTCGTCATCAAAAGCGCGGATTTACGCGGATGAAATGCAAGGAGCGCCGATTTCGCCGATAGAGCACACCCACGAAAGGTGCTCTCTGTCCCCGCCGGTCCGTACCGAGAGATGAGATTTGAACGCGGATTTTCGCGCATAGGGCGCCGACACAAAAGATGCTGTATCCGCGTCAATCCGCGTCGAGAAGCCTCTGCTCCGCCGGCCCAGCCGAAGCGCCCGCTGCAGCTGCGCGTTTTCAGTTGGCGGCAACCTTGACCTTCTGCGCCGCGATCCACGCATTCGTACGCTCGTCGAGCACATCGAGCGGCAGCGCGCCGCCGTCGAGCATCTCGTCATGGAAGGCGCGGATGTCGAACCTGTCGCCAAGCTCCTTCTTCGCGCGCTCGCGCAGCTCGAGGAACTTGAGCTGGCCGACCTTGTACGACAGCGCCTGGCCCGGATAGGCGATGTAGCGATCGGTCTCGGCCTGCACCTCGGGTTCGTCCTCGGACGAATGCGCATGGAAGAAATCGACCATCTGCTGGCGCGTCCAGTGCTTGTAGTGCACGCCGGTGTCGAGCACGAGCCGGTTCGCGCGCAGCAGTTCGTCGGACAGATGCCCGTAGTAGCTCAGCGGATCCTGGAAGAAGCCGACTTCCTTGCCGAACCGCTCGGAATACAACGCCCAGCCCTCGGCGTAGGCGTTGTAGCCGGCCTGCTGGCGGAACGGCGGCAGGCCCGGCAGCGACTGCGCGATCGAGATCTGCATGTGGTGGCCGGGCACGCCTTCGTGATAGGCGGTCGTCTCGATATTGAGCAGCGTACGCTTGGCGAAATCGCCGGTGTTGACGTAAATGCGGCCCGGGCGCTTGCCGTCCGGCGTGCCCTGGTTGTACTGCGCGCCGCTGGCTTCCTTCTCGCGGAATTCCTCGACCGGCAGTACCTCGACATTGCTCTTGGGCATCAGGCCGAACAGCTCGGGCAGCTTGGGCTGCATCTGCGCGATGTACTTCTTGTACAGGTCGACGATCTGCTGGCGCGACGACGCATGCGTCTTCGGATCCTTGTCGAGCGCCACGCGCATCGCGGCCAGATCCTTGTAACCGAGCTGGGCTGCGATCTTCGCCTGCTCGCCCTCGATCCGCTTGACCTCGGCCAGGCCGAGCTGATGGATTTCCTCGGGCGACTTGTTCGTCGTGGTCTGCTGTTCGACGTCGTAGCGATACAGCGCGTCGCCGTTCGGCAACGCCCACAAACCGGGTTCCGTGCGCCCTTTCGGCGCGTAGTCGCTGGCGATGAAATCGGCGAGCTTGCGATAGGCCGGCCGTACCTTGCCGTCGACCGCGGCGATCACCGCATCGTGCAGGCGCTTGCGGTCGGCCTCCGGCACGCTGTCGGCAAACTTCGCCACCGGCTGCCCGAACACGCTCGCCTCGCCGGCCGGTTCCGCGATCGACTGGCACTGCTTGACGACTTTCTCGAGCAGGAAGCGCGGTGGCATCAGATGGTCCCTTTCGCCCTGCCTGAGCACGTCGGCCAGCTTGTCGAAGAGTCCCGGCACCTGATTCAGGCGCGCGATGTAGTCGTCATAGTGCTTCGTGCTGTCGAACGGCAGCGCGGCGACAAACTGCGCCAGCAGCAGATGCAGGCCGTTGAACTGGTCCACCGGCATCTCGTAGGTCTTCAGGTCGATGCCACGGATGCCGTCCTTGAGCTGGCGCAACATCAATTCCTTGTTCAGGCGGTCCTGTTCGCCGAACCCGGTGCTGTCGATCGCCTCGAAGCGCGTGAGGAATCCCTGTGCATCCTTCTTCTGCCGCAGCGCGTGCGCGATCGTGATGTCGCTGAAGCGGTCGTTGTAGCGGTAGTCGCCGAGGATCGTGGCGAACTCCGGCGACTCCTTGAGCTGGTATTCCCACTGCTCGGCAAGCAGGTCGTTGAGGGCCTTCACGCGCGTGCCGACGTCGGCAGGCGGCGTCGCCGCGCCGGCGTTGGAGAATGCCAGTGCCGCGCCGATCGCCAGTGCCATGGCGCCGATGGTCATGCGAATCATGCCGAATCCCCGCACAGTGAATTGCGTCGCAGTGTCTGCCGCGGCCGGGCGCGTCACTAGTGCAGGAAGTCAGCCCCTCGTACCGACGCTATACAACGGGAAAACGACAACAGTCGGCAGCGCGATGGCGCAGGTCAAGTTGTCCGCCTCGGGTCGGTTTTCGTTGGAGGGCGAACCTGTCGGGACACCGTCCAGACCGTTCGTCCCGTGGTAGCGGGAATCCATCTCATCGCCGGACAAGCAGATGGATCCCCGCGTGCGGCCAGATGCCGCCTTCCTGGGCATCAGACGTTTCGGCAGAAAACCCTAGACGCTGCGCGTCGCGATCGCCGGTGGCACCTGTGCCGCGCGCGTCGCAGGGCCGAGCACGGCCAGCTGGCCGAGCAGCCACAACACGACGAATCCGACCGGCAGGTAGCCCCATGGCAGCAGCTTGGCTTCCGACACGTGCGCCATCAGCCAGAAACTGAAGCCGTAGGTCAGGATGGCGCCGAGCATCAGGCCGCCGGTGGTGATCAGGAAATTCTCGGTCAGGAAATAGCGCAGGATCGAGCCGCGCGTCGCGCCGAGTGCGCGCCGCGTACCGATCTGCCGGGTGCGCTGCGTGACCCAGAAGCTGGCCATGCCGACGATGCCCAGCGCGGTGATGGTCAGCAGGCAGAAGATCACGGTGCCGAGAATGATCATCATCGCGCGGTCCTCGACGTAGCAGTCGGCGCGGATCGCCTGCATGCTCTTGAGGCTGCGCACGATGCGGTTGTGGTTGCTGTCGATCAGCTTGGTCTCGACGGCCTTCATCAGCTCGTCGCGGCGGCCGGGTTCCGTGCGGATCAGGTAGCGCGTGCTGCTGCCGTAGGCCGTCATCTGCGGTACCAGGACCGAGTAGTTGACTGCGGCGCGGTCGCCATTGAAGCTGAAGCCGCGCGGCCACGGCACCTGCAGATGGTCGATCACGCCGATCACGGTCTGCGGCTTGCTCTTGTCCGGGTCGGCGAGATACAACTGCTTGCCGACGGCGTCCTGGCCTGGATAGAGCCGGTCGGCCATCGCCTTGGTGATGATGATGCCGGGCGGCCAGTCGACCGAGGCGCGATCGCGCGTCGTGATCTCTTCGGGCTTGAAGTTGCGGCCGGCGACGAGGTGCACGTCATAGGTGTTGATGCCGTGCTCGTCGACGAAATAGATCGCCGCGCCGGTCGTGGCGACTTTCTGGCCCGGCGCCATGCTGATCGCCTCGCTCCAGCCGCTGTCGCTCATCGGCACGGTATTGATCGGGCTGGCATCGACCACCCCGGGCAGATTGCGAATCAAGGCAAGATCCTCGACGAACGCGTTCTGCGTGTTGAAGTTCGCGCCGAAGCCGTTGCTGGTAATCATGAACGTGTCGGCCTCGTTCATGCCGCTCGGCCGGCCCATCGTCTCGATGCGCTGGCTGATGATGAACAGCGCGTTGCAGACGATCGCCAGCGTCAGCGCGATCTGCAGGCCGATGAGGATCAGCGCGACCTTGCTGCGCATCAGGGCGGAAATGATCGGGCGGATTTCCATGCATCACCTCGGGATATGAATGTGCAAAGCGCGGCGCGGGGAAGCGCCGGCCGCGAAGACGAAGTCCGAGCGGGAGCACGCAGGCCGGCTTCGCCGGTCTCGCGCGCTTGAAAGTCGGACAGGATGTTCGATCGTTCGCATGGCTACTGTGTTTTCAACTGCGCCGCCGGCGCGACCTGGCAGGCACGCCAGGTCGGATACAGGCCGGCCACCACTGCGGCGGCGATTGCCAGCGCAATCGTCGTCGCCACCATCGACCAGTCCAGATGGGCGACATTTGCGTACGACTGATACAGCAGGCGCACCATCCACAAGCCGACCAGCGTGAGCAGCAGGCCGAACAGCCCGCCGCTGATGCCGATCACGCCGGACTCGACGATGTATTGCGAGAACAGCTGCGGCTTGCTCGCGCCGAGTGCGCGGCGCAGGCCGATCTCGCCGGTCTTGCGCATGAATTTCGCCAGCAGCAGGCCGATCGTGTTGACCAGGCAAACCAGCAGGAACGCGAACGACAGGCCCACCTGCACCTCGACATCCTTCGGCACGACTTTCTGGTTCTCGAGCCACTCGGTGACGTTGTACAGCCGGTTGTTCAGTGGCCGCGGAAAACGGCCGAGCTTTTTCTGTTCGTTGACGTAGTTTTCGAGAAACGACTTGTACTCGGCCGCCCGCGCCGGCGAATCGAGCTGGACCCAGAACTGCTGCCAGATGCACTCCGAAGCCAGATAGCCTTCCCAGCCGGGTTCGCTGTTCTTCCAGCAGCTGTTGTTGCCGCTGGCCGGCGCCTTCAATTCGATCATCGTCGTGTAAGGCACGTAGAACTCTTCCGGATCGTTCAGCGTGCCGTTGGTCAGGTCATAGAACTTCACGCGCGGCTTCCACTTGTCCAGCACGCCGACGATGGTGTAGTCGATCTCGTTCATGCGCACCTTTTTGCCGACGCTGTCCTGGCCGCCGAACAGCTTTTCGTTCGTGTCGCGGCTCAGCACGACGACGCGGCCGTGCGCACTGTCCTGGGCGTGGTCCCAGCCGCCGCCGTACTGGAACGGCGGCTCCAGCATCGGGAAAAAGTCCGCATAGGTTGCGCGGCCGAGCGCAAGGAACGGCTTGACCTCGGGATTTTCCGGCTGGATCGGCAACGCGACCTTGAACATCGCCGCCTGCTTGTCCGCCTTGCCCGCTTCCATCAGCGCCTGCGCGTCGCGATAGCTGACCTGGTCCGGCGGATTGCCGTCCTGGTCGTAGGGCTGGTTCGGATCCCAGTTGTCCAGCTGCACGTAATGCAGCTTGTCGCTCTTCCACGGAATCGGGTCGCCGCCCATCATGTGCATCAGCGTCAGCGACGTCATGCTCGCGGCGATGCCGAGCGCGATGCCGAACACCATCAGCGCGGTCAGGATCGGATTGCGCTTGAGGCTGATCAGGCCGAGTTGCAGGTAGTAGTTGAACATGATTCAGGGACTCTGAAAGACGGGTGGGCGATCCATGCGCGATTCAATGCTTGTGCGCGTTCGTGCAGTTGTCGACCGAATCGCGCAGGCTTCGCAGCATTGCGCCGACGCGGTCGCACTGCTGCAAGACCGCGTCGGCCGCGACCGGCTCGGCCAGCCTGAGGCGCCCGGCCACCTGCAACTGCGTTTCGACTTCCGCCGTCGAACCGGCAGCCATCGAAATGAAACGCAGGTACTCGCCGCCGACTCCGCAGGCGCTGCCCTCGGCGATACGGCTAGGAATCGAGACGGCTGAATTGCGCAGCTGCGTGCCGAGCCCGAAATGCTCGTCGCTGGGAAACCGGCGCGACAGCGCATAGACCTGCTCGACCAGCAGCATCGCCTCCTGCCAGACATCGAGCTCGCGGTGGCTGTCGATCACGCCACCACCTCGGCGCCGAGCCCGGAATCGCGCGTTCCGGCCGCGGCAGTCCTGAGCTTGGGCTCGTCGTCGAAATCGGTGACCTGGCCGTCGATCACGTGCACGTTGCGCTGCGCGCGCGCGGCGAGTTCCGGATCGTGCGTGACCATGATGATGGTCGTGCCCTGGCGGTTGATCTCCTCGAGCAGTTCCATCACGCCGCGCGCCATCAGCGAGTCGAGGTTGCCGGTCGGTTCGTCGGCCATCAGCAGCTTCGGGCTTCCCGCCAGCGCCCGCGCGATCGCGACACGCTGCTGCTGGCCGCCCGACAATTCGGCCGGATAGTGCTTCATGCGCGAGGCCAGGCCGACGCGCGTCAGTGCTTCGTCGATGCGGTGCTTGCGCTCGGCCGCCGGGAAGCGGCGATAGCGCAGCGGCACGTCAACGTTGTCGAACAGGTTCAGGTCGGGAATCAGGTTGAAGCTCTGGAAGATGAAGCCGATCTTCTGGTTGCGCAGGCGCGAGCGCTGGTCGTCGTTCATGCCGCGCACGTCGACGCCGTCGAGCCAGTATTCGCCGCCGGTGAAATCCTCGAGCAGGCCGGCGATGTTGAGGAAGGTCGTCTTGCCGGAACCCGATGGCCCGGTCACCGCCACGAACTCCCCGTCGCGCACATGGATCGAGAAGTCGCGCAACGCGTGCGTCTCGACCATCTGGGTGCGGTATACTTTGGAAAGATGTGACATTTTCAGCATGACGGCCTCGTGGTTCAGTGTGTTCGCTGGTTGGATGCAGGAAACAGGTTCAGGGTTGCGTATCGGGAGACGGCAGACGTCTCTCGTCTCTCGTCTCTCAGTTCAAAACCACTTTCGGCGCGCCGTTGAAGGCATCGGTGCCGGAAATCACGATGCGGTCGCCTTCCTTGACGCCGGAGAGAAGCTCGACTGCGTTCAGACTGGTCGCGCCGACCTGGATCGGCGTGCGCTCGGCGACGCCGTTGCGCACGACGTAGGCGACGCGGCCGGCGCCGGAATCGACGAACGGACCGCGGTCGACCATCAGCACGTTCGGATGCTCGTCGATCAGGATGCGCGTCGACAGACGCTGGCTCTGGCGCAGGCCGGCCGGCTTCTTGTCGCCGAAGCGCACGCGCGCGACGACCTGGCCGTCGACGACTTCCGGCGATACTGCCGACAGCGAACCGGAATATTTTTCCGAACCTTCCTGGATCTCCGCCGGCATGCCGATCGCAAGGTCGTGCGCGAACACTTCGGGCACCTGCAGTTCGACTTCGAGCGCGGACAGGTCGACCACGCTGAGCAATCCGGCATTCGCCGCAACGTTGGCCTTCTGCTGCACGAGCAACTGGCCGACCTGGCCGGATACCGGCGAGCGTACCTTGAGCTGGTCGACCTGGCGCTGCAGTTCGCCGACCAGCAGCTTCTGCTTCTCGAGCGCGTAGCGCTTGGTCTTGAGCTCGAACGCCAGCGTTTCGTCGAGCAGCTTGGCATCGGCCTGCGCATGCGTGACATCGAGCTCGGCCTTGGCCAGCGCATCCTGCGCGCGCAGCACGTTGATCTCGGGAATCGCGCCGGCCTTGAAACCGCGCTCGTTGCGGTCGACCTCGCGCGCCGCGGTCTGGCGGTCGATCGTGGCCTGGTCGAAGACCTTTTTCGCCGTCAGCTGCTTCTGCCGGTTGTCGATATTGGTGCGCTCGACTTCGATGCCGAGGCTGTTGAACGTCGCCTGTTCCTGCTCGAGCTTGTTGTTCAGCTCCGGGCTGTAAACCTCGGCGAGCATCTGGTCCTTCTCGACCTTGTCGCCGGCATGCACCTGCAGCGTGACGATGCCGGCGGCAGTGGCGTACAGCGTCGGGCTGACCGAGGCGACGACCTTGCCCTGCGCCGAGATGTCGCGCGTCAGCGTGCCGCGATGCACGGCGGCGATGCGCACGCTGCTCGTGCTGACCGCACTGCCGGCGGAGATCAGGCGCGCCACGGTCGGCACGACCCAGATCAACGCAACCAGCACGGCGGCGCCGACCGCGCCGATCACGATCCAGCGCTTGTGCGAGCGCACCGGTTCGATGCGGCGGTCCTGGGCGGAGGTGTCACGAATCATCTTGGGTCCGTTTGCAAGCTGGCTCGAACGCGGATTGCGCCGGCGACGAGCATTGAGCAACGTATGTGCCAAGCTCTCAACCATTTGATTACGTATGAGAATTGCCGAGCGGACGGGGCCGGACAAGTGTCCGGCCGAACAGTGCGGACAGAAGCGCGGACAACCATTTGCGCCCGCTCGACCGATGCCACTTGCGACCGGACAAGGCGCCGGTGCATCTATAAGCCATGCGATCAGGTGGGGCGGCGGCGGGACAGGCGGATGGCCCATCCATTCGTCATCCCCGCGGGGGCAGGGACATTGGCGCCTGCCTGCTGCTCCGCGGCGCAGAGGATTTCCGCTTTTGCGGGAATGACGTAGTTTGTACGGCCGTGCAGGATTTCGTGCAGGACAGGGTTTGAACGAATCGTTCGCACAACTGGAAGTACCGGCGAGCCTCATCGAGCGCGCGCGCGGCGGTGAACTGGCTGCGTTCGAGCAGATCTACCGCCGCTTCGAGCGGCCGGTATACACGCTCGCCCTGCGCATGCTCGGCGACGCGGACTCCGCGCGCGACGTGCTGCACGATGCGATGCTCAAGGTGTTCCAGCGCATCGGCCAGTACCGCAGCGATGCACCGTTCTGGGCCTGGCTGCGCCAGGTGGCAATGAATGAAGCATTGATGCGCCTGCGCCGCGAACATCGCATGGACAGCGACGGCGATTCCGAACAGATCGTCGACGGCGCGGCGCCGCCATGGGTGCGCGCCGATGCGACGGCGCTGGACCGCGCGCTCAGCAAGCTGCCGGCCGTCACGCGCAGCGTGCTGTGGATGTATCACGTCGAGGGCTACTCGCATCCGGAAATCGCCGAACTGGTCGGCAAGACGATCAGCTTTTCCAAATCGCAGGTTGCACGCGGCACGGCCCGCCTGCGCGACCTGCTCGTTCCACTCGCGGAATCCGAACCATGTCGAATCACACCGTCCCTGGCGCTATGAAAGCGCTGCCCGAGGCACTGCGCTCGCTGCCCCAGGTCGCGCCGGAGCAAAGCGCGTGGCCGCAGTTGGCCGCGCAACTCGCCGCGCAAGGCATTGCCCGAAGCGCAGCCGCGGTGCCGGCGCGGCGCAAGCGGCGCTGGGCCGTGCCGGCGGCGCTCGCTGCCGGCATCGTGCTGGCGGCAGCGTGGCCATTGTTGCGGCGCCCGGATCCGGCCGCGGGCGCGCCTGTTGCGACCACAACGCCCGCCGCTGCATCCATACGGACAAATGCGGCGAATTCGGCAAATGTTACAAGTACACAAAGCGCAACCGATGCCCGAAGCGCAGATGCGCAGCTGGCATCCCTGCAGCAGCATTCGCAGGCGCTGGAACACTGGCTGCATGAAACCGGGCGCGCGGCGGCGCCGCTGTCGGGCCAGGACCTGGCCGCGGCAGCGGAGATCGAGGACATGATCGGCCTGGTCGATGGCCAGCTCAACAGCGCACCGCAGGACAGCGAACTGCCGTTGTGGCAGCGCCGCGTGGCGCTGCTCGAGGACCTGACCGCGCTGCGTTACTCGAGCTACAAACTGGCTGAAACCGGAGTCGCCCTGCGCTGACTCCTCACACTCTGGATCATCGAGGTTGAACAAGATGCATCAAGCAATCCGCAATACCACGGCTCGTGCCCCGGCTCGTGCCTGCCTGGCTGCCGCCCTCACGCTGGCGGTCGGCAGCGCATCGGCATTCGCCGCCGAGGGCACACCAAAAGCATTGCCGGAAGCCACGCCGGCACCGGGCGCGGCCGATACCGCGCAGGCGCGCAAGGAACTCGAGCAGATGCGCGAGCAGATGCGCGAAATGTCGCGCAAGATGGCGGACCTTTCGGCCAAGCTCGGCGAGGTCGGTCCGCGCGCCTACGCCTACCGCTATATCGGCGATACCGATCGCGCGATGATCGGCATCGTCTTCAGCGAAACCGACAAGCCACGCGGCTTGCGCGTCGACGCGGTCACCCCGGGCGGCCCGGCCGAAAGGGCCGGCATGAAGCACGGCGACGTCGTCGTCAGCGTCGACGGCAAGCCGCTCGCGCAAGGCGGCGACGATGCGCTTTCGTGGCCATTGCGTGACCTCAAGGTCGACCAGCAAGTCAGGCTGACGCTGGTGCGCGATGGCAAGAACATCGACGTCACCGTCAAGGCCGAGCGCCGCGAGCCCTACAACTTCGCGTTTGCGTTCGGCGACAACGAACTGAAGGAACTGGGCAAGCTCGACGGGCTGAACGGCAAGTTCGGCGAGGACTTCGAGCGCCGCGTGCGATTGCAGGCCGAGCAGGCCGTGGAGCGCGCCAGGATTGCCGAAAAGGCCGGCGAAAAGGCCCGTCACATGGTCGAGCACTACAACTTCTCGATGCCGTGGTGGGGCCTGAACCTGGCCAGCCTGAATGCCGATCTCGGCGGCTACTTCGGCACCGACCATGGCGTGCTGGTGTTGTCGACGGACGACTCGCTCAAGGCGCTCAAGTCCGGCGACGTGCTGCTCGACATCGACGGCAGCAAGGTCGAACGCCCCGAGGACGCATTTCGCCTGCTGCGCGAACCGCCGGCCGGCAGCGACGTCAAGGTGCAGGTCATGCGCCAGCACAAGCCGCTGACGCTGAGCATGAAGACGCCGGAGTTCAAAAGTATATTTGTGCCACCGCCGCCGCCGGCTCCGGCTCCCCCGGCACCGCCGGCGCCACCGGCTCCGGCGCCGCGTGCTGCGCTGCCCGCACCTCCGGCACCGCCACCGCCGCCGCCACCACCGCCACCACCGCCAAGTCCGTCGGGACACGCTGCACCGGCTGCACCGGCTGCGCCAGCGGCGCCAGCGGCGCCCGCCGCGCCCGCACCGCCCGCACCGCCGGCGCCGGTCGCACGCAACGACAACGCGATGGCCTGAACGCGATCGGCGGCCGTGCGCCGCCGATTCGACGCGCGCAGGCAGGCGCGGATATCTGCTCGCGCGCTCCGAGAGCCCGCGGCGGCGCGCGTGATAGCATTTCGGGAGGTACGGATGGACCACCGCTCGAATGCCACGAACAGGGAGCAACACGCGATTTCGTAGCGTCATGGTCATGCTGGCGCTGGCCGCGATCATCGCGGGCGGTGCATGGCTGTTGCTGCCATCCCGCGCAGCGCCTCGGTCGTCTGCGCCATCGGCCATAGCGACGCAAGCTGCGGAGGCAAGCCCGGGAGCGGGCAACCGTGACGGCGATGCGCACCGCGCCAAGGCCGCGCCTCGATTGAAACGCGAAGCAACTTCGCCGCTGCCCCCGCGCGGAGCGCCGCTGGCGCAAATCTACGACGACCTGAAGGCGCGCGCCGATGTCGGCGATGCCGCGGCGGCATCGCGTCTCTACCACGACATCGGTCGCTGCAAGGCAGCCCTCAACAGCATCCAGACGCTGCAAGGGGTGGTCGCCGATTCTTCGCAAGGGAATGATTCCGATGCCAGCCCGGACACGCTGGGGCGGAGGACAGCGACCGTCGCCGTAGCGCACCACCATCAGGCGAAGTCCGGACAACTCGCAACGAGCCAATGCGCCGACCTTGCGCCTGCGCAGCTCCAGATCATGCCTGTGGCGTTGCGTGCGGCGCAGCTCGGCGACAACGATGCCGCCGATTGCTACGTCGGCATGCCGGTTACCTTCGCCCGTGGCCTCGTCGATCACCCGGAATGGCTGGAGCAATACAAGGAGAATGCATTGGCGCTCGCCGACGCAGCGATTCGTCGCGGCGACTGGACGATGGTTGAACAGCTCCAGGATAGCTATGCGAAGAAGGGAGTCGACGGCGGCGACCTGCTGCATCAGTTGACCGGCACGGATCCGGCAATGGCCTATCGCTACAGTCGTTTGGCGCTGCTCGCCATGGCCGAGCACCCCGACGTACCCAGGACCGTCCTCGATCAACAACGAACATTGGCGATGGAATCGTTGCCCGGCGCCGCAATCCAGGCGGGCGACGCATGGGCGGACGACGCGCACCGCCGCTATTTCAGCGCCAATCCGGATGGAGCCAGGACGAGTGAAATGGGTGTCTGCGAGTTCGGCCATGATGAGGCGCCGGCACAATGAATGATGTTTCCTCGCGGTCGAAGCGTCGACGCGCGGCGTGGGCGTTCATCGCCCTTGTCGCCGCGGTGCTGACCGGCGTCGCCGTCGATGCGATGTTCTTCGCGTCGGCACCGATGGCGATGAAGCCTTCGGCGGCTGCCGCACCAATCGGGATTGCGAGCGAGACGGAAACGGGCATGGCCAATGACGCCGGCAAGCGCACCATGCTGCGATCGACGACCGTACCGGCGACCGCTGCACTGCCGCCGCGAGGCACGCCGGTGGCCGAGACTTACGCGCAGTTGAAAATCCGCGCCGATGCCGGCGATGCAACTGCAGCGACACGGCTGTACCACGATTTGCAGCGCTGCCGCATGGCGCGGACGTTCCAGCAGATGATCGACGAGAGACTTGACCGGGAACTTCCGAACGAGGTGGATCCCCATCTTTCCGTGCTGGAGATCAAGCGGCGGCAGGCAGCGCTCGCGAGCATGCAGGAGCAACTCGATTTCGTTCGTGACAACGAGGCGCTTTGCGCGGGTCTGGGCGATGAACGGATCAACTCGATCGTTCCGGCGTCGCTGCGCGCCGCGCAGCTCGGCGACTTGAAGGCCCTGGACTGCTACGTCGGTTCGGACATGGGGATGCCGGGCCTGCTCGATCATCCCGAATGGCTGACGCAGTTCAAGCAGAACATTCCGAACCTGATCGAGACGGCAACCCGGCGCGGCGACTGGGTCGCGGTGGACCTGGCGCATCACGCTTATGCCGGGGCCTTTCCCGACACACCGCGCGGCCAGGTGCTTGGCGCCGATCCGGCCATGGACTACCGCTATCTGCGCTTGGAGCGGCTCGGGGCCAACGGCGCCTTCTTGACGAAGCTTGATCGCCTGCTGGAGCAAGCCTCCCGCCCATTGACGCCGCAGCAAATCGACGACGGCGATGCCTGGGCGCAGGATCGATACGCGCGCTATTTCGACGGCAGTTCCTCCAGCGAAGTCTCGAACGGCGCAACCATCTGTCAGATGGCGGACGACTAGACCGTGGCCGGCTTTCGAGGCAAGTGGCGTGAGGGCGGCATGCTGACGCCGCGGCGCCTCGTGCTCGCACTGCTTGGCCTGGTCGCGCTTTCCTGCACGGTCTGGTATGTCCGTGATCCAAGACTGCACGCCGCGACGGCGACAGCGGCGACCAGTGCCAGCCAGCCCGGCGCTGGTGCAACGCAACCTGCGTCACGGCTCCGGCACGCTGCAAACACCCATGCATCGCACGAGAGCGCTGGCGCAAAATCCGTCGCCCTCCCGGAGGCACCTGAGCCGCTGGCGAAAGTCTACGACGTGCTGAAATCCCGCGCCGATTCAGGCGATGTCGACGCGGCAACACGCCTGTTTCACGAAGTGCATCGCTGCGTCGCGCTACGGCAGACGCGCCGCCTGCTGGCGGAGTTCCACGCCATGTTCGCCGACAATCCGGCCGCCAGCTCGATCGGCATTGTTCGCGGTGGACAAAGGCTCCAGTTCCTGCAACCGCACGAGATGGCCGACTACGTCCAGGCCAATGCCGCGCGCTGCGACGGCGCCACGGACGAGCAACTGGACAGCTTCACGCCGCTGCTGTTGCAGGCCGCGCAGCGCGGCGACATCCAGGCGCTCGACTGCTATGTCGGCACCGATTTCGACGGAATGGAAGGCGTGCTCGATCATCCGGAATGGATCGGCCAATACCGCGACGCAGTGCCAGGGCTGGTCGAGTCCGCGCTGCAGCGCGGCGACTGGGTCATCGTCGATCTGCTGCGCCGCGACCCCTACAGTGAGGTGTATGACAGTTCGGCGCGTGCCCAGGTATTCGGCAATGATCCGGTCATGGACTATCGCCTGCTGCGTCTCGAACAACTCGGTGCGACAGACGAGTTCGCCGAGTGGCTCGCAGCAAAGGTCGCCGGAGCGGCGAAAGCCCTGTCGCCGGCACAGCTTGCCGCGGCGCAGGAATGGGCCACTGACTATTACTCGCGCTATTTCAACAGTGCATCCAACGAAGTCGCGCACGGCACCGACATCTGCCAGATAACTGACGATTGAATCGGCGCCCGATTGAATCGGCGCCTGATTGAATCCGCAACGATCGAATCGGCTACGATAGGCAAGGATTCCGCAGTGCCGACATCGATGAACCCGCATAACCGCAATCGTACCTTCGCCGCGCTTGCGATCGTTGTGATCGTTGCCGGCGCGGCAGCCTGGCAGTACCGCAGCGATCGCGCCAGCACGTCCGCGGCGCCATCGGATCATGCCGCCAGCGATGCCGATACCGCACTGGTAGCCGTGCCGCGCCCTGCGACAACGACGGCCGCGGAGGTGAAGGCCGCGAAAAAACCGGCGCCGATCTACGTGTTGTCGACTCCGCTGCCGCCGCCGAACGCACCACTGACCCAAGTCTACGCGGACCTCAAGACGCGCGCCGATGCCGGCGACGCACAGGCGGCATCGCGTCTTTATCGCGACGTCGGCCGCTGCCTGCACACGCGCGACGTGCTGGCCAACCAGTCACGCGCGGCCAGCTGGATGCTCGAGGACGATACCTCCAGGCTCGATGCAGACCAGCTGGCGCGGCGCGAGCGTCGCCTCGGAACGATCGAAGACGAACTGGCGAAGGCACGCGCGAACAGCGGCCTGTGCGAGGGCGCCACGCCGGCGGAACTGCAGCTTGCTCCGGTCGCGCTGCGTGCGGCGCAACTCGGCGACGTCCAGGCCGCGGACTGTTACGTCAGCGCCGGGCTGACCGCCGGCGGCGGCCTGCTCGATCACCCGGAATGGCTGCAGGACTACAAGGCCAATGCGCTGTCGCTCGCGAACTCCGCGGTCGAGCAGGGTGACTGGACGATGGTCAACCAGCTGCAGCGCGCGTATGCACAGTCAAGCGGTGCCGGCCTGCTCGCCCAGGTCACCGGTGGCGATCCGTCGCAAGCCTATGCCTACCTGAAACTGCGCAGCCTCGGCGCGGTGACGCCGCAGGGCAATTCGTTTCTCAGCCGCCAGCTTGCCGATGCGGCACAGAACCTGCCGGCCGATGCCGTCACCCAGGGCGACACCTGGGCGCAGAACGCCTACCAGCAGTATTTCGGCGCCAATCCGCAGATCAACACGCCGCGCGGGTTCAACCCGTGCCAGAACATCGGCGCCGACTGACAGGCGAAAAGCGGAATTCCATGGTCCAGAAAACCGACAGGCGCAAGCCCGGCCGGATCGTCTTCGCCAGCGCCGCGTTGCTCGTCGCTGTCGCATTCTGCGCATGGTACCTACGCGATGACTCGGCGGTGCGACAGCCGATGGGCACCACGACCGCAGACGGCGGAGCCGCCCGCGGCCCATCCCGCGACTCCGCTGTGCATGGTCGCGGCGCGGCCAGGATGACACCGACAGCCGCGTCGCGAGCGGCAGACTCCGCATCGTTGCCGCCACCCGGAACGCCGCTGGCGAAAATCTACGATGATCTGAAAGCGCGCGCCGACAGCGGGGACAAGGAAGCGGCGTCGCGATTGTTCACCGAGGCGCAACACTGTTTCAGCGCCCGGCAGGAGGTCCGCATGTTGCCGCGTTCGGCGAACTTTTTCCTGGAAGAAGACACATCCAAGCTCAGTGCCGAAGAGTTGAGTCAACGCGAAAAGCATCTCGCCAATCTGGAACAGCGCCTGGCCAAGGTTCGTGCCGAAAGCGCGCTATGCGAAGGGCTTTCGGACGAGCAACTGCAGCTCGCGCCGATTGCACTGCAAGCGGCGCAGCTCGGTGATGCAGCCGCCAGCGATTGCTACGTCAGCGGAATCCTGCTGTATGCGGGCGGGCTGCTCGATCATCCCGAATGGCTGGCGCAATACAAGAGCAACGCCATGACTATCGCGCAGGCCGCGCTGGAGCGCGGGGACTGGCGCATGGTCGCGGCGTTGCGCAACGCGTATGGAGAAACTCTCAGCGTCGTTCCGCTCGGACAATTGACGGGCGGCGACGCCGTCCAGTACTACCGCTATCTCAAGCTGCAGCACCTCGGCGCCACCGACAAGAATGCGGCCGCTATCGGCAGAGAGCTTGCCGATGCCGCGCAAAGCCTCACCGCAGCTGACCAGAACGCCGGTGATGCATGGGCGCAGGAGATGTATTCGCACTTTTTTGGCGGCACGCCGGACCCTGTCGACCAGAATAACCAGATGAGCGCCTGCTACCTATGACCGCGGCCCGCACCGGTCGCGCGATCCGCTATTGCACCACCTCGTCACCCTCGCTACGCTGCGGCGACCCTAGGGGAGACTGCCGCGCGTGAACCTCAAACTTCGTCTGATCGTGATGAACTTCCTCCAGTTCTTCATCTGGGGATCGTGGCTGATCTCGATCGGCGCCTACTGGTTCCAGAACAAGCATTGGTCGGGTACCCAGTTCGGTGCGATCTTTTCGACGATGGGCATCGCTTCGCTGTTCATGCCGACCATCGCCGGCATCCTTGCCGACCGCTGGATCAACGCCGAACGCCTCTATGGCACTCTGCATCTGCTTGGCGCGGCATTGTTGCTGGTGCTGCCGACAGTCGAGGATCCGGGTACGTTTTTCTGGGTGATCCTGCTGACGATGATGTGCTACATGCCGACGATCGCACTCGCGATTGCGGTGTCGTACAACGCGCTCAAGCAAGGCGGCCAGGACATCGTCCAGGTATATCCGCCGATCCGTGTCTGGGGCACGGTTGGTTTCGTTGTCGCGCTGTGGGTGATCGCGCTGCTGCACCTTGGCACCTCGTCGGGCCAGTTCTACGTTGCTGCCGCCTCCGCAGTCGTTCTCGGCCTGTACGCATTCACGCTGCCGCCCTGCCCGCCCAAGCTCGGCCGCCCGTTCGACCAGGCACTGGGCGATCCAGGAAAGCTCGAAGTCAGCGCGCTCGATGCATTCGGCCGCTCGAACCGTTTCGCCCTTCTCGTCGACACGTTCGGCTTGCGCGCGTTCACGCTGTTCAAGAACCCGAAGCTGGCGATTTTTTTCTTCTTTGCCATGCTGCTCGGCGCGGCGCTGCAATTGACCAACGCCTACGGCGATACCTTCCTCCACGATTTCGCCAAGCTCGATGTGTACAAGAACGGCTTCGCCGTGCGCTACCCCGAATTCATCATGTCGATCTCGCAGATATCGGAAACGCTCTGCATCCTGCTCATCCCGTTCTTCCTCAAGCGTTTCGGCATCAAGACCGTGATGCTGCTGAGCATGATCGCCTGGACGCTGCGATTCGGACTGTTTGCCTACGGCGATCCGGGGTCGGGACTGTGGATGATCGTGCTGTCGTGCATCGTCTACGGCCTCGCCTTCGACTTCTTCAACATCTCCGGTTCGCTGTTTGTCGAAGGCCAAAGCGACGAGAAGATCCGCGCCAGCGCGCAGGGCCTGTTCATGCTGATGACCAACGGCATCGGCGCCGTGCTCGGCAGCACCATCTCGGGCTACGTCATCGACCGCTTCTTCACCGACCACGCCTGCAGCGACGCCGTCGCGATCTGCAAGAACTGGCCAGGGATCTGGACGACGTTCGCACTGTATTCACTGGTCACCGGCGTCGCCTTCGCGCTGCTGTTCAAGCACAAGCACGACCCGGCGATGCTGCGTGACTTGCATCCGGATGTGAAGGTGGGAGCCTGAAGGTGTGCGACGAGAGACGAGAGACGGGAGACGCTGAAGTAATTGGAGTCGGCAATGGCACGGAAGCATGAAAGGCTGGATGTCTGGAAAGATGCGATGGACTTGGTCGAGCTGATCTATCGGCTGACTTCCACGTTTCCCGCTGACGAACGGTTCGGGCTCTGCAGCCAGATGCGGCGGGCCGCGGTCTCGATTCCGTCAACTTTGGCGGAAGGCGCGTCGCGCAGTTCGCGTCGTGAATATGTACGATTTCTCGAAATTTCCCGAAGTTCGCTCGTTGAGGTCGAAACCCAGCTCGCGATTGCGCGGCGGCTCGCAATGGCACCCAATGACGCCCGTCTGGACGATTCGCTCAACCGCGTGTTTGCTCGTTTGAGTGCCCTGATGAAGGCCATATCGCGAAAGGTCAGTTGAACCATGACGTCTCTCCTCTCTCGTCTCTCGTCTCCCGTTTCGCCATGACTGCGCAGCCATCCCCCGTCGTAATCATCGTCGGCAGCTACGTGCAGGACCAGGCCTGGTTCGTCGAGCGCTTCCCGCGTCCCGGCGAAACGATGCGTGCGAACCGGTACAACACGGGGCCGGGCGGCAAGGGTTTCAACCAGGCAGTCGCGTGCGCACGGCAGGGTGTGCCGACCGCGTTCGTCGGCGTGCTGGGCCGCGACACGTTCGCCGAATACGCCAGGCGTTTTGCCGAAGACGAAAAGATGCCGTGCCGCTGGCAGATCCACGACAGCCAGCCGACTTCGACCTCGAGCATCACGGTCAATGCCAGGGCCGAGAACCAGATCGCGATGATCTTCGGCGCCAACGAGCACCTCGACCCGGCCTACGTGCGCGCACAGGGTGATCTTTTTGCCGGTGCCAAAACGCTGCTGATCCAGCTGGAAAACAATCTCGATGCGCTGGCTGCCGCACTCGACATGGGCATTCGCCACCGCTTGACTTGCATCGTCAACCCGGCGCCCGTGCACGGCGACTTGACGCTGGCGATGCTGCAGCAGGCGAAGATCATCACGCCGAACGAAACCGAATTCTCGCTGCTGCTCGAACGCTTCGTGAAAGAAGACGTCGATCCTGCGACATTGTGGCAGCGCGGTGATGCCGACCTGCACGCGCTCGCGCGCAAACTCGCGGTCGAGACGGTCATCGTCACGCTCGGCTCGCGCGGCTGTTTCGTGTCGCACGGCGCCGACCGGCGTGGCGACGGCGCAGATTGCTATCGCCTGCCGCCGGAAAAGGTCAACGCGATCGACACGACCGGCGCGGGCGATGCGTTCAGCGGTTCGCTTGCCGCCGCGCTCGTGCGCTTCACCGGCCGGCCGTTCCGCGATGCCCTGATCCACGCCAACCGCGCTGCCGCGATGTCGACCGAGATTGTCGGCACGGCACCGGCGATGCCGACCTACGATGCGGTGATCGCGCGCTTCGGCGCGTGAGCGTCCCGCCTTCGCCGATTTCTGGCCAAGGCGCTCACAACGAAATGCGCCGAGTCGAGAGCACCTGCTTACTCCCGCATGTGAAGAGTGGGAACATTCGTGCCCTTCCGGTCATCCGGTACAATTGGCAGATGCGCATCGGCCCCTACCTCATCGACCCGCCAATCGGCCTCGCGCCGATGGCTGGCGTCAC
>DATNFS010000022.1:0-16259 GCA_035606275.1 Rudaea sp.
CTATCGCATGGTCCGCAGGGGCACTCCAGGATTCGTCCCCTCGCGGCCTTCGGCCACATTTCTCCGCGCGAAGCCGCCAGCACCGGACCGCCTGCGATGCGCGGCGACATCCGGTGAGCAGGGGCCAGGACCAACTGAGCACCGCCTCTGCAGGTTGAAAGCGGGAAAGTGATCCGAGAAGCCGTTGTGCCGGCCGAATCGAACCGTGCCGCGATCGAAGGAACTCCTCCCTCGCCGGCCGCGGAAGATGCCGGCAGGCAGAACCGGGCGATTCGCCGCGACGGCCTCAAGCGTCTTCGCTCCGCGCAGTCTCCGCGGCTTCGGCCTTGATCCGATCGAAGAAGTCCTGGATCTTCAGGCACACCGGCCAGGTGCCTTCGCGCGCGATCGCCGAAACGGCGAACCACGGCTGTTTCCATTTGAGCTTGCGCACGATCGCCTTGGCGGTTTTCTCGCGCAGGTCCTGGGGCAGCAGGTCGATCTTGTTGAACACGAGCCAGCGCGGACGATCGAGCAGGTCGGCATCGAATTTCGACAACTCGGCCTCGATCGCGCGCACTTGCTCGACCGGGTCGACATCCTCGACCTGCGGCGCGATGTCGACCACGTGCAGCAGCAGGCGCGTGCGCGCGACGTGCTTGAGGAACTGGATGCCGAGGCCGGCGCCATCGGCCGCGCCTTCGATCAGCCCGGGAATGTCGGCGATCACGAAGCTCTGGTCCGTGCCGATGCGCACGACACCCAGATGCGGCTGCAGCGTCGTGAATGGATAGTCCGCCACGCGCGGCGTGGCCGCCGAAACAGCGCGGATGAAGGTCGATTTGCCGGCGTTCGGAAAGCCGAGCAGGCCGACGTCGGCCAGCACTTTCAGTTCGAAACGCAGCTCGCGCACTTCGCCCGCCGTTCCCGGGGTCGACTTGCGCGGCGAACGGTTGGTCGAGCTCTTGAAGACCGTGTTGCCGACCCCGCCGTGCCCGCCGACGGCAACCTGCAGGCGTTGACCGTGTTCGATCAGGTCACCGATGACTTCCTCGGTCGCGACGTTGATCACGGTCGTACCAACCGGGATGCGGATGACCGTGTCGTCGCCCTTCTTGCCGGCCATTTGCCGGCCCATGCCGTTCTCGCCGCGCTGGGCGCGAAAGATGCGCTGGTGGCGAAAGTCGATCAGGGTATTCAGCCCCTCGTCGGCGACCAGCCAGACGCTGCCGCCATCGCCGCCGTTGCCCCCGTCCGGTCCGCCGAGCGGAATGAATTTCTCGCGCCGGAAACTGACGCAGCCGTTGCCGCCGTTGCCGGCGTGAACGGTGATGGCAGCTTCGTCGACGAATTTCATTGGAGGCCTGGGCTCGGGAATCGGGAATCGGGAATCGGGAATCGGGAATCGGGAATCGGGAAAGAGCATAAGAGGTCCGTCATCCCGGAGAAAGCCGCGCTCCAGCGCCCTTGCACAATCCTCGTAAGACGCGATCAAACGCGGCACCTGTTGCGTGCCCTACGGGCCGTTCGCCGTGTGAATGTTCGCTCCTACATCCTGCCTTCGCAGTCCGGCTTCCGCCGGAATGGCGAGCAAATGGTACGCGCGTTCGACCTTGGCAGCCTGCGCAAAAACAAAGCCCCGCACAGGGCGGGGCTCTGTCCATTCCATGACGCGCAACTTCAGTTCTTGGCTACGCTGACCGTCCGGCGGTTCTTCGCACCCTTGACGGCGAACCGGACCGTGCCATCGACCAGCGCGAACAGCGTGTGATCGCGGCCGAGGCCGACGCCGGCGCCCGGATGGAACTGGGTGCCGCGCTGGCGCACGATGATGTTGCCGGCTTCCACGGCCTGCCCGCCGTAGATCTTCACGCCGAGGTACTTCGGATTCGAGTCGCGGCCGTTACGGGTACTGCCGCCTGCCTTCTTGTGTGCCATGACTGTTATTCCTTGGTTGAATCGGCCTTCGCCTTGGCCGGTTTCTTGTCGCCCGAAGCGTCGCCCGTATCGTGATTGATCTGGCCGATCTCGACTTCGGTGTAGTACTGGCGGTGCCCCATCTGCTTCTGATGGTGCTTGCGGCGGCGGAATTTGATGATGCGGATCTTGTCGGCGCGGCCGTGTGACTTGATCGTTGCGGCGACCACGGCGCCGGCGACAAGCGGTGCGCCGAGCGTGATGTCTTCACCGGCGCCGACCATGAGTACCTGGTCGAAATTGATCGCCGCTCCGACATCGCCCGGGAGTTTTTCCACACGCAGGGTCTCACCCTGCATGACGCGGTATTGCTTACCGCCGGTCTTGATGACTGCGTACATTGGGCATTCCTCTGTAGTTATTCTGACAACTGCCTGCTCAAACGAGCCGCGTATTCTATCCGCTCCAGCCTGCGTGGGTCAATACCTTGATTCACATTGGAAATTCCGGCGGCAACGGAAGCGGTCGGACCTTGAATCGGCAGGCTTCCGGCATCAAGTCCTGGGCATCCCAAGAAAACTTTCGCTCGCGCCCAGGTTCCCCGGAGATATCGCCGTGCCCGCCACTCCCGCTTATGCCGCTGTTACCGCCACATCCCCGCTCGCACCTTACTCCATAGAGCGACGCGAACCGGGCCCGCACGAGGTGTTGATCGACATCGCCTTCTGCGGCGTGTGTCATTCGGACATCCACCAGGTGCGCGACGAATGGGGCGGCTCGATCTTCCCGATGGTTCCCGGCCATGAAATCGTCGGCCACGTGGGCAAGGTCGGCGCCAAGGTCGCGAAATGGAAGATCGGCGATGCCGTCGGCGTCGGCTGTTTCGTCGACTCGTGCCGCGAATGCGAGGCTTGCCGCGAGGGCGAAGAACAGTTCTGCGCGAACGGCATGAGCGCCACGTACAACGGCTACGAACGCAACGGCGTCAAGCTCGACCGGCAGCGGCCGACCTACGGCGGCTACTCGACGCGGATCACGGTCGACGAGAACTACGTTTTGCGGATTCCCGCCGGCATGCCGCTCGACCGCGCCGCGCCGCTGCTGTGCGCCGGCATCACGACTTACTCGCCGCTGCACCACTTCGGCGTGAAGGCCGGCGACAAGGTTGCCGTCGTCGGACTCGGCGGGCTCGGCCACATGGGCGTGAAGATCGCGCATGCGATGGGCGCCCACGTCACCGTGCTCAGCCACTCGCCGGGCAAGCGCGAAGATGCGCTGAAGCTCGGTGCCGACGATTTCCTCGCGACGAAGGACGCATCGATCTTCCAGCAGAATGCCAAGCGCTTCGACTTCATCCTCGACACGGTATCGGCGCAGCACGACTACAACGCCTACCTGAATCTGCTCAAGCGCGACGGGACGATGGTACTGGTCGGCATGCCCGATCCCGCGCCACTGTCGGCCGGCCCACTCGTCATGGGACGCCGGCGCCTGGCCGGTTCTCTCATCGGCGGCATTCGTGAAACGCAGGAGATGCTCGATTTCTGCGCCGCGCATGATGTCGCGTCGGACATCGAGCTGATTCCGATCGACAGGATCAACGAAGCCTACGAGCGCATGATCCGCAACGACGTGCGTTACCGGTTCGTGATCGATATCGCGAGTCTCAAACGCTGACATGGCCCGATGCGAATGATGCCCTCGCACGCGGCGTGCTTCGTCTCTTCCGCTGGCGGATGAGGGCAGCGCCTGGGAGCGAATCACGCTTCCGATGGACCACTCACATCCGGCCCTTCGGGCCACCTTCTCGCGCCAGCGGGAGAAGGAAGCAAAGGCACGCTGTAACTTGTTGCTGAATGCGCCGTGCCAGAACTCCGACGCTGCGCTATAGTACTTCGTTGAGCCAAAATCCTATGCCCATGGACTTCATCCGCATCCGCGGCGCACGCACGCACAACCTCAAGAACATCGATGTCGATCTGCCGCGCGACAGCCTGATCGTCATCACCGGCCTGTCCGGTTCAGGCAAGTCGTCGCTTGCGTTCGACACGATTTACGCCGAAGGCCAGCGCCGCTACGTCGAGTCATTGTCGGCCTATGCGCGCCAGTTCCTGTCGGTCATGGAAAAGCCCGACGTCGATCACATCGAGGGCCTGTCGCCGGCGATCTCGATCGAGCAGAAATCGACCTCGCACAACCCGCGTTCGACGGTCGGCACAATCACCGAGGTCTACGATTATCTGCGCCTGCTGTTCGCCCGCGTCGGCACGCCGCGCTGTCCGGATCACGGCATCGCGCTCGAGGCACAGACGGTCAGCCAGATGGTCGATGCGACGCTGGCCATGGATCCCGAGCATCGCTACATGCTGCTGGCGCCGGTGATTCGCGAGCGCAAGGGCGAGCACCTGCAGGTGTTCGAACAGTTGCGCGCGCAGGGCTTCGTGCGCGCGCGCGTCGACGGCACGCTGTACGAACTCGATGCCGTGCCGGCGCTGGGCCTGCGCATCAAGCACACGATCGAGGCCGTGATCGACCGCTTTCGCCCGGCGCCGGACATCAAGCAGCGCCTGGCCGAATCGTTCGAGACCGCGCTGCGCCTCGGCGACGGCATCGCGCTCGTGGTCGACATGGACCATGACGCAACAGCTGCCGCAACAGCCGACGGCAAGCCGCAGCAGACCGTGTTCTCGTCGCGCTTCTCCTGCCCGATCTGCGACTACTCGCTGCCGGAACTCGAGCCACGCCTGTTTTCGTTCAACTCGCCGGTCGGCGCCTGCGGCACCTGCGACGGACTTGGCGTCACGCAGGTGTTCGATCCGGCGCGCGTCGTGGTGCATCCGAACCTGAGCCTGGCCGCCGGCGCCGTGCGCGGCTGGGATCGGCGCAACATGTACTACTTCCAGTTGATCCTGTCGCTAGCGCGCCATTACAAGTTCGACATCGACACGCCGTGGGAACAGCTGCCCGAAGGCATACAGCATGCCGTGCTGCACGGTTCCGGCGACGAGCAGATCCAGTTCCGCTACCTGACCGAAACCGGCGGCAGTGTCACTCGCAAGCACCGCTTCGAAGGCATCGTGCCGAACCTCGAGCGCCGCTACCGTGAAACCGAGTCGCCGATGGTGCGCGAGGAACTGGCCAAGTTCATCAGCGAGCGCCCCTGCACCGAATGCCATGGACAGCGTCTGAACCGCTCGGCGCGCAACGTATTCGTCGGGGATCGCAACCTGCCGACGCTGACCTCGCTGCCGATCGACCAGTCGCTCGACTTTTTCCACAAGTTGACCCTGGCAGGCTGGCGCGGCGAGATCGCGGCGAAGATCGTCAAGGAAATCCGCGAGCGCCTGCGCTTCCTGGTCGATGTGGGCCTCGATTACCTGACGCTCGATCGCCAGGCCGACTCGTTGTCCGGCGGCGAGGCGCAGCGCATCCGCCTGGCTTCGCAGATCGGCGCCGGCCTGGTCGGCGTGATGTACGTGCTCGACGAACCGTCGATCGGCCTGCACCAGCGCGACAACGAACGCCTGCTTGGCACGCTGACGCGGCTGCGCGACCTGGGCAACACGGTCATCGTCGTCGAACACGACGAAGACGCGATCCGCGCCGCCGACCACATCCTCGACATCGGTCCCGGTGCCGGCGTGCACGGCGGCGAAATCGTCGCGCAGGGCAAGCTCAAGGACATTCTCGCGGCGAAGCGCTCGCTGACCGGCGAATATCTTTCCGGCAAGCGCGGCATCGCCGTGCCGAAGCAGCGGCGCGAGCCGGACCCGCAATTGATGCTGCGCGTGCTCGGCGCATCCGGCAACAACCTCAAGGAGGTCGACCTGGAAATTCCGGCCGGCCTGTTCGTCTGCGTGACCGGCGTGTCGGGTTCCGGCAAGTCGACGCTGATCAACGACACGCTGTATCGCTACGCCGCGGCCGAACTGAACGGCGCAAACGAAAAGCCGGCGCCGTTCCGCAGGATCGAGGGCATCGAGCTGTTCGACAAGGTCGTCGACATCGACCAGTCGCCGATCGGGCGCACGCCGCGCAGCAATCCGGCCACCTACACCGGCCTGTTCACGCCATTGCGCGAACTGTATGCGCAGGTTCCCGAAGCGCGGGCACGCGGCTACCAGCCCGGCCGCTTCTCGTTCAACGTCAAGGGCGGCCGCTGCGAAGCCTGCGAAGGCGACGGCATGATCAAGGTCGAGATGCACTTCCTGCCGGACGTCTACGTGCCGTGCGACGTCTGCCACGGCAAGCGCTACAACCGCGAGACGCTCGAGATCCTGTACAAGGGCCACACGATTTCCGACGTGCTCGAGATGACCGTCGAGGATGCACTGAAGCTGTTCGGCCCGGTGCCGGCACTGGCGCGCAAGCTCGAGACGCTGATGGACGTCGGGCTTTCCTACATCAAGCTTGGCCAGAGCGCGACCACGCTGTCCGGCGGCGAGGCGCAGCGCGTCAAGCTGTCGCGCGAACTGTCCAAGCGCGACACCGGCCGCACGCTGTACATCCTCGACGAGCCGACCACCGGCCTGCACTTCCACGACATCGAACAATTGCTCAAGGTGCTGCACCGGCTGCGCGACGACGGCAACACCGTGGTCGTGATCGAGCACAACCTCGACGTGATCAAGACCGCCGACTGGGTCGTCGACCTGGGTCCGGAGGGCGGCCATCGCGGCGGCGAGATCATTGCGATCGGCACGCCGGAGCAGATCGCGCGCGACAAGGGTTCGCACACCGGGCGTTTCCTCGCACGCGTGCTCGGCAACGGCCGCAAGAAACAGGCTGCGTGAATACCGCTGCCGGAAACCCCGGTCCGGCTGCGCTGCCGCTGCTGGCGTCGTTGACGCTCGCGGTGCGATGGCGCGATCTCGACGCGTTCAACCATGTCAACAACGCAAGCTACCTGACCTACCTCGAGGAAGCCCGGCTGCACTGGCTTGCGCGGATCGACGGGCCCTGGTCCAGCGCGGCGGCGGCGCCGGTCGTGGCCGCTGTCCACGCGAACTATCGCCGCCAGCTGACCTGGCCGGCGCAACTTGTCGTCGAGTTGTACTGCGAGCGCCTCGGCAACACGTCGCTGACGATTTCCTACCGCATCGCCGACGCCGCCGATCGCGCTGTCGTCCATGCGGATGGAAATACGGTGATGGTCTGGATCGACAGCGTGACCGGCAGATCGGTCGCGCTCCCCGATGCGATCCGGCGCGCGTGTTCGAGCTGACGCGGCGATCCGAAATCCCCATTCGCGCCAGCCCCGCGCAACCAGGACGCCGCCCCGTTCGGAACGGTGAAGTTGCTGCGACCTCGGCTATGGCGCCGAATCGCGCACGGTGAAGCCGGTACTCGTGCCGTCACCCGGCTCGACGGCGATGTGAATGCTGACGACATCGCCGGATTTCAGTGCACGCACGGGCTGCATCAGCATCAGGTGCCTGCCGCCCGGCGCAAACGTCACGCTCGCACCCGGCGCGATCGAAAACCGGCCGAGCGGGCGCATGCGCTCCACGCCGTTCTCCTCGACACTCTGGTGCAGCGATACGCTGCCGAAATCGGCACTCTGCGCGCCGGTCACGGTCAGCGGCGCGTCGCCGGAATTGCGCAGGATCGCATAGCCCGCCAGCATCATCGCGCCGGGCGGCGCGCTGCGGATCCAGGCCTGATCGATCTCGAGGCGGCCCGCCGCCTGCGCGGCATTGCAATACAGCGCGCCGACGAGCAGCGCGGATGCGTACCTGGCACAAAGCGGGTGCATGTGATGATCCGGTTTTGCCCTTATCATAAGGGTATCGGTATTCGTGCACGGATCGCAATCATGCGTCAACTCGTCGGTGTTGGTCTTGTCGCTGCCGCCTCGGCGCTTTCGGCCCAGGCCGCCGACGATTCGGGCGCACGTTATTCGCTCAGCATCTACAGTGCCGCGGCCGACGGCGGCGACAGCCTGTTCGCGCCCGCTGCGCCGGACAACGGCGCGCCGGGCGGCTATGCGATCGTGCGCGATCGGCGGCAGTTCGAGCTGAAGGCCGGCGCCAACGTCGTCGAGGTGCGCGACGTTTCGCGCTACCTCGAC
Source organism: Rudaea sp. (assembly GCA_035606275.1). Classification (GTDB taxonomy): domain Bacteria; phylum Pseudomonadota; class Gammaproteobacteria; order Xanthomonadales; family Rhodanobacteraceae; genus Rudaea. The sequence continues at coordinate 7,967 of DATNFS010000022.1, forward strand.
CCCGAGGCGCTCAGTGCGCGCGCACCGGGCGAGAGCGACGGCACGGAAATCCTGAGCCAGCGCTTCGAGGACGAACCCCTGTCGCTCGATGCGCTCGCGCAGAAGCATCTCGGCCACAGCGTCGAGGTCTACGTCGGCAATGGCGCGACGTCCGCGGGACCGGTGGTCGGAACGCTGTTGTCCAACGTCGGCGGCGTGACCGTGCAGACTGCCGACGGGCGCGTCACGACGATCACCGAGTTCACGCGCGTCGTTTTTCCCGATCTTCCCCGGGGACTGGCCGCAACGCCGTCACTGCGCTGGGACATCGCGGCGAAGAAAGCCGGCATGCATGCGTTCGAAATCGTCTACCCGACCCAGGGACTGGCCTGGCGTGCGGCGTACAGCGGCTGGCTCGCCACTGGCGACTGCCGGCTGGGCCTGTCGGGCTGGGCGCAGATCGCCAACCGCACGGGCTCGGATTTTTCCGGCGCCCGGATCAAGCTGATCGCCGGCGAACCGCACCGCGCGGCCGCGGCACCGGTGCCGCGCGTGATGATGGCGCGGACGGCTGCCGCGCCGATGCAGGCTGTCGATAGCGGCCAGGTCGGCGATTACCATGAGTACACGCTCGACCAGACCGTTGACCTGGCCAGCGGAACCTTGCTGCGTGCCGCGCTGTTCGCCGAGCAGTCTCTGCCCTGCCAGCGCCAGTACCTGTTCGAGGGATCCGGCCTGCGCGCCAACCCCGGCATGGCGCCGATCACCGATCGCGGCTACGGCACCGATCAGCCGTCACCCGTACGTTCCACGCTCAGCTTCAAGACCGAACGTGCGCTGCCAGCCGGCACATTGCGCATCCTGCAGGCCGCCGGCGACGGCGCGCCGGAGTTCATCGGCGAAGACAACCTTGGGCACACGCCGCGCGGCCAGCCCATCTCGCTCGAGCTGGGCAAGGCGTTCGATCTGCGCGGCGAGCGCAGGCAGACCGATTTCCAGTTCGACAAGGATCACCGCACGCTGAGCGAATCGTTTGCGATCAAAATAGGTAACGGCGGCGGCACTGCGCAGACGGTCGTCATTCGCGAACATCCCTATCGCTGGACGCAGTGGACCATTCCGCAGTCCTCCGTGAAATACGAAAAGCGCAGCGCCGACACGATCGAATTCAGCACCGAGGTGCCCGCGGCCGGCAGCGCGCAGGTGACGTATACCGTGCAATACCAGTGGAGTGAATCGTTCAAGTAGCGACGGACCGCCGTCATTTCCGGCCAGTACAGGGAGGTAGCTTGAGCCGGGATCCAGTTCCCTCGCGCGGGAATTGACGGCAGAAGCAAATTGCGCGTTGCCGTCTTCATGTCTCCGGTTCCACATCTTCCCTTCCCACGGACTCCCAGCATGCTCGACACCATCCGCCACGACGCCATCGTAGAACTGCGCCTGGCGCGGCCGCCGGTCAATGCACTGGATCCGCAGCTGGTGGCCGCGTTGCGCGGCGCGATCCACGCGGCGCCGGCCAGCGGAGCGCGCGCGATCGTGCTGTCGGGGCGGCCGGGCATGTATTGCGCCGGCCTCGACGTGCCGGCACTGCTGCAGCTCGATCAGGCGACGTTGAAACACTTCCTGCGCGATTTCTTCGAGTTGTGCGGGGCCATCGCGTGCTCACCGATTCCGGTCGTCGCAGCGATCACCGGGCACAGTCCCGCCGGCGGCGCGGTGCTGTCGATTTTCTGCGACTACCGCGTGATGGCCCGCAGCGTCGACCCGGCCAAACCATTCCGCATCGGCCTGAATGAAGTGCAGGTCGGCCTGTCGGTGCCGGCGCTGATCCAATTCGGCCTGCAGCGCCTGATCGGTGCCTATCGCGCCGAGCGCCTCATGGTTGCCGGTGCGATGCTCGAGGCCGAACAGGCGCTGCAGATCGGCTTGGTCGATGAACTCGCCGATATCGACCAGGTCGTTCCGCGTGCGCTGACCTGGCTGCAGGATCTGCTCAGGCTGCCCCCGCAGGCAATGTCGACGACGCGCCGGCTTGCACGTCGCGACCTGACCGAAACCTTTGCCGATCCGCGCAAGTGGCTGCTCGACGAGTTTGCGGCGGCGTGGTTCGCCGACGAGACCCAAGGCGTGTTGAAAAACCTCGTGGCACGCCTGAAAAAAGCCTGACGCGGTCGATCCGGCCGCCGGCTCGCAATTCAGATCGCGCCGCGTGCGACCGGGCGCGACGGATCGGCGATCCATCCGCTCCACGACGGCGCATACACGCGCGATCCGGGCAAGCCCGCGTGTTCCATCGCCAGCAGGTTGTGGCAGGCGGTCACGCCGGAACCGCACATGTGCACGACGTCTGCAGGCGCGTGCGTGCCGAGCAACGCAGCGAACTCTTCGTGCAGGATGGCAGCGGCCTTGAAGCGGCCGTCGCCTTCCAGGTTGTCGGAAAACGGCCGGTTCACGGCGCCCGGCACATGCCCGGCGACCGGATCGATCGGTTCGACTTCGCCGCGAAATCGCGGTGTGGCGCGCGCGTCGATCAGCAGTATCCGGGCAGCGGACGAACGCAGTTCATCGGTATAGGCGATTTGCGCGGCGTCGAACCCGGCGTGCACCCGGGTCTCGGGACGCGACGGCGTTTCGGGCGTCAGTGAATATCCTGCGCGAATCCAGGCGCCGAGCCCGCCATCGAGCACTGCCGTGGCACGATGTCCGATCAGCCGCATCATCCACCACAGGCGCGCGGCCGCCAGCGCGCCATTGGCGTTGTCATAGGCGACCACGGTCGTTTGCGGCGTCCAGCCCCAGCGCGCCAGCAACATCGAGAAGGGTTCCGCGTCCGGCAGCGGATGACGGCCGAACCCCCGCTTCGACAGATCCGACAACTCGCGCTCGAGGTCGGCATGCACGGCGCCGGGCACATGGCCTTCGGCGTAGTCGCGTGCGGCGCGTTGCGGGTCGGCGATATCCGCGCGGCAATCGACGATCAGGACATCGGCACGGCCGAGCAGTCCGTTCAAGGATGCCGCATCGATCAGTGTCGCCAGCTTCATGTCGTTGTCTCCAGCCGCCGCACCAGGTTGAACAGCATTGTCGCAGTCGCACCCCAGATGCGCGGGCCGACGTGCGCGAACTCGAGTATCTCGCGTGGGCGCCCGCGATACTCCACCTGCAGGCGCCTGAGATTTTCCGGGGCGAGGAAGAACTCGAGCGGGACTTCGAAAATCTCCGCGACCTCATGCGGATCCGGATGCGCCGTGTAGGCGGCATCGAGCCAGGCAACGACCGGCGTCACGCAATAGCCGCTGACCGTTTCCAGGATATCCAGATAGCCGAACGGCTCGATCAGGGCCGACTCGATGCCGACCTCCTCGAGCGTTTCACGCAGGGCCGTCGCGACGGCATCGCAGTCGGCCGGTTCGCATCTTCCGCCGGGGAAACTGACCTGCCCTGCGTGCCGTGCCAGGTGGTCGGTGCGCCGCGTCAGCAGCACCGACAAACTGCCGGAGCGATTGACGAGCGGGACCAGCACCGCCGCGGCGGCTCGAGTCGGCGGCAACAGATCATCCAGGTCGGACGCATCGTGATCGCCGGCCGCCGCCGGCGGATCATCCAGCGGCCGCACCGCGCGCGGCAGGCGTCGCAGCAGCGAGTCGATCACGGCAGACGGGCTTCCGCGCGGTGCGGCAGGACATCGTTCATGAGATGAAGGCGCTCGGCATCCGTGTACGAGGTCCAGCGGGCGATCTCGTCGACCGTGCGATGGCAGCCTTCGCACAGCCCGCCGGCACCCAGGCGGCAAATGCCGGTGCATGGACTCAGGAGGGGCCTGGACGGAGGTTGAAAAATTGCCATCGGAGGATTTTTACGTTTATTTCTGATAGATTAGCGCGTACTTGTAAGGCAAAGTCTAGAGCCAATGCTAGCTCTTGCGACCCGCGTCGTCCGCGATTACGGCAAGGTCCTCGCCGAGGTGATACCCGGCGTGCACGGCTTGCCCGAATCGCTGCTGCCGCATTCCAAGGACCAGATCCGCAACGCAATCGCGATGCTGCTGGAAAATCTGGAGCCTGAGCATACCGCTCTCAAGGAAAGCCTTGCTCGCGGCTATGTCTATCTCGCCCAGTTCGTTCCCGACGCCGACGCCGCCGTGCTTGGACGCCCGTCCGGCGACCACGGCTCCTCGCAGGTCGACAACGGCAGCGAGCCGGCAATGCGCCTGATCAATCGCATCAAGGTCGACATGGAGCGCGCGCTCGAGGACCTGCGCGCCTTCGGGCTCAACGCCGAGATCAAATAACGCCGCGAATGGCGGGCGGACGAACATGGCGCGCTTGCGCGATGCGTCGACGGCGCACGCCGGGAACCAGCGCGCAAACGACGCAGCCGGCCGAAGGGCGAGTTCCAGACACGGCGCAAGCAATGGCATCGCGTGCGCCACGTGAACGTGAGACAGGGAAATCGATCGGAAGCCGCACCGCGGACGGTTGGGTCGAGGCCGCCGGGCCGGCGAGCCATTCCTAGACTGGATCCCGTGGCCATTCATGAATCTGCACGGGACAAGTTCGTGTGCGTGCTCCCAGGCTCGCGGCACAGCCACGCACCGGCCGGGATGAGACTGGAGCTGGATCCCGTGTCATCGGCCATCGATGACTGGGCTAAGAAACCATCCTTGGTGCGCCTTCCTGTCCGAACATCCCTGTTCGGCCGCTCATCGGCGCGAGATGCGCTTCAACGCATCTCGCGTCAAATCCCGTTCGCCCTGCACGGGATAAGTTCGTCCTGAACTTACGTCCTGAACTTACTTTACGTCCATGAGTTTCAATTCGAACACGAGCGCTTCGTTCGGGCCGATGCGCGGCGGCTGGCCGCGTTCGCCGTACGCCATGTCGGCCGGCACGTAGACGCGCCAGTAGTCGCCCACGCGCATCAGCGGCAGGATGTCCGACCAGCCCTTGATGACTTCGTTGACCTTGAAGTTGGCCGGCGTGCCGCGCGCGAACGAGCTGTCGAATTCCAGGCCATTGATCAGCGAGCCGCGGTAATGGACGCTGACATCGCTGGTCGGCGTCGGATGCTTGGCGCCGGTGCCTTCTTCGATGACGACGTACTGCAAACCGGAAGGCAGCGTGACCACGCCCTTCTTGCCCTTGTTCTCGGCCAGGAATTTCTGGCTCTTGGCCTTGTTTTCACCGGCGAGCTTTTCGAACTCGGCCTTGGCGGCGGTGTACATCTGCGCCTGCATGCGGCCGAGCACGTCGTGCATGGTCTCCTCGGCCACGGTCGGCTTGCGCTTGGCGAAGCCGTCCTGCAGGCCGCGGATGACCGCGTTGACATCGACATCGATCTTGCGTTCGACGAGGCCGTCGCCCATCTGGAAACCGATTGCGTAAGAGAGGTTCGGCTTGTCCGCCGGCGTAATCGGCGCCGGTGGAGCCTGCTGCTGCGAAGCCGCGGGTGCAGCGGACTGGGCCGCCGGGGCCGAAGTGTTCTGGGCGAACACGGAGCCAGCTGCGAGCAGCGCGAACGCAGCAATAGACCAACGCAAAGTCATGCAAACCTCCAAAAAGTGATTACCGCCAAAGTGGTATGCCGTCGGATGTGAAACGCGGCAGGCGTCGGCGGCGACGCGAAAGCGCGCCATATTACCCGAGCCAGCCTGCTACAGCCACCGGCACGGGCCTCGAAGCTGAACGCCGGCGAACTGGCTGATATCATCGCCGGCCGTCGGCTGCCGATCCGATCCGTGCCGGCCGCGGGACCGTCTGTAAGGTCGCATCGACCACCTTTTTGAACCCGTCCTTCCGACGTCGACCCGCATTTTTTCCAAGACCGCCCTCTCACCAGATCCCAGTCACCGGATTCCCAATGACCTTTCGCAACCTGCTGATCGAAGACCGTGCCGCCGTACGTCGTATCACGCTCCATCGCCCGGAAAAACTCAATGCACTCGATCGGGAAACGCTTGGCGAGTTGCACGCCGCGTTCGACCAGGCGCGAAACGACGACGCGATCCGCGCCGTCATCATGGCCGGCGGCGGCGACAAGGCCTTCATTGCCGGCGCAGACATCGCGGAACTGGCCTCTCTGACACCGCTTCAGGCGCGGGAGTTCTCGCGCCAGGGGCAGGCACTGATGACGAAGATCGAGCGGCTCGGCAAGCCGGTCATCGCGCGGTTGCAGGGTTTTGCGCTCGGCGGCGGCATGGAACTGGCCATGGCCTGCCACCTGCGTATCGCCAGCGAAAGAGCCAGGTTCGGCCAGCCGGAAATCAATCTTGGCGTAATTCCGGGTTTCGGCGGGACGCAACGGCTGTTGCGCCTGGCCGGACGCAGCGCGGCGCTCGAGCTGTGCCTGACCGGCGCCCAGTTCGGTGCGGCGCGCGCGCTGGAGCTCGGCGTCGTGAACCGGGTTGTGGCAGCGGACAAACTCGACGAAGAAATCGATGCGCTCGCCACCCAGCTCGCAACCAGTGCGCCGCACGCGCTGGCCGGCATCCTCGACGCGATCCTGACCGGCGGCGACGGCAGCATCGATGCCGGGCTCGATTACGAGACGCAGGTCTTTGCGCTGTGTTTCTCCACCGCCGACATGCGCGAAGGCACACAGGCTTTTCTCGAACGGCGCAAGCCGGTCTTCAGGGGCGCCTGAGGCAGCGGCGCCGGAGCCGACCGCCCTGCATCATTCGTAGCTGCCGCGATATTTCTTCTCGCCGGCCGTAACGCGCGTGTCGAGCCGGTTCTGCTGGGTCGGCAACGGACAGGTCGCATACGGCGTGAACGCACACGGCGGGTTGTAGGCCTTGTTGAAGTCGAGGACCACCTTGCCGTCCTTGGGCGGCTCGGTGTAGACAAAGCGCGCCGCGCCGTAGGTTTCCTTGCCGCTGGTGCGGTCGGCGAACACCAGGAACAGCTCGGTGTCGCCCGGCGTCTCGATCACCGGTTCGACGCGATAGGTCTTCCCGCCATGCTCGAACACGGCGGCGCCGGGCACGATGACCTTGTCGATTTCGCCGAGGATGTTCGGCTCCTCGATTTCGCGCGGCGGATCGTACGCCTCCCACTTTGCCTCGATGCGCCAGGCCGGATCGATGTCGAAATAGTCGATGCCGACGAACTGCTTGCGCGTCGGTGATTCGCTGTCCTTGATGCGCAGCGCCCAGCGCTCGCCGCGCTTGACCACATAGAACATCACCGTGCCGGCAGCAACGACGGTCGCCTTCGGATTGGTATCGTCCAGCAGCGGACCCTCGGTCTTCTTCTGCCCGTCGATCGTCGCACCGCTTTCGGGCGCCAGCACGATCGACGCATGGCCGTGGTCGAGCGTTATCGTGCCCAGGTGCGCGGGCCAGCGCGCCAGCACGATCGAATTGTCGGCGGCGGAACCGAGCGTGTTCTTGCCGTCCTTGAGCCAGTCCAGGCCGATCAGGCTGAGCCAGCCGGCCGGCGCGGTCAAACGCTCGACACGATGCTGGCGCCAGCTTTCGATCTGCTGGCGATAGGCAGACGCGGCGTCCGCCGGCGGCGGCGTGCCCGTGTCGGCTGCCAGCAGCAATGCGGCGACGGCGACGGCAGTATGAAACATTGTATACTCCTGTACATGTGACCAACGAAGTACCGCGGACGGATCAGCGTCCGCGCAGGAACATTCGATCCAGCTCGGCGATCGACACCTGGATCCAGGTCGGCCGGCCATGATTGCACTGGCCGGAACGCTCGGTCGCTTCCATCTCGCGCAGAAGTGCGTTCATTTCCGGCAAAGTCAAGCGCCGGTTCGCGCGTACCGAGCCATGGCAGGCCATGGTCGCCAGAACGTCGTTTGCATTTTCCTCGATGCGCCGCGTGTCACCATGAACGACCATGTCGCCGAGCACGTCGCGCGTCAGCCGTGCCACGTCGGCGCCATCGAGCAGGCCCGGATAACCCTTGACGATCACGCTCTGCGGGCCGCTGCGCGCGATCTCGAAACCGATCTCGCCCAGGCGCGCCGCGTGCTCCTCGGCGCTCGCCGCCTCGCGCTCGCTCACCGCCAGCGGCAGCGGCACCAGCAGCGCATGCGGACGAATGCCGTCGCCGACGCGTGCGCGCTTGAGTTTCTCGTAGGTAATGCGCTCGTGTGCCGCGTGCATGTCGACCAGAATCAGGCCCTGGCGATTTTCCGCCAGCACATAGATGCCGCCGAGCTGCGCCAGCGCGAAGCCCAGTGGCGGCACTTCGCCATCATCGACGCCGGGCGCGATTCCATCCGGCGCAGCGGGCGCGCCGATTGCCCGTTCCGAGCCGAAGAGGGCAGCGTAGTCGGCGAGCGGCTCGCGTACGCCGAG
>DATNFS010000023.1:0-71290 GCA_035606275.1 Rudaea sp.
CGCGGCCTGACGCCGCAGCTGGCGCATGACGTCGCCGTGCAACTGACCGAACACGATGCGCTCGATGCACACCTGCGCGACGAGCTCGGCATTTCCGAAGCGCTCAAGGCGCGCCCGATGCAGGCGGCGCTGGCATCGGCGGTCAGCTACGCGTCCGGCGCGTTGCTGCCGCTGCTGGCCGTGCTTGCCGTGCCGCACGCACACCTGATCGGCATCATCAGTGTCGGTTCACTCGTGCTGCTGGCAGCCCTGGGCGCGGTCGCCGCGCGCGCCGGCGGCGCCAGCATGATCGCCGGCGCGTGGCGGGTGCTGATATGGGGCGCGTTTGCGCTCGCGGTGACGGCCGGAGTCGGCGCGTTGTTCGGCGCCGTCGCGTGACGACCGCTATTTCGCCGGAAGCGGCGCCGCGAGGCTGAAACCTGCCTGCAGCCAGCCGAGGTTCAAGCCGATGGCCGCCGCCTGCGGATCGGTCCAGACATAGGTCAGCGCCTTGCCGCTGGCATCCTCGATCACATTCAGCTGCAGGACGACGAGCTTGCGCTCCGGGTAGTTCGTGCGTTCGAGCTCGAGCGTGTATCCGCTCGCGGCGCCGTCGCGCCAGCGTATCGCGGCGCGGCCGCCTTCGCTGGAAAGGCGCAGGTCGCGATCGAAATGCCAGTCCTGATTGCCGGCCTTGGCCTGCGGGCCGCCGCCGTTGATCGCCGCCCAGCCCTCGAACCAGCGCACGCGCCGCGCGTCTTCGGCAGCATCGGCGCCGCGCGGCGAATCGGCGAACGTGGCCACGTGCAGCATGTCGCCGTCGATCGAGAAGCGCAGCGGCAGCAACGCCGCTGCTTCGCCCAGGCCCGGCAGCAGCACGCTGCAGGCCTCGACATTGGCAGCCGCGCTGAACTTGCCGGCTTCCCACGCGCCATCCTGTGCGCACGGCGCCAGCTCGGCCCATTGCTCGGCAACGAAGCGGAACGGTTTTGCCTTCGGGTCCGTGGCGAACGGCGCTTCGGCTGCTGCGGCATCGAGCGGGCGGTAGGGAGTGATGCGGATACGGCGGCCGTTTTCGCTCGCCTGGGCGCGCATCAGCCAGCTCGATGTCAGCGGACTGCCCCCGGAGGAGCGCAGGCGCCAGACCCAGTCGACGTGGTCGCGTTGCTGTTCGACGACACGCAGATCGTGCGCAACATGCATCAATGTCACGCCGTTGCCGGCGTGCGCGACCTGCTCGTGATTGTCGTACTCGCCTGCCACTGCCGCGGCCAGCCTCGCGAGTTCATCGCGCGCGGCCGCGTCGGGACGGCCGGATGCTCCGCCGGCCGCCAGCGACTGGCAGCCGACCAGCAGCAGCGCTGCGGCAGGTATCAACACACGATGCATCGGAAGCTCCATGGCTGTCCTTCGAGAATAACCGGTCGACCGGTCCAATGCATCCGCGCGCGCCGCGGCGCAGCGGAGGAACTCAAATTGCTTCCAGGGCCCGCGCGATGTCGGCAATCAGCACCTCGGGTTCCTCCAGACCGATCGACAGGCGCACGAGATTGAGCGGAAGGCCGGCGCCATGAATCGGCGCATTTGCCGGGTGCACCGCGCAGACCGGAAACAGCAACGACTCGTAGCCGCCCCACGAAACCGTCATCAGGAAGCGCTCGAGCGAATCGCAGAAGCGCTCGACGCCGGCGACATCGTCGACGCGCAGCTGCAATGTCAGCAGGCCGCTGCCGCCGCGCATCTGCTGTTGCGACAGAGCGAATTGCGGGTTGGACGCCGCCGTCGGATAGTACACGCGCTCGATGCGAGCATGCCCTTCGACGAAAGCGAGCACCTGCTGCGTGGTCTGGGCGATGCGCTGCAGCCGGATCGGCAGCGTGCGCAAGCCGCGAATCATCAGCCACGCATCGTGCGGCGAGAGGATCGCGCCGCAGGTCATGAACGGGCCGCGAAACACCTCGCGGATGATCTTCTCGCTGGCGCACAAGGCGCCGGCCACCACATCGCTGTGACCGTTGAGATATTTCGTGGCCGAATGCGCGACCATGTCGATGCCGAGTGCGATCGGCGTCTGGTTCAGCGGCGTCGCATAGCTGTTGTCGCATAGCGTGCGGATGCCGCGTGCGCGTGCAAGCCGGGCGACGGCCGCCAGATCCTGGATCTCGAACGTCATCGAATTCGGGCTTTCCAGCACGATCAGCTTCGTCTGCGGCGTCAGCGAGCGCTCGATATTGGCGATGTCCGTTCCATCGACGAACGTGCTCGTGACGCCGAAGCGACCGAGCAGGTCCCTGACCACGGCACGCGTCCACGAATAGGGCCGCTGCACGCAGACCACGTGATCGCCGGCGCCGACGCTGGCCATCACCGCGGCCGAGATGGCGCCGGCGCCGCTGCCGAACATCAGGCAATCTTCGGCGCCTTCGAGCGCCGCGACTTTCTTGCGCAGGATCTCGACGGTCGGGTTGTTGCCGCGCGTGTAGGTCGTGCGGCGGAACTCGTCGCGAAAGCCGTCGCGGAATGCCGCAACGCTCGGAAAAGCGAAGATCGAGCTCTGATAGATCGGCGGCGACACCGCACCACGCCAGCTTTCGCGGTCTTCGCCGAGATGGTTGAGGATGTAGCTCAGGTCCATGCAGTTCACCAGCGCCCGGGGCCCAGCCCGCCGATCGAAAAGCTCATGACCAATATCGGCAAGGCCGATCCGAGCAGCGCCCAGACCACGCCGAGCAAATACCCGAAGGCACGACGGCGCGAAAGGATATTGCGCAACGAAAGGAATGCCGCTGCCAGGCACAGGCCCAGAGCGATCAATGCGGCAGCCGTGGATGGCGCCAGAAACACGACGAGATTTCCCACCAGCGGCAGCATCACCACCTTGACCGTGTCAGTGCCATGCGGATTCGCGCCCGCGTCCACGCCCATTCCTAGCGCGACGCGTTGACGAATTCGCGCGTGGCGGCAGCGAGCGTCGGGTCCTGCAGCGCGAAATGCAGCGTCGCCTTGACCAGACCCAGCTTGCTGCCGCAGTCGAACCGCGTTCCCTGGAACCGGTATGCCAGCACGCGCTGCTCGGCCAGCAAGGCCGCAATCGCGTCGGTCAACTGGATCTCGCCGCCGGCGCCCGGCCTGGTCGATTCGAGCAGGCCGAAGATGCGGCCCGGCAGCACGTAGCGGCCGACGATCGCGAGATTCGATGGCGCAACGGCCGGTTTCGGTTTCTCGACGACGTACTTGATCAGTGCAGCGCGATCGCTGATCGGTGCCGCATCGACGATGCCGTACCTGTCAGTCTGGTCGTGCGGTACTTCCTCGACGGCAATGGCACTGGCTTTCTCGGCGATGGCGAACTCGGCCATCTGGCGCAGCGCGCCGGCGCCGCCGGCTTGCGACGGGCTGGTCCAGATCAGATCGTCCGGCAGGATCACGCCGAACGGCTCGTCGCCGACCACCGGTTTGGCGCACAGGACAGCGTGACCCAGCCCCAGCGCCTCGGCCTGCGTGACGAAGATGCAGCGCACATGCTTCGGCAGCACGCCCTGCACGAGCGCGAGCAGATCCGTCTTGCCGGCGCGCTCGAGCTTGTGTTCCAGTTCGTAGGCAACGTCGAAGTAGTCGGCTATCGCATGCTTGTAGCGGTTGGTCACGAAGATCAGGGTGTCTGCGCCGGCATCGACGGCCTCGTCGACCGCGTACTGGATCAACGGCTTGTCGAGGACCGGCAGCATCTCCTTCGCCACCACCTTGCTCGCCGGCAGAAAGCGCGTGCCGAGCCCGGCGACGGGAAATACCACTTTGCGCAACGGTCCACTCATTACGGCTCCAAAGCAAAAGATTGAACCACGCAGAACACGGAAAAGAGCAATTGCTTCATGTTAACGCGGTTCGGTCTTCACGCTTCGCACGCAAAACCGCCGCGGGAAAAAAACACTCACCGACTTGGATCGGATCTCTGATCGATCGGACAAGGCGCTGCAATCCGCGTCCCCAACCCGGTCTTTGTCCTTTCGTCTTCTCTGCATCCCCCGTGGCTCAAGCTCCCAATCTCCTATCGCGATGGCTCAAGCCTGTGAGCGAACGATCGGGACGACCTCGGCTTCCTCGAGCGGGCCGCGTTCCGAGAACTCCGGCAGCAGATTCACCAGGCAGCGGCGCAGCGCGTCCTCGTCATAGTCGCGCACGGCATTGGCGGCCTGGCGCAACTGCGCGCCGAGCAGGTCCCATGACATGCTGCGCGGCTGCGCCAGAAAGATCTTCGCATGGCGCGTGCTCTGGTAGCTTTCCTGGGCGTGGAACAGCTCTTCGAAAAGTTTCTCGCCGGGCCGCAGCCCGGTGTAGACGATGTTGATGTCGCGGCCTGGAACCTTGTTCGCCAGCCGCACCATCTGCTCGGCCAGGTAGCTGATCCTGACCGGCTCGCCCATGTCGAGCGCAAAGATTTCGCCACCCGCGCCGAGCACACCGGCCTGCAGGATCAGCTGGCAGGCTTCCGGTATCGTCATGAAGTAGCGCGATATCTCCGGATGCGTGACCGTAACCGGGCCGCCGGCACGGATCTGCTCGCGGAACAACGGCACGACGCTGCCGGCCGAATCGAGCACGTTGCCGAAGCGCACGGTGATGAAGCGCGTCGCCGAGCGCGCCGAGAAATTCTGGCAGAAGATTTCCGCCACGCGCTTGCAGGCACCCATGACACTGGTGGGATTGACCGCCTTGTCGGTCGAAATCAGCACGAAGCAGGCCACCCCGTGGCGATCGGCGGCCTGCGCGACGACTTGCGTACCGATCACGTTGTTGCGAAACGCCTCGCGCAACTGCGTCTGCAGCAGCGGCACGTGCTTGAATGCGGCAGCGTGAAACACGACCTGCGGACGGGCGAGCGCGAAAGCGCGCTCCGCGGTGGCCGGATCGCCGCAGTCGCCGAGTACGGCGTTGACCAGCAGTTCCGGGAACTCGCGACGCAGTTCCTGCTCGATCCGGTACAGGTTGTATTCCGACAGTTCCAGTATCGTCAGCGATTCGACGCCGAGGCGAGCCACCTGCCGGCACAGCTCCGATCCGATCGAGCCGCCGCCGCCGGTGACGAACACGCGCTTGCCCGAAAGACCGGTGCGGATCGCGGTCCAGTTGAGTTGCACGGCTTCTCGACCGAGCAGGTCCTCGATCGCGACTTCCTTCAATTCGTTGAAGTTCATGCGCCCGGCGACAACATCCTGCAGGCGCGGCACGGTGCGGAACGGGATGTTCACCTGCTCGCACAGTTCGACCACGCGCTGCATCTGCGCGTTGGTTGCCGACGGCATGGCGATCAGCAGCATTTCAGCGGCGACTTCGCCGCCCAGGTCAGGCAGCCGCTCGAGCGCGCCGAGCACCGGCACGCCGTGGACTCTCGCGCCGCGCAATGCCGGGTTGTCATCCAGCACGCCGACCGGCTGGTAGCGGTTCTCGCGAGCCAGTTCGCGCAACAACGTCTCGCCGGCGCGCCCGGCGCCCAGCACCAGCACCCGCTTGGCCGGCACGCGGGTGGCAAGGTCGAAACGGCTGTCTTTCCAGTAGCGGTATGCCATGCGTGGCGCGCCGAGCAGCACGACCAGCACCGCCGGATAGATGACCAGAACGGCACGCGGCACGGTGGCGAGGCGGTTGTAGAGAAACAGCGCGATGGCGATCGCGATCGAACCGATCACGCAGGCGCGAATGATGTTCCACAGGTCCGGCAGGCTGGCGAAGCGCCACAGGCCCTTGTACAGGCCTGTCCACCACAGCACCAGTCCCTGCGCGAGCAGCGCGATGCCGATCTCCGGCGTGAACCAGGCGAACGGCGGCGGATTTGCCTCGAGACTGTAGCGCAGCCAATTGGTCGAGATCCAGGCGATCCAGACCATCGCCAGGTCGTGCAGCACGACGGCGAGGCGCGGGTGAATTGCGGCGATCAGGCTACGCGGCCGCATGACGAGCCGCTGCATGACGACGTTGCGATTTCACTTTCTGCAGACACCAGCATTTTCCATAAATCCACAATGCCACAGCAAGCGCGTAGATGCCGGCAACCCCCGGCCATGCGCTGAGCAACGGCCGCGTCGCGGCCGCCGTCTCGACGCCGGCATTCATCGCATACAAGACCGGCACGACGACGAACAAGTTCCAGCCCATGTACCAGGCAACCACGCGCCCATGCGACATGCCCGAACGCGCCATCCACTGGTACAGGTGCTCGCGGTGCGCACTATACCAGCGCCTGCCGCGCAGCATGCGCGAAAGCAGATTGCAGGTGGCATCGGCGACGAACGCCGAGCATGCCACGACTCCGCTCAACGGCGCGATACCGGACAGGCTCATCTGGCGCAGCACGGCGATGCCGATCAGCAGGCCGAGCGCTCCGCTGCCGACGTCACCCATGAACACGCGCGCTCGCGGGAAATTGAACGGAACGAACGCCGCAACCGCGGCAGCCAGCACGCACAGATGCCATGCATCGGCGACCGCGCCGACCGAACAGGCCAGCGCGGCCAGAGCCAGAAAGACAAAGAGGGATTGCAAGGCAAGCAGGCCGTCGATGCCGTCCATGAAGTTGTGCAGGTTGATCGACCAGACCGTGCCCAGCAGGGCGATTGCCAGCACTATCGCCCGCGCGAATGCCACCGGATGGCCCGAGGCGAAGTACCCGAGTCCGGCAGCTTCAGGCGCGAGCAGGACGAGCAAGGCCGCCGCGAAGTGCGCCAGCAGCCGCCAGCGCGCCGCCAGGCCGCCGTGATCGTCGATCCAGCCCACTGCCGCAACCAGTGCAACGGCGCACGCGCAGGCGAACAGGTCCGGTGTTGCTTCGCGCGGCAACAGCAGCGCTTCGAACACGTAGAGGACGAGTGCCGCCACCACGATGCCGATGCCGCCGCCGCGCGGCGTCGGCGAGCTGTGCGAGCGCCGCTGTCCCGGATGATCGATCAGGTTACGGCGCTGCGCGTAGCGGATTGCGAGCCAGGTCACGCACGCCGAGACCGCGAAGCCTGCAAGCAGCGATCCGAACAATTCCATGACGGTGTCCGCACTCACGCACGTCAATCTGCGGGCGAAGCCGTGAAAACACCGCAGCGAGCGCCGCCGGCGCGCCTGGTTTCATGGACGATCAGGCCAAGCGCACCAGTTTTCACGGGTTCACTCGCCGGCTACGCCGTGGATGGGCCTTACCGATCCCCAGGTCTTGCAACTCGGGCACTGCCAATGATGCGCCTTGGCACCGAATCCGCAGCGGCTGCAGCGGTACATCGCCTGCCCTTCGATCAGCTTGCGCGTCAGGTCCTGCAGAATCAGCAGGTTCTCGCGCGCCTCGCCTTCGGACTTGTGCAGCGTGGCCCCGATCAGGCTCATCAACCCGCGTACCGACGGACGCTGGCGCAGCTGGCGCGTGAGGAAATCGATCGCCACCTGCTCGCCGCGCGTGCTAGCGTACATGCGCGCCAGTGCGATCACCGGCGATACGCCTTGCGAACGTTCGATCGCATCGAGCAGGAATTTCTCCGCACGCTCCATCTGCTGCAGGCGCGCATAGCAGTCGAGCAGCGGCACCAGCACTTCCGGCACGAAATCGACATCCAGCGTGGCCACGCGCTCGAACGCTTCGGCCGCCGCATCGAGCCGGCTCTCCTGCATTTCCAGATGGCCGAGCACGATGTAGGCGCGCACACACTCCGGCTGGGCCTCGAAGGCGTGCTGCAGATGTTCGTGCGCTTCGCTGAAATTCCTGGCCGCACGCGCCTGCTCGGCCAGCTCGCAATAGAATTGCGCGATCACCGGACCCTGCGATTCGCCGCTGATCTTTTCGATCCGGCGTGCGTGGTCGATCGCCTTGTTCCAGTCCTTCTCGTGCTGGTAGATGCTGATCAGGTGCTTCAGCGCGGACGGCACCTGCGCGTCCATCGCGATCAGGTCGGTGAACAGCGTCTCGGCACGATCGAGCAGGCCGGCGCGCATGTAGTCCTCGCCCAGTTCGAGCAAGGCGATGGTTTTTTCCTGGTCGGAGAGATTCGGGCGCGCGATCAGGTGCTGATGGACGCGGATCGCGCGATCCACTTCGCCGCGGCGGCGGAACAGGTTGCCGAGCGCCAGATGCGTCTCGACGGTGTCGCGATTGAATTCGGCGAGCTTGAGGAACACCTCGATCGCCTTGTCCGGCTGCTCGTTGAGCAGGTAGTTCAGGCCGCGGAAGTAGCTCGACGACAGCTCGCTGACGCCGGCGCGGCGCGAGCGCTCGCTGTTGCGCCGGCCGATGATCCAGCCGGAAAGCGCAGCGACCGGCAACAGCATCCCGAGCACGACGACCAGTATCGGCGATGGCGGCATCATGGGCGGCGCTCCGGCGGCGCGCCGGCAACGTCGGAAGGCACGGCGGCAGGCTCGAGCTGCCGCAGCTGTCGCGTCTGGCGGCGCAGGCGGCGGCGCAACGGCACGACCAGGCCCAGGTAGACCAGCAGCCCGCCGAGCAGCCAGCCGGCCAGCAGCGCGCACAGCAATGCCGCGCCCTTGCCCAGAACGACCTGGCCGAAATAGAAATCGAGATCGATGGCCTGCCCGTTGAGCGAGCCGAATACAGCGCCAGCGACCGCGAACAGCAGCACCAGCAGGATCAGTCCGAAGCGCATGCGTCGTGAAGTCCGGAAGCGGTTTTCAGCAATGTAGCCGGCTGACAGGCGCAGCCAGCGCCGCTCAGACCTGAGCCGCCGTACGTTTCTCGAGCGCGGCATTGACGCGCTCGCGCAACTCCTTGCCCGGCTTGAAGTGCGGAACATGCTTGCCCGGCAGGGCAACCGCCGAACCGGTCTTCGGGTTGCGCCCCATGCGCGGCGGACGGTAGTGCAGCGAAAAGCTGCCAAAGCCGCGGATTTCGATACGTTCGCCGCGCGCCAGAGCCTGACTCATCTGTTCGAGCGCGTTTTTCACCGCGAGCTCGACATCGTTGAACGCCAGGTGGCTCTGCTGTGCGGCGAGTGCTTCTATCAGCTCCGACTTGGTCATGGACGCTAGGATCGCTTCTTGAGTCTTATTGGAATGAGTCGATGATTCGCGCGTTCGACGCCACCACGGTGCGGCCCGGAAAATCCGGGCCGCTGCCGCGATTTGTTACTCGGACTTGTTCATCTGCTCCTTGAGCAGCGCACCGAGCTTGGTCGTGCCGCCAGAAACGGATTGATAGTCCTCCAGTGCCTGCTGCATCTCTTCGTCGTCCTTGGCGCGGATCGACAATTGCAGCACGCGGCCCTTGCGGTCCATGCCGATGAACTTGGCTTCGACCTTGTCGCCGACTTTCAGGTGCTGCGAGGCGTCATCGATGCGGTCCTTCGAGATATCCGACACGCGCACGTAGCCTTCCACGCCGTCGGCCAGTTCGACCGTGGCGCCCTTGGCGTCGACTTCCTTGACCGTGCCGTTGACGATGCTGCCGCGCGGATGCGCCGCCATGTACTGGCCGAACGGATCCTGCTCGAGCTGCTTGATGCCGAGCGAGATGCGCTCGCGCTCCGGGTCGACCGCAAGCACGACCGCCTCGACCGTATCGCCCTTCTTGAACTGGCGCACGAGTTCTTCGCCGGTCGCCTGCCAGGAGATGTCGGACAGATGGACGAGGCCGTCGATGCCGCCGTCCAGGCCGATGAAGATGCCGAAATCGGTGATCGACTTGATCTGGCCGGACACGCGGTCGTTCTTCTTGTGGATCGCGGCAAACGCTTCCCACGGGTTGGCCTGGGTCTGCTTGATGCCGAGCGAAATGCGGCGGCGCTCTTCGTCGACGTCGAGCACCATGACTTCGACTTCGTCGCCGACCTGCACCATCTTGGCCGGATTGACGTTCTTGTTGGTCCAGTCCATCTCGGACACGTGCACGAGGCCTTCGACGCCCGTTTCGAGCTCGACGAAGCAGCCGTAGTCGGTAACGTTGGAGACCTTGCCGAACAGGCGCGTACCGGTCGGATAACGGCGGCTGATCGCGACCCAGGGATCCTCGCCGAGTTGCTTGAGGCCGAGCGAAACGCGATTGCGCTCGCGGTCGAAACGCAGCACGCGGACTTCAAGCTCGTCGCCGACGTTGACCACTTCGGACGGATGACGCACGCGCTTCCACGCCATGTCGGTGATGTGCAGCAGGCCGTCGATGCCGCCGAGGTCGACGAACGCACCGTAGTCGGTGAGGTTCTTGACGACGCCCTTGACGACCGCGCCCTCCTGCAGACGCTCGAGCAGCTGCTCGCGCTCCTCGGAGTGCTCGCTCTCGACGACCGCACGGCGGCTGACCACGACGTTGTTGCGTTTGCGGTCGAGCTTGATGATCTTGAATTCGAGTTCCTTGCCTTCCAGGAACACCGGATCGCGGACCGGACGTACGTCGACCAGCGAGCCTGGCAGGAATGCGCGGACATCCTTGATGTCGACCGTGAAACCGCCCTTGACCTTGCCGGAAATCTTGCCGGTGACCGTGGCGTTGGCCTGCTGGGCCGTTTCCAGTTCGTCCCACACCAGCGAGCGCTTGGCCTTTTCGCGCGAAAGGCGCGTTTCGCCGAAGCCGTCTTCGATCGCGTCGAGGGCTACCTTCACCTCGTCGCCGACCTTCACTTCGAGCTCGCCACGCTCGTTCCAGAATTGTTCGATCGGCACAATGCCCTCGGACTTCAGTCCGGCATTGACCACAACGACGTCGTTGCGGATTTCGACGACGATGCCGGAAACGATCGTGCCCGGCTTCAATTTGGCCAGCGTCTGGCTCTGTTCAAACAGTTCGGCAAAACTCTCAGTCATGTTGATTCCAAGTTGTCTCAAGATCAAGCTCCAATCTATTGATTAATGGAGACTTTGATCCACCTGTAGTAGTGCCTTTCGGCACCGTTGCAATTCCCCGCCAGCGAAGGCGGGACCGCGAACCGGGCAGCACCCGATCCGTAAAACAATCCTGTCGAAACAGCTTCTGCGTCAGGCCGGCCTGACCAGGGCGAGTACTGCGGCGACCACGGACTCGATCGGCGTACCGGTCGAATCGATCAGCACCGCGTCGGTTGCCGGCTTCAGTGGAGCCACCGCGCGCTCGGCGTCGCGTACGTCGCGCGCCTGGATCTCACGCAAAAGGGCGGCAAGTGTAACGCTCAAGCCCTTTTCTTTCAACTGCTTATAGCGACGCCGCGCACGTTCCTCGGCACTGGCCGTCAGGAACACCTTGTGGTCGGCGTCCGGGAAGATCACCGTGCCCATGTCGCGGCCGTCGGCAACCAGTCCCGGCGCCTTGCGGAAGCTCAGTTGCTTGTCGACCAGCGCCGCACGGACTCCCGGGATAGCCGCGATCGCCGAAGCGGCCGCACCGCAGGTTTCGGTGCGTATCTCGTCGGTTGCGTCGTGGCCATTGACGATCACGCGCGTCTCGCCGCCTTCTTTGGCTGCGCGAAACGCAATCCTGACCTCCTGCGCACAGCGCGTCACCGCTTCGGCATCCGAAAGGTCAAGGCCGCCCATGCTGGCGGCATAGCCGACCGCCCGATACAGCGCGCCCGAATCCAGCAAATGCCAGCCCAGCGCGTCGGCAACCTCGCGGCTGATCGTGCCCTTGCCGGAGCCCGAGGGGCCATCGATCGTCAATACGGGAACCGCTGTATCGGCCTTTCTCATGTGAGACCCTGCACACGCGCACAAGACACGACCAACCGCGGCGGACACGCCAACAGGAGCAAGGCCTTTCGATTCTGAAGGCGGCGACAGCAGACGGCCCAACCCCGCGCTGCCTTTCGTATTCCCGCGCTATTCTTCGTGGCTCTTCCTTCGTGTACTTCGTGTCCTTCGTGGTTCATCTTTTCCTTCCCCTAGCAAAGATCAAATCCGCAGCGATGAGCCAGTTCGGCAAATCCCGGGAACGACGTGGCGACATTGGCGCAATCGAGTATTCGCACCGCGTCACGGGCTATCAGGCCCGCGACGGCAAAACTCATCGCGCAGCGATGATCGCCACCCGAGTCGACATTGCCCCCGCGCAGCACTCCGCCCTCGATGACGGCCCCGTCCGGCGTTTCCTCGATGTCCACGCCCAGGGCCGCGAGGCCTCTGGCCATGACCGAGATCCGGTCCGATTCCTTGACCCGCAACTCGGCCGCGCCGCGAATACGCGTCGTGCCGCGGGCCGCGGCGGCCGCAACGAACAGCGCCGGGAACTCGTCGATCATGTCCGGCACAAGATGCTCCGGCACATCGATTCCGCGCAAAGGCGCGTGCCGCACGAACAGGTCGGCAACTCGCTCGCCGCCGAATTCACGCGGGTGTTCCTCGCGAATATCGGCGCCCATGAGGCGCAAGGCGGCCAGCAAGCCGATGCGGCGCGGATTCATGCCGACCGCCTCGATCAGCAATTCGGAACGCGGCGCCAGGGTCGCGGCCACCAGGAAGAATGCGGCCGAGGAAAAGTCGGCCGGCACGGCAACGTCGGTCGCCCGCAACGTGTGTGCGCCGGTCAGCCGTGCGCAACCCGCGGCAAATTCGATTGGCCAGCCGAAGGCGCGCAGCATGCGCTCGGTGTAGTCGCGCGTCGGATGCGGCTCGTGCACGTTCGTCTCGCCCCGGGCATACAGGCCGGCGAGCAGGATTGCCGACTTGACCTGCGCGCTCGCGACCGGCAGCGGGTAGTCGATGCCTTGAAGGCGGTTGCCGCCGTGGATTCGCAGCGGCGGAACTCCACCGGGCCCGGCGTCGATTCGCGCACCCATCTGCGCCAGCGGATCGATCACGCGACGCATCGGCCGGCGCGAGAGCGATTCATCGCCGACCAGGGTCGAATCGAATGCCTGACCGGCCAGCAATCCGGTCAGCAGGCGCATGCCGGTGCCGGCATTGCCGCAGTCGACTGCGCCTGCCGGCACGCGCAAGCCGTGCAGGCCCGAGCCGTGGACGATGCGCTCGCTGGCGCTGGGTGTTTCGATGCGCACGCCCATCTGCGCGAACGCGCGCGCGGTGGCGCGCGTGTCTTCGCCCTCGAGAAACCCGCTGATGCGGCTGGTGCCCTCGGCGAGTGCCGCGAGCATTACGGCGCGATGCGAGATCGACTTGTCACCCGGCACGCGGATCTCGCCGCGCAGCGGCCCGGCCGGCATGCTGACCCAGTCGACGCGAGCCGCCGGAGTCATTTCAATGCGTCCAGCAGACGCTCGTTTTCCGCCCGCGTACCGACGCTGATGCGCAGGCAATCGCCGAGGCCGTAACCTTCCATCGGCCGCGCGATCACGCCGCGCTCGAACAGCGAACGCTCGATCGGTGCAGCGTCGCGGCCGAAATCGACCAGCACGAAATTCGTCTGCGATGGCAGCACGCGCTGGCCATGTGCGCGCAGGCGCGCGGCCAGCGCGTCGCGCTCGACACGATTCCAGTCCCTTGCGCGCGCGACATGCGCCTGGTCGCCAAGCGCAGCCTCGGCAGCGGCCAGCGCCAGGCCGTTGACGTTGAACGATTCGCGCAACCGTTCGAGCACGGCGGCGACCTCGGGCGCGCTCAACGCGTAGCCGACGCGCAGGCCGGCCAGCGCGTACGCCTTGGAAAACGTGCGCGTCACGATCAGGTTCGGGAAGCGCGGCAGGAATTGCAGCGCACCGGTCAATCCCGCGGCACTGACGTACTCGTGATACGCCTCGTCGACAACGACCAGGGTTGTCGGCGGCACGCGAGCCAGGAGACGTTCCAGCGCCGCGTCGTCGAACCAGGTTCCCGTGGGATTGTTCGGATTGGCCAGGTAGAGCAGGCGCGTGTCGTCGCGCACGGCCGCAGCCAGCGCCCCGAGGTCGTGCCCGCGCGGCATGTCGGCGTGATCACGCGGCAGCGCGGGCACGCGAATCGGCAGCGCGCCCACCGCGGCCGTCGCGATCGGGAAGACGGCAAATCCGAATTCGGAAAAGGCGATCGACACCGTGGCGTCGGCGAAGCACTGCGCGATCAGCATCAGCACTTCGTGCGAGCCGTTGCCGAGCGTGATCTGCGCGGCGTCGACGCCAAGATGCGCCGCCAGCGCGGCCTTCAGCGCGCCACCCTTGGGGTCCGGGTAACGAAGCAGTTCCGGCAGCGCCGCTTCAATCGCGGCAATGGCGCGCGGGCTCGGACCGAGCGGGTTCTCGTTCGAGCCGAGTTCCGCCAGCGCCGCGCCGAAGTGCCGGCGCAGTGCCGGCAGGTCGTGCCCGGGATCGTACGCGCCGAGCTTGCGCGTGGCGGCATTGGCCAGCGCAACCGCGTCGAAAATCGCCCTGTCCGGCACGGGCCTCACCCGCCTCCGCTCGGACATGCAACGCTCGGCCACGTCGAGCGTCGCGTCACAGCACCGCCACGGGATACGAACCGAGTATCTTGATCTCGGCAATCTGCGGTTCGAGTTCGGCCAGTGCGCGCTTCATCGGTTCATCGTCGATGTGCCCGGCCAGGTCGATGAAGAAGGCGTATTCCCACTTGGCGTGATGCGACGGGCGCGATTCGATCCGGTTCATGCTGATGCCGTGGCGTGCGAACGGGCTCAACGCCTTGAACAACGCGCCGGGCTGGTCGCGGATCGAGACCAGGATCGACGTGCGGTCGTGCCCGCAGGAGGGAAAGAACTGGCGCCCTAGCACGAGAAAGCGCGTCGTGTTGTCGTCGCGATCCTCGATCGGGCTCATGATGACCTTGCGCAGGCCATAGACGTGCGCGGCTGCCTCGCCAGCGATCGCCGCGGCATCGTCCGCATTGCGCGCTCGCCGCGCCGCCTCGGCGTTGCTCGACACCGGAATCTTCTCCGCTTTCGGCAGGTTTGCGCGCAGCCAGCCCTTGGTCTGCGCAAACGATTGCGGGTGCGAATAGACGCGCTCGATGTCCTCGATGTGGCCGGTGCGCGACAGCAGATACTGGCGCACGCGCAGTTCCACCTCGCCGCAGATTTTCAGGTTCGAAGTCAGGAACATGTCGAGCGTGACCTGGATCGTGCCCTGCCCCGAGTTCTCGACCGGCACGACACCGAAATCGGCGTGGCCGGCTTCGACTTCCTGGAACACTTCCTCGATGCTTTCGAGCGGCAGCCCGTGCGCGGAGTGGCCAAAGTGCTTGCGCACGGCCTGCTCGCTGAAGGTGCCTTCGGGACCGAGATATCCGACCTTGAGCGGTTCCTGCTGCGCCAGGCATGCCGACATGATTTCGCGGAACAGGCGCACCAGCACTTCGTCGGCGAGCGGCCCTGTATTGCGGTCGATCACCATGCGCAGCACCTGCGACTCGCGCTCGGGCCGGTAATAGTCTACCGCCGCCTTCAGCGGGCCCTTGGCCCTGCCGACGCGTTGGGCCCAGCCGGCGCGCTCGGCGATCAATTCCTGGATGGTCCGGTCGATGCCGTCGATGCGTGCGCGCACGTCGGCCAGATTCATCGCCTTGGCGCCTTTCACTCTGTGCGCTTCTTTGCCTTTGGTCGCCATAAGAATTCTCAAAAATTCGCAGCGAGAAGAACAGCATTACACGGAGAACACGGAGCACAGCAGGAGAACGCGGAGAAAGAAGCTGAAAATACCTTGAATTCACTCTTCCCATGTTCTCCGTGTTCTGCGTGGTTCAATCTCCTTTCCTCCGCGCCTTTCCGTGTCTTCATGGTGAATGGTTCTTCGGGTTGGTCATGTTCTCCAAACGTCACCCGTGACGACGGGCAAAGTCGCGCATGAAATCCACCAGCGCCTGCACGCCCTCGAGCGGCATCGCGTTGTAAATCGACGCGCGCATGCCACCGACCGCCTTGTGTCCCTTCAATGCCAGCAGGCCCGCGGCTTCGGACTCGGCCAGGAACGCGCCATTCAACGCCTCCCGCGCCAGCGTGAAAGGCACATTCATGCGCGAGCGTGCATCCCGCGCCACCGGATTCGCATAGAAACCCGAGCTGTCGATGTAGCCGTAAAGCAGCTCGGCCTTGGCCCGGTTGCGCGCTCCGATCGCTTCGAGCCCGCCTTCGGCGCGCAGCCATTTGAACACGAGACCCGCCAGATACCAACCGAACGTGTTCGGCGTGTTCAACATCGAACCCTGCGCCGCATGCTCGGCATAGTTGAATATCTTGGGCAGCGACGGCGGACATCGCGCCAGCAGATCCTCGCGCACGATCATGACTACCAGGCCGGCAGCGCCGATGTTCTTCTGTGCACCGGCGTAAATCACGCCGAATTTCGACACGTCGATCGGCTGCGACAGAATGCTCGATGACATGTCCGCGATCAGCGGCGCGCCGCCGACATCGGGTATCGACGGGAACTCGACGCCATGGATCGTCTCGTTCGGGGTGTAATGCACGTAGGCGGCGTTGCCGCTCAATTGCCAGCCCGCTCGCTGGGGCAGACTGCGGAAATTACCGGCCGCGCTGCTGGCGGCGACGTTGATGCGCGCGACCGGTGCCGCTTCACGCACCGCCTTCTCGCTCCAGTGGCCGGTCACGACGTAGTCGGCGACCTGGCCGCCGGCGGCCAGGTTCATCGGCAGCTGGGCGAAGTGCTGGGTCGCACCGCCTTGCAGGAAAAGCACCTTGTAGTTGCCCGGAATGTCCAGCAGCAGGCGCAGGTCGCGCTCGGATTCTGCGGCCAGTTCGGCAAACAGGCTGCCACGATGGCTGATCTCCATGACCGACGCCCGCGCGCCGTGCCACTCGAGCAATTCTGCCTGCGCCTGGCGCAGCACGGCTTCCGGCACGGCCGCTGGGCCGGCGGCAAAGTTGAATCCGCGACTCATGGACTGCTCCGCATGATCAGGCGCCATTATGCCGCAGCGCAGCACGCGATGCCTCGATCGATGCGCGCAGCTGCCCACCCTCAGGCAACGGCGTCCGCGCGACCGTTCTCCCAGACGGGCAGGCCGGATTCCAGCATGCGCTCCATGGCGTCGACGGGAACGGGCGGCGAGTACAGATTGCCCTGCGCCAGCGTGCAGCCCAGGTCGCGCAGCAACACCGCCTGCTCCGTCGTCTCGACACCTTCGGCAATCAGGCGCAAGCCGAGGTTTTCCGCAAATCCGGTAATGGTGCGCACAATCGCGCCATGGCGGAAGTTGGTGGTCACGTCGCTGACGAAACTGCGGTCGACCTTCAGCGCGTCGAAGGCCGATGTCGCAAACGAGTCGAGCGAGGAATAGCCGGTGCCGAAATCATCGACCACCAGCGAGACGCCCAGCGCCTTGAGGCTTTTCAGACGTGCCTGCGCCTCCTCGCGGCCGCCGCGGAAGATCGTTTCGGTGATCTCCAGCGCCAGCTTGCGCGGCTCCAGGCCGATGCGATCGAGGATGCGACGCATGTTGCTGACCAGGTCGCGGTCGGCGAACTGCCGCTCGTTCATGTTGACGCTGGCGACCAGCCCGGCATGCGCCGGGAAGCGCTGTTGCCAGCGCATCAGGTCGCGGCAGGTCTGCTCGAGCATCCACCAGTCGAGCGCGACCAGCAGCCCGGCCTCCTCCGCCACGCCGAGAAAATCGGCGGGCAACAGCAACCCGCGTTGCGGGTGCTGCCAGCGCACCAGCGCTTCGCAGCCCTGCACGCCACCGCCGCGCATGTCGACGATCGGCTGGTAGAACACGCGAAACTCGCCGCGTTCCAGGGCCAGACGCAACTCCGTCTCGATCTTCAGCCGCTCCCGCGCCGCGGCATGCATGGCGTCGTCGAAGATGACGTAGGCCGACTTGCCCCTGGCCTTGGCGCGATACATCGCGGTGTCGGCATCGCGCAGCACGTCGTCGGCCGAGGCGTAGTCCGGTCGACCCAGCACCACGCCGACGCTCGCGCCGGAAAACACGCGATGACCGTTGATCTCGAACGAGGCGCCGAGCAGCGTCAGGATGCGCTGCGCCAGGTGCTCGGCTTGCCCGCGCGAACACGGGCCCAGCGGCAGCAACGTGAACTCGTCGCCGCCATAACGCGCGACCGTCACCTGGTCGCCCAGATGCGTGCGCAAGGCGCCGGCAATCTCGACCAGCAACAGGTCGCCGCTGGCGTGACCGAGGCTGTCGTTGACGACCTTGAACCCGTCCAGGTCGAGAAACAGCACGGCATATTCGCAATCGCCGGTGCGGCGCGCGCCGGCAATTACCTGGGTCAGCAGCTGCTCGAAGTAGACGCGGTTCGGCAGCCCGGTCAGCAGGTCGTGGGTGGCGTTGTGTTCGAGCTGGCGCTGGACGCGGTGCTGCTCGGTGACATCGCGAATCGTGCCGGTCGTGTAGATCTTGCCGTCGACGTCGATGCGTCCCGCGCTGATGACCACCTCGATGCGCACGCGATCCTTGCGCATCAACGTCACGCCATAGTCGCCGCGGTTGCCCTGGCTCGGCGACTGGCGCCGGTAGCGCTGCTCCTGGTGCTGGCGCGACTCCGGCGGAACAAGCACGCGAAAATCGGCGCCGATCAGTTCGCCCTCGGCATAGCCGAACATCGATGCGAAGGCCTGGTTGACGTAGGTGTAGTGATCGTCGAGCATCATGTAGACGCCGACCTGGCTGTGCTCGACCAGTGTGCGGAACCGCGCTTCCGAACGCTGCAGGGCGTCTTCCGCCAGCAGGCGCGCGGTGATGTCCTGGGCCGAACCTTCGATGTGCAGCACGCGGCCGCTCTCGTCCTGCACGACCTGCGCGTTGAGGTTGACCAGAACCTGGCTGCCGTCGACGTGCCGCGCCGGAAACACATGGTCGACGACCCGGCCTTCCTTCAGCAGCTTCGCGATCAGCGCGTCGCGTCCCTCCGGATTGGCGTAGATCTGGTCCATGTGGTGCACGCGCGCCATGATTTCGGTGGCGTCGGCGTAACCGAGCATGCGCGCGATCGCATCGTTTGCCTCGAGCAGGCGGCCGTCCGGATGGCTCTGGAACATGCCGGTCACCGAGTTGCGGAACAGCGTCCGGTACTTGTGCTCGGCCGCGATGATCGCTTCCTGGCGCCGCCGCTGGTCGGTGATGTCGTGGATCGTGCCGGTGCTGGCGATGCGACCCTCGTAGTCGACGGCGACGCTGGTAACCAGCATCAAGCGCTGCGATCCGTCCGCATGCAGCATCATGACCTCGGACTCGAACATCTCGCGCGACCCGCCTTCGCGCTGTGCGCAGCGCTCGAGCTGCGCCGCATACGACTGCGGCGCGATGAAGTCCATGTAGCTGACCGGCAATTGGCCGGGTGGATAGCCGAGCATGTCGCACAGCGCCTTGTTCGCGAACAGCATCCGGTCGTCTTGCACCAGGAACACGCCGTCGCGGCAGTTGTCGACAAGGGTCTTGTACAGCGCCTGCGACTGGCGCAGGCGCATTTCCGCATTCACGCGCTCGGTGATGTCGACCACGGTGCCTTCGTAGAAGGCAATCTGTCCGTCGGCGCCGCGAATCACGCGCGCGTTTTCCGAAACCCACATGACGCTGCGGTCGCGCCGGTACATCTGCGAGACCGCGTTGACCAGGCGACCCTCGCGCTTCAGTTCCGCGATCAGGTTGCCGGCATGCCGCCGGTCGACATACCACTCCTCCTCGGGCCGATGCGGCGTACTGAGCAGCTCGGCCGGCGACGCATAACCGAACATCCTGGCCATGGCCAGGTTGACGTCGACGAAACCGCCCTCGGGAAGACTGCGGTAGATGCCCTCGGCTGCCGCGTCGAACAGCGAGCGGTAGCTGTCGATCGCCGTCTGTTCCCCGGTGCGCGACGCTGCGCCGTCGCCATCGGCAATGTCCTGGATGATCGCGAAAACGTACTTGCGCCCGTCAAGCTCGAACAACTCGGCGTACAGTCTGCCGTGCAGAATGCGGCTGTCGCGCGAGCGCATCGCAACGACGTCGCCACAGACACGCTGGGCGCTGCGTATGCGCATCCAGATCGAACCGCGCGTCTGGACATCGGCCCAGACGCCAAGGTCGATCGATCGCTTTCCGACCGCTTCGGCACGCGCAATGCCAAGCGTTTGCTCGAACGCCGGGTTGACGTCGACAATGCTGCTGTCCGTCGCGTCCAGCACGGCGACGATACTCGGCGAGAATCGAAAGGCGTTGGCCGGCCACATTGGTTAGCCGCGCTCCTCTGGCGTGACTGCATTCCGTGCGGATTTTCAGTATAGCGCGCGCCGAATTGCCGCATCGGCAGGCGCGCGACAAAGCGCGCCGGGCGAGCGCAATCCCGCGGCGAAGCACGAACCCGGAGTTAGCACGACACGCAGCCCCGCTGGATCGGAATCAGAGCCGCCGCCCGGCTGCCTTCACCACTTGACCAGCAGCAGCAACGCAATGCCCAGGCCGATCAAGGCTGCGACACCGATCAGCCACCAGATATCGTTGCGCGAGGAAGCGGCAGCCGGCCGCGCCGACGGCTTCTCTTCCGGCAGGTCGACTGCACGCATGGTCTGCGTGATGTTCGGCGCGTTGCGTTCGTCGATGAGAACCTGGTCGCGACCCGGCAAGCCGGGCGCCTCGAGCAGGAATCGGTTGTGGTCGAACGCGATCTGGTCGTCCGGATGCAGTACGGCATTGCGCACCTGCACGCCATTGACGTAGGTGCCATTGGTCGAGCCAAGGTCGCGCAGGTAGATCCTGTCGCCGCTGTTTTCGATCACCGCGTGGCGCCGCGCCATTTCCGGTTCGTCGAGGACCACGTCGCAATCACTGTCGCGGCCGATCGTCAGCCGGCCGCGCAGCGCCACGATCCTGCCGAAGTAGCTGCCGGAAACTCCGCGCAACACGGCTTTCGGCGGCGCAGTGCGGTTGCGGGCCGCGTCTTCGTCGCTGCGCGAAGGCGCCGGCTGGGCCGGAGGCAGTTCGGTGCGGATGCTGGCGTCGCGATCGGGCTTGAGGATGAATTGCAGCGTATCCAGACTGACCACGTCGCCGAGGCGCAGGATCGCCTTTTCACGGACCGGTCGCGCATTGACGTGCACGCGCGCCGACGAATCGACCACGCTCAGAACGAAGCCGCGGTCGCCGACGTGCAGACTGGCATGGTGCGCCGCGATGCCCGGCCGCTCGAGCACGAGCGTGTTGTCGCTCGCTGCGCCGATGCCGGTATCGCCCGGCGCGACCAGCAGATCTGCGTGCTCGTTGTTCGGGAAATGCAGACGCATGCCGTGTACCGTCAGTCCCTGTCCATCCCGACAATTTAGCACATGCGCCCGTGCTACCCGATGCTTGCCCGCGTCACGCCCCGCCCCGCCCGCGACGTCCCGTCCCCGGGAAGGATTACCTGCCGTTTCCGGTTTGCGGCATGATAGCGACCGGGCGGCATATGCGGCCTCGACACGCCAGCCCGATCCTCCTTGGAGCTCGATCCAATGTCCACTATCGATATCCGGCGCAAGCACGGAAAATCGCTGAAGCAGGCCAGGGCTTCGGTAGACAAGACTGCGGCCGCGATCGGCAGGAAGTTCGAGATCCAGAGCAAATGGTCGGGCGACACGCTGCAGTTCAGCCGGCCCGGCGTTTCCGGCTCGATCCGGGTCACGGCGAGCGAGGTGCACGTGGCGGCGGAACTGGGTTTCCTGCTCGGCATGATGAAACCGGCGATCGAGAAGGAAATCACGCAGTTGCTTGACCAGCAGTTCGGCTGACCGGCGGCAGCCGCGCGTCCGCACAGGGTCGCTTTTTCCACATTGCGGCGTGCTACTGTGAATATACTATCGGCGCCAGCTACAGTTTGAATGCGTCCGGCGCAGCAGCCGGAAGAGAACAAGAAAACGACACCGGGAGGGAGATCATGGCGAAAGCCAAATTGAAGTCGAAACCTGCCAGCAAGCCGGCGGATGCCGGCAAGGTGGCCGGAAAAACGATCATGGAATCGGCCCAGCAGATCTGGCTGGCGGGTCTGGGCGCCTTCTCCAAGGCCCAGGGCGAAGGGGGCAAGCTGTTCGAGACCCTGATGCGGGAAGGCTCGAGCCTCGAGCAGAAGACACGCAAGATCGCAACCGGCACCGTCGGCGAGGTGCGCGGCGCGGTCGAAACGGGCGTGACGCAGGTGCGCGAACGCACCCAGGAGACCTGGGACAAGCTCGAACAGGTCTTCGAAAACCGCGTGTCGCGCGCGTTGGGCAAGCTCGGCGTGCCGGGCCGCAAGGAACTCGACGAGTTGATCAGGCGTGTCGACGAGCTCAATCGCGAGGTCCGGCGCCTGGACCTGGGCAAGCCGGCGGCGACGTTGACGCGAACCTTCACCAGCAGCATCCGCCGTGCAAAAGACGACCTGAGCGATCTGGTCAAGGACATCGAGGACGTGCAGCTGGCGGCGCGCGAAAGCGTCAAGCGCACCGTCGCCAAGGTGACCGGCGCGACCTCGCGCGCGGTCCAGCCCGCACCGAAACCGGCGCCGAAACCGGCCGGCAAGCCGGCGGCGAAAGCGACGCCCAGGGCAGCAGCGGCAAAAAAGAAGAAACGCTAGCGCTCACGACGGCGTTGCAGGGCAACGCCGTCCGTGCCGGATCTCACCAGTGGACGCCACGCATCAGCGAGGCGAACGCCACCTGTTCGCTGGTCGGCTGCGCTTCCAGTTCACTCCGGCCCTTCATGCCCTTGGCCGCCGGTGAATCCGGGAACAGGCGGAACGCGGTGTTCATCAGGATCTCGTACGCGCGCGGCGCCAGCGCATAGAAGATCTGCGCAAACGTGCCCAGGCGCGTGGCCATCCGCACCGGCCGCTCGATGATGGCCTCGGAGATCATTTCGGCCGCTTCGTCCGGCGTCAGCGTCGGCACCGACTCGTACATCTTGGTCGGCGCGATCATCGGTGTCTTGACCAGCGGCATGTTGACGGTCGTGAAGTGGATGCCGTTGTCGGAGAACTCGGCCTGCGCGCAGCGCGAGAACGCGTCGAGCGCTGCCTTCGACGCGACATAGGCCGAGAAACGCGGCGCGTTGGTCAGTACGCCGATCGACGAGATATTGATGATGTGGCCGCGATGGCGCTCGGTCATGCCTGGCAGGAAGCCCATGATCAGGCGCAACGAACCGAAATAGTTCAGCTGCATCGTGCGCTCGAAATCGTGGAAGCGGTCATAGCTCGAGGCGATTGCGCGCCGGATCGAGCGGCCGGCATTGTTGACCAGGATGTCGACGCCCTTGTGCTCGGCGATGACCTTCTGCACCAGTTCGTCGCAGGACTTGATGTCCGCCAGGTCAGCCACGTAGGTGTGACAGATGCCTCCCGCATCGACGATTTCCTTGCGCGCGGCTTCCAGTTCGTCCGCGCCGCGGGCGCAGATCAACACCTTGCCACCGGCCGCGGCAATCTTTTGCGCGGCGGCCTTGCCGATGCCGGACGAACCGCCCGTGATCAGCACCGTGCGCCCCTTGACCTTGCCGCTGAGCGAGTGATCGGTGAAAAGGTCCGGATCGAGGTGGCGTTCCCAGTAGTCCCACAGGCGCCACGCGTAGGTCTGGAGATCCGGCACGCGGATTTTCGTGCCGCGCAGGGCGCGTTCGGCCTCGCGTGCATCGAAACGGGTCGGATAATTGATCATGCGGATCGCGTCGGCCGGAATGCCCAGGTCGCGCAGCACGACATTCGTGAAGCGCTTGACCGGCGGCAGGCCCGCCAGGGCCTGCTTCACCATCGACGGAATGAACGCGAACATGCGCGCATCCAGGCGCATCGTCATCTCCGGCGCATGACCGGCGCGCGCGAAGATGTTCAGCACCTCGCCGATCCGGCGCGGCGCCGGATCGGTTAGGTGGAAGCAGCCGCCGTCCAGACCGGCCTTGTGCGCGATGTGATCGGTGGCGTCGGCGACGAAATCCACCGGCACCATGTTGACGCGCCCGCCTTCGATGCCGATCACCGGCATCCATTGCGGCAGCGCCTGGCGCAGCTTCTTCAGCGCGCGGAAGAAATAGTACGGACCGTCGATCTTGTCGATCTCTCCGGTCCTGGAATCGCCGAGCACGATCGAAGGACGGTAGATGCGGTATGGAACCGAGCATTCCGTGCGCACGAGCTTTTCCGCGTCGTGCTTGGTCTTGAAGTACGGATGATCGAGATCCTCGGCTTCCGCGAACATGTCTTCGCGGAATACGCCGGGATACAAGCCGGCGACGGCAATGGAGCTCATGTGATGGAAGCAGCCGGCTTTCAGCTGCCCGGCCAGGTCGATGGCGTGGCGCGTGCCGCCGACGTTTGCCGTCACCTGGCTGGGTGCGTCGGCGGCCAAGTCGTAGATCGCGGCGAGATGGAAAAAATGCCTGACCTTTCCGGCCAGGGCCTTGCGCTGGGCCGGACTCACACCCAGAGCCGCCCTGGCCAGATCGCCATGCACGGCGATCAGGCGCTTGCCGTCGGCGCCGAAGCTGGCCTGCAGCGCCTCGAACTTGTCCTGGGACGCCTTTCGCACAAGGCAATGGACATCGCCCTTGCGCGCCAGCAGTCTGGCCAGAAGATGTCGGCCGACGAACCCCGTCGCGCCCGTCACGAAATACGTCATGTCGCTCCCCTCGCCTGCTTCGGCCGCGGTCGATCTCCGGCCATGCCGCTAAGATAGCCCCGCCTTCGTGTGCTTTCCAATAGCTGCACGCGCGAAAGTCGCGTTGACAGGCCGTTTTGCGATCGTCCATGATGAGGCAATCGTTGTCATCGATCCGATGCTGACGATCAGGCAGCGGCCCGATTGGCCGCACTCTCTACAATGGAGCTCGCAATTCCGGGGATTGTCATGTCCGATCTGAAAGCGAAGTTCGAGCAGGCTGCCGAGGACGTCAAGAAACTGCCCGAACGCCCCGACAACGACACGCTGCTCAAGCTCTATGCGTTGTACAAGCAGGGTTCGGAGGGCGATGTTTCCGGACCGAAGCCGGGCTTCTTCGATTTTGTCGGCACGGCGAAGTACGAGGCCTGGGCCAAGCTCAAGGGCATGAAGGGCGACGAAGCCATGCAGAAATACACCGACCTCGTGAAGAAGCTCGGCGGCTGAAGTTTCCCGCGCGCGCATGGCTCCGCGCCAGACCAGGGAGCGTATCCTCGAAACCAGCCTGGCGATGTTCAATGCCCAGGGCGAGCCCAACGTCACGACCAACCATATCGCCGACGAACTGGAAATCAGCCCCGGCAATCTGTACTACCACTTTCGCAACAAGGAAGACATCGTCGAGCAGGTGTTCGCGCGCTACGAGGCGCGCATGGACCAGACCCTGCTGGTGCCCGAGGGGCGGCTGCCGAATCTCGAAGACGTGTGGATGCAACTGCATCTGGTCTTCGAGTGCATGTGGGACTATCGCTTCCTGTACCGCGACCTGGTCGATATCCTGTCACGCAACCGCAGGCTGAAGGCGCATTTCGCGCGGATACTCAGCCGCGCGGCGACCAGCGCCGGCGAGGTGTTGCGCGGGCTCGTCGAAGCCGGCGTGATGCGTGCAACGCCGGACGAAATCGGGGCAACGGCCGAAAACGTGCTGCTCGTCGCGACCTTCTGGATGAACTTCAACATCGTTCGCAACGGCCGCGCCGAGTCGGATCAGGACGACCTCACCCACGGCATCTATCAGGTCATGCTGCTGATCGCGCCATTCCTGCGCGATACCGAGCGGGCGCACCTCAATACGCTCGCCCGGGCCTATCGTCAGGCGTGATCCGTGCGAACAGGATGGTCGCTTCACGCGGCCACCCTGCAGTTGCGGCGCGACGGGTTCGAGCCGGCCTCACCGACCGGACGTCAGCGGCGAGCACCGGCCTTGAGTTGGCGGCTCAGCGTGCCGACGCGCTGCGACAGTTCGTCGATGTCCGCCTTGCTGGGGATTCCAAGGCGCGCCAGCACCCCGGTGACGCCCGCCTGCACGGCGGCCGCGGCCTCCTTCACGCCGCTCCGCAGGCGTCCCTTGACCGGCGTCAGCAGGCCTGCGACCTGGGCCTGTGCGTCGGCACGCGCCTCGCGTAGCAGGTGCGTGGCCTCGACCTGCAGGCGACGGCCCTCCCTGACCAGTTCGCCCAGCAGCATGCCGCCTTGCTTGCGCGCCAGCGACACGGCGCCGACCCCGGCGAGCCAGATGGGTCCGCTGTCGATCGGAGTTTGTGCCACGTGTGACTTGCTGTTGCGCGGATTTTTCCTGTTCGCCATGTCTTCGCCTCTTGGAAGATTTCGGAAGGGCGCAGCACGTGCTTGCTGCGGCATTCCAAACGTAGCGGCTGGCGATAGAACATTCACACTAGGGAAGAAGGCAGAGCGAAAGCGGGAACAGCGAAGAAAGGAAGGCACTGTCGAGGTCGTGCAAGGTACGGCGCACGAAATCCTCGCCCCATGCCTCTGCTTCCCTCCTTCTCCGTCTGCCTCTGTCAGCGCAACCTGATCTGGCTGCGTTCCTGCTTGCGGTCATAGGCGCGCAGTTCGTCACGGATGTGGGCGACACCCTGGCGGCCGAGTGCATTGCGCTCCTCGTCGAGCACATTGCCGTCGAGCAGCTCGGCCAGGCGTTGCGCCGTGGGCAGCATCGCATCCCATGCATCGAGTGCCGGCAGCGGTCCGGGCAGCGTCATGAAGAAACTGACGCCCGGCGTGCGAAGTTCGTCCACGTGGCGCATGTCGAAATTGCCGGGCTTGATCATGTTCGCCATGCTGAAAACCGGACCGGCTTGCGGCTTGCCCGGCATGAGGCGATGGAAGATTCCCATGTCGCCGAACGTAAGCCCGGCTTTTTCCGCGGCAACGATCAGATTGGCGCCGCTGAACGTCTGGCCGGCACGCGCCGACACGAACAAGGTCACAATGCGATCGATCGGTTGTTCCGGGCGAATACCCGCTGCCGGCCGCGGTGGGCCGGCCGGAGCGCGCGGGGTGACGAACGGATCGAGCACGATTTCACGGTCGTCTGCCGCATCCTGCTCGACCTCGAGTTCTCCCTGTCGCGGCACGTCGCCGAGGGTGGGCTCGACGCGCTCACCGTCACGCGGCAGCGAATCGCGGCCGCCCGTGGCGCCGAGGAACGGCATGCGCCGCCCCTGGCCCGGCTTGCGTGGCCGGCCGAAGAAATAGATCAGCGCCAGCACGATCGCACCGGCGATCGCCAGCGGAATGCCTATCGATGGATTCCAGCCCATGAGCCCTCGTCTCCAAGCATCAAGTGCCAACAACCGGCGTCCGCGACGGCGCGCTGGATCCGGTGCGCAGCGCATCGCCGACTCGGGATCGGCGAAGTGTACACGGCCGTGCGTTAGCGCGGCGTAGCACGGTTGCCGGCAGTTCAGGCGGCGCCGGCGAGCTTCGCGGCCTCGGCCAGGTCGACCTGCACCAGGCGCGATACACCCGGCTCGCGCATGGTCACGCCGCACAATTGCTGCGCCGCTTCCATCGTGCCCTTGTTGTGGGTGACGAACAGGAACTGCACCCGTTCGCTCATCTCGGCAACCAGCTGCGAGAAGCGGCCGATATTGGCCTCGTCGAGCGGCGCGTCGACTTCGTCGAGCAGGCAGAACGGCGCCGGGTTGAGGCGGAAGATCGAGAACACCAGCGCGACCGCGCTCAGCGCCTTCTCGCCGCCGGACAGCAGCGTGATGTTCGATACGCGCTTGCCCGGCGGGCGCGCCATGATCGACACGCCGCTGTCCAGCAGGTTCTCTCCCGTGAGCTCCAGATACGCGTGACCGCCGCCGAACAGCCGCGGGAACAACTCCTGCAGGCCGGTGTTGACGCGGTCGAACGTTTCCTTGAAGCGCTGGCGCGTTTCGTGATCGATCTTGCGGATCGCCGATTCGAGCGTTTCCAGCGCCGTGTTCAGATCGGCGAGCTGCGCGTCGAGGTAGTTCTTGCGCTGCGATTGCTCCTCGTATTCGGAAATTGCCGCGAGATTGACCGGTTCGAGGCGCTTGATCTTCTGCTCCAAAGTGGCCAGCTGTTCCTGCCACTCTGCCGGATCGGTGCCGGCCGGCAATGCCGCGAGCACCGCTTCCAGCTCATGCCCGGCGGCGGTGATCGCCTCGTGCAACTGCTGCGCGCGCAGGTTCAGGCCCTGATGCGCCAGGCGCTGCTCCGACATCGCTTCGCGCTTCTGTCCGAGCAGATGCTCGATGCGGTGGCGTTCCTGCTCGTAGCCGCGGAACTCGGTGTCGTGCGCTTCGAGCGCCTTGCGCGCCTCGACCAGCTGGCGATCGACCAGAAGCCGCTGGTTCAGGTAGGTCTGGCGTTCGGCCTCGAGCTCGCCCAGCGGATTGGTGCCTGACGCCAGCTGCGCGGCGATCTCGGCCTTGCGCGCTTCGAGTTGCGCCAGCTGGCCGTGCATGCGCAGCAGCGCCTGCTCCAGCGACGTAACGGCCGAGCGCTTCGACTCGATGCTCAGCGCATGCAGGTGCGCCGCCTCGGCCGCCTCGCGCGCGTTGGCACGCGCTTCCTCGCGCGCTTCGAGCAGGCTGCGCCGTTCAGCGTCGAGGCGCTGGCGCTGCTGTTCCAGGTCGCCCATGCGCGTGACGGCGTCTTCCAGCCGGGCGCGCGCTTCACGTGTCTGCAACTGACCAGATTCGAGCTGCGCTTCGAGCTCGGCGCTCTCCGAATCGATCCGCGCCAGCCGCGCCTGCGCGGTCTCGATCTTGCCGCGATGACTCTGCAGTTGCCCCGCGAGTTCGGCGACGCGCCGGTGCACGACATACAGTTCGCGCTGCGCATCGTCGCGCGCGCGTTCTGCCTCGGCCTTGCGTGCCTTGAATTCGTCGATTTCCCGGCCGAGTGCCTCGACGCGCGCCTGCAATGCGTCGATCTGCCCCTTGAGCGCGTGGATCTCGCGCTCGCGCGCGAGCATGCCGGCCTGCGCGCCGCCGCGGCGTACGCGCGCGAAGCCGCGTCCAAACCACTCGCCGCCGGTCGTGATGACGGACTGGTGCGGCGCCAGCCGCGACGCAACAGCGAGCGCTTCCTCAAGCGATCCGGCCGTGTGGACCTGAGCCAGTACACCGATGATGGCCACCGGGCCGCGCACGTGCGCCGCCAGCGTGCCTGCCGGGGCTTCGACGCTGCCGCCGGCCGCGATCAGCGCCAGATCCGCGCCACGCAATTGGGCGAGCCCGTGCGCGTGCTCGAGCGGGTCGTCGACGATGACGCCTTCGAGCAAGCCGGCCAGCACGGTTTCCACCGCATTGTCCCAGCCGCCGACGACCTCGATCGTTTCGGCCAGCCGCTGCGGCTTGTCGATGCCCAGTTGCTGCAACCAGTCGTTCGCAGAAGATTTTTCCTGCCCCAGCGCGGCGTGCTGCAGCGCCTCGAGCGAAGCCAGCCGTCCGCGCAGCCGTTGCAGTTCGGTTCGCGCCTCGTTCAGCTGCGTGGCGTTCGCACGCTCCGACTCGACGATGGCATCGTGCGCGCTGCGCCGTTCGCCGAGCTGCGCGGTGAAGGTGTCGACCTTTTCGCGATGCGTGTCGTGCTCGCCGCTCAGCTGCTCGATGCTGCGATTGAGCGCCTCGAAATCGGCTGCATTCTTTTCTGCGCGCAGCGTCTCGAGGCGGCGGCCCGTTTCCAGCGACTGGCGGTCGAGGAAATCAAGCCGCGTGCGCTCGACTTCCGCCGCCTGGCCGGCTTCGGCGCTCGCCTTGGCATAGGCATCCCACTGGGCCTGCCACTCGGCCAGGCGGTTTTCGGCGCCGCGCATCTGCTCGGCAGTCCGCGCGGCGGCGGCATTGAGCTGGTCGAGTTTCGGCTCGCCGTCACCCAGCGCCGCCTTGAGTGTCTCGATCTGGCCGTGATCGGCGCGGATATGCTCATCGAGTTCGGCCCAGGCCTTCTGGGTCTCGACGCGGGCGCGCTCGAGGCGCTCGCCCAGCTCGCGGTTGTGCTGGATCTGCTGTTCGACGCGGGCGATCTCGCCACCGACGCGGTAGACCTCGCCCTGCACCTTGTTCAGCTGTTCGGTTGCCGTGTGGTGCTTTTCGCGGTGGGCCTCGAGCTGCGCCTCGACCTGGCGTTGTTCGGCGACATGCGCCTCGATCTCGATTTCCGCATGCTTGATCGCGCCGGCATGTTCCTCGAGCTCGCTGGCGATGCTGCGATAGTGCAGCCCGCGCAGTTCGGCTTCGCGTCGTGTCTGCTCGTTTTTCAGATCCTGCCAGCGCGCGGCGGCCTTGGCCTGGCGATTGAGGTGCTCGAGCTGCTTTTCGACCTCCTCGCGCACGTCGTTCAGGCGCTCGAGGTTCTCGCGCGTGGCCTTGATGCGGCTCTCGGTTTCCTTGCGCCGTTCCTTGTACTTGGAAATGCCGGCGGCTTCTTCCAGGTGCCCGCGCAATTCGTCCGGGTGCGCCGAGATGATCTCGGAGATCATGCCCTGTTCGATGATCGAGTAGCTGCGTGCGCCGAGGCCGGTGCCGAGAAACAGGTCGGTGATGTCGCGGCGCCGGCAGCGCCCGCCATTGAGGTAATACTGCGACTGCCCGTCACGACTGGCGTTGCGCTTGACCGAGATCTCGTTGAAGTTGGCGAACTCGCCCACCACGAGGCCGTCGGAGTTGTCGAAGATCAGCTCCACTGTCGCGCTGCCGACCGGCTTGCGCCCGGTCGAACCGGAGAAGATGACGTCGGTCAGCGCCTCGCCGCGCAGGCGGCTGGCCGCGCTCTCGCCCATGACCCAGCGGATCGCATCGATGATGTTCGACTTGCCGCAGCCGTTCGGACCGACGATGCCGGTCATGTTGGTGGGCAGGTGCAGTACGGTCGGATCGACGAACGATTTGAATCCGGACAGCTTGATTGTGGTCAGTCGCATTGTGCACTCAATGAATTGTTGAACGACCGCGCATCCCGCCGCGGCTGGCGCCATCCCGGCATCCGCCCTTAGGAACAGCCGCGCTGCTCGCGCACGCTGCCACGTGCGCAGTCAGGCAAGCGCGCGCGTGCCGCATGGACCCAGACTGCACTGGCATGTCAAAGTTGTGGCGGACTGACACTTGAGCTACCGTGCGCGCCCGTCGCTGCATCGCAAGAGTCACGAAGGATTTCCCGGCCATGTCGACCGCCCCGAGCAAAACCCTGGAGACGTTTCCGAATCCGCAGCCGGATCGGGATTATACCATCCGCATGCGGATTCCCGAGTTCACCTGCCTGTGCCCCAAGACCGGACAGCCGGACTTCGCCACGCTGCACCTGGAATACGTGCCGGATCGCAGCTGCGTTGAACTGAAGTCGCTGAAGCTCTACGTCTGGAGCTTTCGCAACGAGGGCGCATTCCACGAGGCGGTCACCAACCGCATCCTCGACGACCTGGTTGCGGCGACCGCGCCGCGCTACATGCGCCTGAGCGCCGAATTCGGCGTGCGCGGCGGCATCTACACGACAATCGTGGCCGAGCATCGCGCCTCGTCCTGGAGCGCGCCCGGGAAGATCGAGCTGCCCTGATCAGTCCTTCTTCTTGGCCGCGTCGATGGCCTTGTCGACGTCTTCGGCCGCGGGCTTTTCGGCTTCGGACTTTGGCGCGGGCGGCGTCACGCCGGGCGGATATTCGATTTTGGCCTGCTCCTTCAGCTGGTGCAGGCGCTCCTGGCCGATACGGCGCAGCATCGTCTGGCGCACGCTGTCCTTGACCTGCTCGAACGGCGGCGGCGTGAACGGATTGACGATGTCCAGATGCACGACATGCCAGCCGAAGCGGGTCTTGACCGGCACCTTGGTGGTCTCGCCGTTCTTCAGCTCCGACAGCGCCTTTGCCAGTTCCTGGGGCACCTGATCGCCACGCACGCGCGTGAACGACTTGGCCTGCCTGGCCTTGGTGCGCCATACCTTGTACACGTCGGCGAACGGCTTGCCCGAGAGGATCTCCGATTCGGCCTTCAGTGCGTCGTCGCCGTTGTCGAACAGCAGCTGGGTGAAGTCGTACTCGAGCTTGCCGGCGCGCGCCACCTGCGCGTCGAACTCGGCCTGGACCACCGCGTCGGTGAGCGGCGCCTGCTGCTGCATCTGCGCCAGCGTCGCGTTGGCCAGACCCTGCAGGCGTGCCGCCTCGACGTCGGCGCGAAACTGCGCATTCGCCTGGAAACCGTTCTGTTGCGCGGCCTGTGCCAGCAGCACGTAGTCGGTCAGCAGCGCCAGCGCCTGCTCGCGTTGCTCGCGCTTGCCAAGGTCGAGGTTGCGCGCCCGCGCGACCGATTCGAGCAGCGCCTGCGGAACCGGCGTGCCATTGACCGTCTCGGCGACCGGCCCGGCGATATCGACTTGCAGCAGCCGCGTGTCCGGGCCGTTGCTGCCGGAGGAACAGCCGGCCAGAAGCAGAATCAGCGGAATCCATTTGCAGCTTTGCATGGTTTGCCGGTTGCCCGTGTTGTCGTTGGTGGATGGCAGTGAACGGAACGCTTGCTCAGGGTTCGCCCGGCGCCCGTGTGTCGAGCGCCAGCGCATGGATATCGGTGCGCAGCAGATCGCCGAGCGCCGCGTAGACGCGCTGGTGCCGCCGGATCAGCGGCTGGCCGGCGAACTCGGCGGCGACGATGTGCACGCGAAAATGGCCGCGTCCGTCACGCGCACCTTCGTGCCCCGCATGCCGATGACTTTCATCGTCGACCTGCAGCTCGAGCGGATGCAACGCCTGCTCCAGGCTCGCTCGGATGCGCTCGATGCGACCGTTCACGGCAGTGTCTTCCGGAACGGCCGCACCGCCACGTCGCGGTAGACGCCGGCGGCAACGTACGGGTCGGCATCGGCCCACGCGCGCGCAGCGGCAAGGTCCGGAAACTCGGCGACGATCAGGCTCCCGTCGAAACCGGCCGGCCCCGGATCCTCGCTGTCGATGGCCGGAAACGGACCGGCCAGCAGCAGGCGGCCGTGATCACGCAATTCGCCGAGCCGGGCAACATGTGCAGGCCGCGCCGCAAGTCGTGCCTGCAGGCTGCCGGGATGATCCAGTGCATAGATTGCGTACCACACGGCACCACACGCCTTCGTTCCGACTCGACTCTGCTATCATAATGGAACTGGCCGGATTGCTGCGGGACTGGACTTGTGCCGGCAATCCCCGTAGTCTCTTGTCAGAACATGAGCCCGCCCACGCGCGTCGGCAGTCATCGCCTCGCTCCGCTCGACCCGCTCGTGTAATCGAGGCCCTGACTCAAGTTTGCATGCCCGGCAAAGAATCGGGCATCGAGATGGGGCTGGTCGCTTTCCTTCGCTCGACACGCCGCGCATTGCGCGGCGCCCGGCCGGCGACCGCAGGCGGCACTTTTAGGGATTTCGCCACTTCGTTCCGCGAGACATGTTCACGTCCGCCTGGATGAATAATTGTATTTTTCCACATTGCCCATGAACGGCTGCGCCTTGCTGCACACATCAAACATGGCCCCGGCATGAACACGCCGAGCGCCGGCCTTGCCGAGGCCGCGAACGCCGAGATTTTCGCTCCGGTACCGCAGCAGCAGGAAATGCCGCTGGCGATGGTGCGCGGGCAGCCGATGCTGCAGATGCCGCAGGACCTGTACATCCCGCCCGACGCGCTGGAAGTCATCCTGGAGGCGTTCGAAGGGCCGCTCGACCTGTTGCTGTACCTGATCCGGCGCCAGAATCTCGACATTCTCGACATTCCGATCGCCGAGATCACGCGCCAGTACGTCGAATACATCGAGCTGATGCAGGAATTGCGGCTCGAGCTGGCCGCCGACTACCTGGTCATGGCCGCGATGCTGGCCGAGATCAAGTCACGCCTGT
Source organism: Rudaea sp. (assembly GCA_035606275.1). GTDB lineage: Bacteria > Pseudomonadota > Gammaproteobacteria > Xanthomonadales > Rhodanobacteraceae > Rudaea. The sequence continues at coordinate 33,564 of DATNFS010000023.1, forward strand.
TGCTGCCGCGGCCGCCGGTCGAGGAAGGCCTGGAGGACGATCCGCGCGCCGAACTGGTGCGCCGGCTGCAGGAGTACGAGCGGTTCAAGAAGGTGGCGGAGGAAATCGAGACGATGCCGCGGCAGGATCGCGACTTCGTCGCGGTTTCGGCCTTCGTCGTCGACCGCAACGTGATCCGCCTGCCGCCGCCGGTCGAACTGCGCGAGCTGCTGCTGGCGCTCAAGGACGTGCTCAAGCGCGCCGAGCTGACCGGTCGCCATGCGATCCAGCGCGAGGCGCTGTCGGTGCGCAACCGCATGAGCGACGTGCTCAAGGCGCTCGACGACGGCGAATTCCACCGTTTCGAGCAGCTGTTCAATCCCGACGAGGGCCGGCTCGGTGTCGTCGTCACGTTTCTCGCCCTGCTCGAACTGGCGAAGGAACACCTGATCGAGATCATGCAGGGCGAACCGCTCTCCCCGATCTACCTGAAGTCACTTGCCACGGCAAAATAGTCACGAACCGACCTGATGGAACTGTCACAGATCAAGCGCATCGTCGAAGCCGCGCTGCTGGCTTCCGCCCAGCCGCTGTCGCTGCCGCAACTGGCCGCCCTGTTCGGCGACGGCGAAGCGCCCAGCCACGAAGACCTGGCCCGCTCGCTCGAGCAGCTGGCCGAGGACTGCAGCGAACGCGGCGTCGAACTGAAGGAAGTCGCATCCGGCTTCCGCTACCAGGTGCGGCAGGATGTGCATCCGTGGATCGCGCGCCTGTGGACCGAACGCCAGACCAGGTACTCGCGCGCGCTGCTCGAGACGCTCTCGCTGATCGCCTATCGCCAGCCGATCACGCGCGGCGAGATCGAACAGATCCGCGGCGTCGCCGTATCGACCAACATCGTCAAGACGCTCGAGGAACGCGAATGGATCCGCGTCGTCGGCTATCGCGACGTTCCCGGCAAGCCGGAACTGTTCGGCACGACCCGGCATTTTCTCGACTACTTCAACCTCAAGTCCCTCGACGAACTGCCGCCGCTGGCGGAGATCCGTGACGTCGAGGATTTCGACGTGCAGATGTCGCTGGCGCCCGTCGCCGTCGGCGACGACGGCGACGACGAGATCACCCGGCCCGACGGTGCCAGTAACGCGCCGACCGAAGACGACACAGATCAACTGGAAGCATCCACAACCGATGCTTCTGCTCCGGAGCAAATAACATGAATGCCCCCCCACGCACGCTTCTTACCCTGAAGCGCGCCACCACACCGACCGGCGATGCCATCGAGGAGCGCCTGCAGAAGGTGCTCGCCAACGCCGGCCTCGGCTCGCGTCGCCTGCTCGAAGAACGCATCGGCGGCGGCGAGATCCGCGTCAACGGCAACGTCGCCGAGCTCGGCTCGAGCGTCCGCGCCGGCGACCGCGTCGAACTCGACGGCAAGCTGTTCGTCACGGTCAACGACAGCGCCGAGCACGCCCAGGTGCTGGTTTTCAACAAGCCTGAAGGCGTCGTCACGACGCGCGAGGATCCGGAAGGCCGGCCGACCGTGTTCGAACAGCTGCCGCGGCTGAAGGGTGCGCGCTGGATTGCCGTCGGGCGCCTCGACATCAACACGACCGGACTGCTGCTGCTGACGACCGACGGCGCCCTGGCACACGCGCTGATGCACCCGAGCACCGAGATCGATCGCGAATATATCTGTCGCGTCCATGGCGAAGTCACCGACGAGGCCCTCGAACACCTGCGCGCCGGCGTCGAACTCGAAGACGGGCCGGCCCGTTTCGAGGAACTTGCCGTGATCAGCCGCGGCGACAGCCATTCCTGGTTCCGCGTCGTCGTGCGCGAGGGCCGCAACCGTGAAGTCCGGCGCATGTGGGAGTCGCAGGGGCTGATGGTCAGCCGCCTCAAGCGCATCCGCTACGGCAATGTCGAACTGCCGCGCGGACTGCTCAAGGGCCGCAGCGAAACGCTCGAGCCCGAACAGGTCAAGGCGCTGCGCACCCTCGTCGGCGCCGGTGAGCCGGAACCGACCCTGACGCTGCAGCCGGTGATCGGCCAGCGCCGCGCCAAGCCTTCGAACGAATTTCGCCCGACGCCGCGCGCACAGCAGGCGTGGACCGGCGGCGGGGACGAGGCGCGCGAACTGCGCGCGTTCGACCGCATCCGCGATGATGCGCCGTTCAAGCGTCCCGGCGCCAACCGCAACAAGAAAGGCGGCAAGAAACCGCGGCACGGCGCCGGCGCCGACCGCGCAGGCGGGCCGCGGCCACCGCGTCGCGGCGGCGGGCGCAATGCGCCACAGCAGCAGATCGGCATCTACCAGCCGCCGCGGCCGGGCTTCGGCAATGAAGGCGGCGTATTCGATCCGGCAAGACCGCCGCGGCGCGGCAATCGTCCGCCGCGCCCGGGCGGCGCGGGACCTCACGCCGGGCAGAAGCGCGGCCCTGGCGGAAACAACCGTTCGCGTCCGCCGGGCGGCGGCGCTGCCCGCGGTCGCAATTTCAACGGCCCGCAGGCTCCGGACGGATTCGGCAATTCACTGGGCTACGAGAATCGCCCGCCACGGCGTCCGCGCCCGGGTGGCGCCGGTCAGGACCGTCGTCCGACCACCCCGTACGGGCTGCCGCCGCGCGGCGACCAGCAGCCGCGCCGTTTCGATGACCGGCCGCCGCCGCGTGACGATATCGGCAACCGCATCGGCAACGACAACCGCCCCGGCGGCGCCCCGGGCGGACCGCGACGACGCCGGCGTCCGCCGCCGCGCTAGCGCATGATCATTGCCCGACGGCCACGCCGGGCCGATAGCATCAGAGTCGGTAACGGCGGAGGAATCTCGCCATTTTCCGGCGACAACCCTCCCGGACCGACGCATGAAACACGAACGGCGAAGAAGATCCTTCGCCGTTCGCCTTGACAATCAGCCCGCGGCGAATCGTCGGATCCGCCTTCAATCGTGCTTGCCTCGTCCGGGTTTGCGTCAGTCGAGTTTGATCGCCTTCTTGTCGCCCTGGCGACGGCGCTGTTCCTTCGCGTCGAAGTCGGCCTTGCAGCCATCCTTCTTGACCATCACGCAGTCCAGATAGTCGGTGATCTCGACCAGCGCCGCGCGGATCGCCTTGCCGGCCGGCGTGTTCTCCTCGTGCGCGAGGCTGCCGCCGAAGCCGCCGCGATACAGGCCGACGGAGACGCCGCCACCCTTGCTGCGACCCTCGATCGTCCGCGAGTAGGCGACATCGCTGGTTGTCGTATCGATCACGCGGATGTCGACGGCCAGGTACGCTTCGCTCGACTTGCCGCCGAAACCGATGCCCTTGAAGCTGAGGCCGCCGCCGGTGCTCGACGTGTTCTCCTCATAGGACGTCACGGTGCCGGTGATGAGGTATTGCGCACCGGTGATCTTGCCGATCTTCGCGCCGGTGCCCGGCGCTACGCGCCCGGAAGCGCCGAGGTTCTGCTCTTCCATCACGTTCTGCAGCTTTTGCCGCTCGACGACGTGAAAATCGCCGCTCGACGACAATTCGTTCGAAAGCATGCCCGACAATTCCCAGCCGACGCCGCCACGCCACCAGGCTGCGCCCGACTGATTGGTGAACTCGGCCACGCCGACCGTCGGCCGGCCGTCTCCCGCCGCCAGCGCCGTCTGCGCCATACCCGCCGCCACGATTGCCACCGCCAACATCAACGATTTCATGACTTTCTCCCCGCCAAAAAATCCACAGCGCCGCAAGGCGGCGGCGCACCGAATGTTCCGCGACATTTTATCAGCAATACCCGGTGCCGGCGCAGCGCCAATCCTGGCGCCATCACGCCGATTCCACCGGCCGGCAGGATAATCGCACCATCGGCATCAAACTGCGCCGATTCCATTGGGGACCTGAATGAAAACTCCCGTTGGCGACGAACCGAACATCGATGCGGCGACTGCAGCGGAAATCGCCCTGCGGGCGTCGCCCGGCTTTCGCCTTGCTCAGCGAGTGCGTGCGTGCGTCGCGCTGATCGTGCTGGCTGCGCTGTGCTTTTTGGCTTGTCCGCCCGTAGCGGCTGAATCGGCGACGGCGCATGGCCACGGTCAGCGCATCGACTGGTTTCGTTCCGACACGGATGCGTTCGCCCGGGCGCGCGCCGAGCATCGCTTCGTGCTGCTCTACCTCGAAGCCGTCTGGTGCCATTGGTGCCATGTCATGGACGAAAAGAGCTACGGCAACAAGGCGGTCCAGGAAGAAATTGCCGCGCATTTCGTGCCGCTGCGCATCGACCAGGATCTTCGCCCCGACCTGGCCAACCGCTACCGCGACTACGGCTGGCCCGCGACCGTCGTCTTTGCGGCCGACGGCACGGAGATCGTCAAGCGCCAGGGTTTCATCGAACCGGAACGCTTGCTGCGCCTGCTCGAGGCGATCCAGGCCGATCCATCGCCCGAGGCCGCCGCCCAGGTCGATCGTGACGCGGCCGCGCCGCGTGCCAGCGCGCTGGACGCGGCGACGCGTGCCGAACTGGTCAAGCGCCACCTCCAGACGCACGACGCGCAACTCGGCGGCCTGACCATCGCGCAGAAATACCTTGATCGCGACAGCGTCGAGTACGAACTTGCGCTCGCCGGCGGCGGCGACAAGGGCGCCGCGGCGATGGCGTCACGCACGCTCGACTCGGCGCGCGCGCTGTTCGATCCGGCCTGGGGCGGCGTGTACCAGTACTCGACCTTCGGCGACTGGAAGCACCCGCACTTCGAGAAACTCGCCAGCGTCCAGGCGCAGTACCTGCGCATCTATGCGCTGGCCTGGGCGACACTCGGCCGCGACAGCGATCGCAAGGCGGTCAGCGAGATCCGCCGCTACCTCGACGGCTTTCTCAGGGATCAAGGCGGCGCGTTCCGCGTCAGCCAGGACGCCGACCTGAAGCCAGGCGAACATTCCGATGCCTATTTCGCACTCGACGACATGCAGCGCCGCAAGCAGGGTACGCCACGGGTGGATCCGCACCTGTATGCGCTGGCGAACGGCCAGCTGATCGAGGCGCTGGCGACCTGGGCCGAATACGGCGGCGACGCCGGCGCGCTGGCCGAAGCGCTGGACGCGGCACGCTGGGTAATGGCCAACCGCGCGTTGCCGGGCGGAGGCTTCCGCCATGACGGGCACGACGACGCCGGCCCGTACCTGGGCGACTCGCTCGCCATGGGTCGCGCGTTCCTGGCGCTGTATCGTGCGACAGCGGATCGCGCATGGCTGGCGCGAGCCGCCGCTGCAGCAGATTTCATCGCGGCGAACTTCGCCGGCACGCCTGCCGGTTTCGTCAGTGCCCGGACGTCAGGCCCGATCGGCGCGCTGCCGCAACTGGACGAGAACATCTGGCTGGCGCGCTTCGCGAACCTGCTCGCACGCTACACCGGCAACGCCGGGCACCATGCACTCGCCGAGGCGGCGATGCGCTACCTGGCCGAGCCGCGCGTCGCGTTGTCCGAAATCACCGAAGCAGGGATTCTGCTGGCCGACGACGAGCTGCACGCCGATCCGCTGCACCTGACTGCCATGGGCGCCAAGGGCGATCCGTCGGCAAAATTGCTTTTTTCCACATTGCAGCATCTGCCGCCGTGGTACAAGCGCGTCGAATGGTGGGACAAGGCCGAAGGCGACCTGCCGAATGCCGACGTCAGCTATCCGTCGCCGAAACGCGCAGCCGCATTCGTCTGCACCGAGAACCGCTGCTCGCTGCCGATCTTCGCGGCAGATGAGATCGCGGAATTCGTGAAAAATTCCCGAGCTGGAAACTAGTCCGTTGTTTAACGCGACTGCAACCTGCGATTAACCACGCCTACATTTGCGCTGCGTATGCTGACGCACACTTGCTGCACGGAGAAGCCCGACATGCGCAACATGCGTCGCGAAGAAAAACAGGTATTCGGTTACTTGATCATCCGGCTCGAACAATACGACACCGACGGCGCGCTGCAATCGCGTTGTTACGAAGTGCTGTGCCCGCGCACCGCCGTCATACTGGGACGCCAGCCGAGCCTGCGCGCCGCGAAGCGTTTCGTGGTCACGCACGAACTGCGCGATTTCAGCGAGAGCGGCAAGCACAAGCGCGACGCAACGCAGATGTTTGCGACGTAACGGCCGCAGCAGTCGAACTCAATCCCTCAATTCGTAGGAGTCTGCATCCATCCACGCGGGAAAGTGCTCGCGGTGCGCCGCAAGCGCGGCCGCATCGAGCGTCACCGTGATGAGCTGTTCCTGTGCACCGAGCTCCGCCAGCGGCTGACCGAGAAAGTCGAGCACCGCGCTGTCGCCGGCATATTGCAGGCTGTTGCCATCGACGCCGACGCGATTGAGGCCGACGCAGTAGCTGAGGTTTTCGATCGCACGCGCGCGCAGCAGCGTGCTCCATGCATGGCGTCGCGCCGCCGGCCAGTTCGCCACATACAGCACGAGATCGTAATCGAAGCGCGCCGCCGCGCGCTCATGGCGATTGCGCGAGTAGACCGGAAAACGCAGGTCGTAGCAGACCAGCGGGCAGATGCGCCAGTCACGCCACTCGACCACGAGCCGTTGGTTGCCGGACGCGTAGCGCTCGTGCTCGCCGGCGTAACGGAACAGGTGGCGCTTGTCATAGTGGCGCACGCTGCCGTCCGGCGTGACGAACAGCAGGCGGTTGTAGACTTTCGCGGATGCGCCCTCGCCCACGCGCAGTTGCACGCTTCCGCTGATCGCGGCGTCGAGCGCGCCGGCCTGCCCGCGCAACCAGGCGACCGTCGGCCCGTCCATCGTCTCGGCACGATGGATCGCCTCGTTGGAAAAGCCGCTGGTGAATGTCTCGGGCAGCAGGACGAGGTCGGTCTGTCCGCGCAGCGCCTCGATCATTGCGCCGTAATACTCGCGATTGCCGGCCGGATCGTGCCAGCGCGTTGCGCCCTGCACGATCGAAACGCGCAAATTCGCAGCGGTCACAGCCGGCATAGACGCTCCGCGGCCGCTGCCAGCGTGTCGTCGTTCTTGGCAAAGCAAAACCGGATCAGGCGCGAATTCGGCGGCGATTCGTAGAACGCCGAAACCGGAATCGCCGCAACACCGGCCTCGCGGATCAGCCACTCGCTGAAATTCAGGTCGTCCTTGTCGCTGATCGCCGAGTAGTCGACCAACTGGAAATATGCGCCGCTGACAGGCAGCAGCTTGAATTTCGACGGCGCCAGCAGCTGGCGGAAATGGTCGCGTTTCCCCTGATAGAACCGCGGCAGGTCGCGATAGTGCTGCGGATCGCTTTCGAGAAAGTCGGCAAATGCCCACTGCGCCGGCTGGAAGGTGCAAAACGTGAGGTACTGGTGCACCTTGCGGAATTCCGCACTCAGCGTCGGCGGCGCGATGCAGTAGCCGACCTTCCAGCCCGTGCAGTGATAGGTCTTGCCGAACGATGACACGACGAAGCTGCGCGCGGCCAGTTCCGGATGGCGCAGCACGCTCTGGTGCTCCAGACCGTCGAACACGATGTGTTCGTAGACCTCGTCGGACAGCACCAGGATTTCGCTGCCGCGCGTGATTTCCGCCAGGGTATCGAGATCGGCCCTGGAAAACACCGCGCCGCTCGGATTGTGAGGCGAGTTGACGATGATCATGCGCGTCCGCGGCGTGATCGCATCCCGCACGCGCTGCCAGTCGACACCGAAATCCGGCAAGTGCAGCGGCACATGCATCGCACGGCCTCCGGCCAGGTCGATGGCCGGCTCGTAGCTGTCGTAGCACGGATCCAGCACGATCACCTCGTCGCCGCCGCGCACGCTGGCTGCGATCGCCGCGAACAGAGCCTCGGTTGCTCCGCTGGTCACCGTGACCTCGTTGCCGGCATTGACGCGGCAGCCATACATGCGCTCGGCCTTCAGCGCGATCTGTTCGCGCAGCTTGGGCACGCCGGTCATCGGTGCGTACTGGTTCCTGCCCGAATTCATCGCCGCGGCCAGGGCGTCGCGCAAGGCCTGCGGCCCGTCGAAATCGGGAAATCCCTGGCCGAGGTTCACCGCCTTATGCTCGATCGCCAGCTGCGACATCACGGTGAAGATGGTCGTGCCGACCTTGGGCAGCTTGGTCTGGATCTGCATCATGCCTCGGACTTTTGGATGGCTAAACGAGCCTGAATGGTAACACGGCGGTTGCGTTCGTCAGACGCGAGCGTCGGACGCAAAAACCGAAGGCGGACTCCAGGCGCCTGCCGCAGAGCCAGGCCGGTGCCCGCCGCGCCTCACGTCTCACGTCTCACGTCCTCAAGCATACCTGCGCAGCGTCGCCTCGGCATCCGCGGCGCCGATGTCGCCTTCCCAGTCTTCCATCAGCGTGATCAGTGTGAGCTTTTCGACCTCGCGCGCGAAGCGTTGCACCAGCGGCTCCGGGTCGGGCACGCGCTTGGAGTCGGCGATGATGCCGAAATGCACACGTCCGTTGTAGCTGAGAATCGACAAACCCATGCCGATCGTGCCGTTCTGCGGCACCCAGAACATCATCTCGCGCACTTCGCAACCGGCCAGGTACAACGGCATCTGCGGACCCGGTACGTTGGTCGCGACAGCTGTCGCCTTGCGGCTGAACAATTCGAGCGCCATGCGCTGCACGGCTGCCGGCGCCATGCCGACGGCCGCCAGCAGGCCGAAAGTCAGCGCAGCCTGGCGCGAGCGCTTCAATTCGCGCATCGACGCGGCTATGCGTTCGAGGCGGCGCAGCGGATTGGCTTCGCCGATCGGCAGTTCGAGGAACACCAGGCCGAAATGATTGCCGAGCTTCTTCGCATGCTCGAGCGGCCTCAGGTTGACCGGCACGGTCGCACGAATCGTCATGCCGTCGACTTCCTCGCCGAGGCTGCGCAGGTAGCTGCGCAACGCCCCGGCCGCGCACGCCAGCAATACGTCGTTGACCGTGCAGCGCAGCACCTTGCCGATCGCCTTGATGTCCTCGAGCGGCAACGGATCGGCCCAGGCGCAGCGCTTGTTCGCACCGAGCGGGCCCTTGAACGCGGTCGGCGGATCGTCAGCCAGACTCAGCGCCACAGCCAGCTCGCGCGTGATCTCGGTGCTTTCGCGTGCGATCGCGGCCGCGAGCGCCGGATCGCGCATGAGCTCGCCGCCCTTCCCGATCGCCTTGCTGCCGAAGTCGATCGCCTTGGCCAGGCCCGCACGCGCCGGCTGCAGCAGACGCTCGAACACGCTGCCCTGGTCCTTGGGCAGCCAGACGCGGGCGAGTTCCTTGCGCTTCTCGGGTCTGGGCGCCGCGTCGGTCAGCGACAACATCACCTGCACCAGCGCCAGTCCGTCGGCGTAGCAATGGTGGATGCGCGAGATCGCGACGCTGCCGCCATCGTATTTTTCGATCAGATGGAACTGCCAGAGCGGACGCGCGTGGTCCAGCGGCGTCGACGCCAGTTCGCTGACGTATTTCTCGAGCTCGATCTTGTCGCCCTTGCGCGGCAGCGCGGCCAGCTTGACGTGCCAGTCGATGTCGAAATCCGCGTCGGTCTCCCACACCGCGCCCGAGGGGCCGTCGACAGCCTTCTGCCGGAAGCGCCGGAAGGCGAGAAAGCGGGACTCGACAAGGCGCTTGAGTTTCGCCAGTTCCAGCGCGCCGGAAAAAATCAGCACGCTGGTGATCATCATGAGGTTGGTCGGGCTTTCCATGCGCAGCCAGGCCGTATCGACCTTGGACATGGGTTCACACGCGTTGCGCTTGGACTCTGGCACGGGCTCTCCCCTTGCTTGCCGCCGACGTGTAGCATCCGGTCCGGGCGCCAAAAAGGCAATGGTCGCAGGTCGCAGGATTCCGGGAAGGCGGAACCGCGACGAACGGCGGCGCTGCGACAGGCAACGTGCTCACCACAATCGATCGGCGATTCCCCATGGAGCACGGCAGCCAAATCCTCCTCAGCCTGTTCGTGATCTTCGTCGCCGCGCAGGTCGGCGCGGAGATCGCACAGCGCCTGAAAATGCCGGCCGTGGTCGGCGAAATCGCCGCCGGATGTGTGGTCGGGCCTTCGCTGCTCGGCTGGATCCACCCGGCCGAAGCGCTCGACGTGCTCGCGGAAATCGGCGTGGTGCTGCTGCTGTTCTCGGTCGGCCTGGAAACGCGCCTGGACGAAATGAAGCGTGTCGGACGCAGTGCGCTGCTGGTCGGCGTGCTCGGCGTAATCCTGCCATTCGTGCTCGGCACGCTCTGGGCGCACGGCTCCGGCTACGACTGGGCGAAATCGCTTTTTGTCGCCGCCGCCTTCGTCGCGACGTCGGCCGGCATCACCGCGCGCGTGCTGCAGGAACTAGGCGTGATGCAGCGCGAGGAAAGCCGCGTGATACTCGGCGCGGCCGTGATCGACGATATTCTCGCGATGCTGCTGCTCGGCATCGTGACGTCGATGCAGACAGGCGATTCGCTGCGGCTCGGCAACATCCTCATCGTCCTGTGCGAAGCCGTCGGCTTCATCGCCGTCATCGCGCTGCTTGGCACGAGCGTGATGCGGCGACGTTCCCACTGGCTGGACGCGCCCGTCAATCCGCTGTCGCCGCTGACGCTGACGCTGGCGCTGTGCCTCGGCCTTGCCTACCTGTCGACCCAGTTCGGCCTCGCTGCGATCATCGGCGCGTTTCTCGCCGGGATGATCGCGTCGGAGACGCGCCAGCGCGAAACGCTGGAGCACCAGATGCGGCCGTTGCTGGCGTTGCTGACGCCGTTTTTCTTCGTCATGACCGGCAGCAAGATCGAACTGGCCCAGCTGGCCGGCTGGACTACCTTGCTGACGTTGGCGCTGATCACCGCGATCGCCATCGTCTCCAAGCTTCTGGGCGGCTTCCTCGGCGCGCTGGCGCTTGGCCGGCGCGGCGCGCTGATCGTCGGCGTCGGCATGGTGCCGCGCGGCGAAGTCGGCGTCGTGATCGCGAGCCTCGGCCTTGCCGCAGGCGTATTTTCGGCGCAGATCTACGCGCTGATCGTCGCCATGTCGTTGCTGACTTCGATTGTCACGCCGCCGATGCTTGCATTGCTGTTCAAGAACAAGACTGTGCCGGCGGTTGATGGCAGCGACGCATCGAAACCGGACTCGATGCCGTAGGCCGCGGTCAGGCGGCCGGCCGCCGCAAGCGCGTGTCTATCGCGTCGAAGAATGCCTGCGGCAACGCGGCCCGCACCGGCACGTACCAGCATGAAGGACCGGCGAACGCCGCGCACTTGACGGCATCCTTCTCGGTCATCAGCACCGGCAGGCCATCACCGAACTCGATGTCCGCGGCGACGAACGCGTGGTGGTCGAAAAATGCGTGTTCGACCACGTCCAACCCGGCCGCACGCAGCTGATCGAAGAAGCGGGCGGGATTGCCGATGCCGGCCACTGCATGCAGCCGTTGTCCGGAGAACTCGCCGAGCTTGCGTCGCATCGGCGGCGTCGCGAGCGACACGGCCTCGTCGCCGGCAAGCGTCATCGGGATTTCGCCGTCCCGCGCGGCGCCGCCGTTGCAGACACGAAACGCAAACGTCTCCGCACGGGCTGCTCGTTCGCGCAGCGGGCCGGCCGGCAGCAGGCGGCCGTTGCCGAAGCGGCGCTCGCCGTCGATCACGCAGATCTCGATGTCGCGGCAAAGGCGGTAATGCTGCAGGCCATCGTCTGCGATCAGGACGTCCACCGCGGCGGATTCCAGCAACAGGCGCGCTGCCGCCACCCGATCGCGACCGACGGCGAGCGGCGCGCCGGTGGCACGCGCGATCAGGCACGGTTCGTCGCCGGCGATCGCGGGATCACTACCGGCATCGACGCGCTGCGGCCGGCGCGCATCGCCGCCATACCCGCGACTGACGACGCCGGGTTTCCAGCTGCGCGCGCGCAGCGCTTCAACCAGGGCAATCGTCAGCGGTGTCTTGCCGGTGCCGCCCGCTGTGATGTTGCCGACGACAACGACCGGCACCGGCAGACGCACGCGCCGCATGACACCGATGTCGTACAGCGCGCGGCGCAGGCGCACCAGCGCGCCATAGACGGCCGCGAGCACGCGCAGTCGCGGCGATGGCAGGCGCCGGCCGTACCAGATGTCCTGCAGTGCGCGCCGGTCGGGTATCACGACGTCGGCCGGCAACAGTCCCGGCTTTGCTGCACCGGCGGGCACGGCACGCTGCCGTAGGAGCAGAACACGCAGCAATCGCCGGCCATGGGTCGCAACATCGTTTTGCACCGCGCACATTCGTGGAACCAGATGCAGGCGTTGACCGGCATCGTTTCGGTGGTCTGCTGCCCGCATTCCGGACAGGTCAGCGTGCTCGTCAGCACGACCGGGGCATTCATCGCGGCGGCGATGCTGTAGCCGCTTCGCGAAACTGCAGGCGATGCAACGCTGCGTACTGGCTGTCGCGTGCGATCAACTCGGCGTGCGTGCCGATCTCGATGACGCGGCCCTCGCCGAGCACGGCGATCTGGTCGGCGTGCTCGACGGTCGACAGGCGATGGGCGATCACGAGCACGGTGCGGTCGTTCATCAGGTGCTTCAGCGCGTCCTGCACCAGCCGCTCGGATTCGCTGTCGAGCGCGCTGGTCGCTTCATCCAGAATGAGTATCGGCGCATTCTTCAGGATCGCACGCGCGATCGCAATGCGCTGGCGCTGGCCGCCGGAAAGCAGCGCCCCGCCCTCGCCGATGCGGCTGTGCAGGCCGGCCGGCAGGCGCCGGATGAACTCCATGGCGTTGGCCGCTTCGGCTGCCGCGACGATCGACGCCTCGTCGGAATGCTCCTGCGCACCGTATGCGATGTTGCGCGCGACCGTGTCATCGAACAGCACGACCTGCTGGCCCACCAGGGCGATCTGCTCGCGCAGGCTCGCCAGCGTGTATTCGGCGATGTTGCGCCCGTCGAGCCGGACTTCGCCGGCCTGCGGATCGTAGAAGCGCGGAATCAGGCCGGCGAGGCTCGACTTGCCGCTGCCCGAACGTCCGACCAGCGCGGTAACCGTGCCGGGCCGGCAATGCAGTTCGATGCCGCGCAGCGCGGGCTCGTGCGCGCCGGGATAATTGAACAGAACGCCGCGAAACTCGATGTCGCCGCGACTGCGCGCGAGCTGCACGCTTCCGGAATCGCGCTCGTCGTCGGCGTCGATGACCTGGAAGAGATCGCGTGCCGCAACCACACCGCGCTGCAGGTTCGACTGCACCGTGGTCAGCCGCTTCAGCGACGGCAGCATGACCAGCATGGCCGTGATCAGCGACATGAAGGTTCCGGCGCTCATCGTGCGCAACATGACCGGGCGCGTCGCGAGAAAAATGACCAGTGCCAGCGCGCAGGCCGCGACAAACTGGACCAGCGCCGTCGCCAGGGCGTTGGTCGAGGCAATCTTCAGGTTGAGCGAGCGGATCGCCGTGTTGGCGTCGCCGAAGCGCCTGCGTTCGTAATCCTGGCCGCCGTAAACCTTGACCTCGCGCTGGCCGCTGACGATTTCGTCCACGATGCCGGTGATCGAACTGACCGAGTTCTGGATGCGCTGGCTGATGCGCCGGTAGCGTCGCCCGACCAGGTAGACGACCCCGGCGACGAGCGGTGCGAGGATGAACAGCGCCAGCGTCAGGCGCGCACTGTCGGTGAGCATGACATACACCTGGCCGACGATCATCAGTCCATCGAGCACCGCCACCTTCAGCGCATCCGTGCTGGCATTGGCGACCTGCTCCACGGTGTAGGTCATGCGCGCGATCTGGTGGCTCGCCGGCTCGCGGCTGAAGAAAGCCGCCGGAAGCCGCAGGTACTTGTCGAACACCTCGGCGCGCAGCGTGTGCACGACACCGCGGGCGATGCGCGCCATGCCGTAGTCGGCCATGTAGCCGGCGAGCCCGCGGACCACGAACAAGCCGATGATGATGATCGGCATCCAGAAAATCGTGCCGGCGTCCTTCTTGACGAACAAGTCGTCGAGCATCGGCTTGATCACGCGGGTGAACCCGGCCGCGCAGCCGGCATCGAAGATCATCCCGGTGCCGGCGAGGACCGCGATCGGCCAGTAACGTGAAGAGTAGCCGAGCAGTCGCCGATAGGTGGCCGAAGCAGGTATTGCGTCGGCGCGCTCGCCCGTCTGGCTCACTTGGCCGCACGCTCCTTCGCCGGCGTCGTCGCGATCGACAGGTGCGTGAAGCCGACCTGGCCGAGCGCGTCCATCGCCGTAACGACGGCCTGGTGCGGAGTCATCGCATCGGCGCGCAGCACCACGGCCCGCTCGCGATCGTCTCCGCCGATGCGGCTGATCGCTTCCTTGAGCGTATCGATCGACGGATTGAGCACTTCGTTGTTGTCGACATAGAAGCGGCTGCCGGCATCGATCATCACGACCAGCGGACTGTGCTGCGATTCCTGCACGGTCTCCGACGCCTCGGGCAGCGCGACCTTCATCGTCGAGTGCTGGACGAAGGTCGTCGTCATGACGAAGAACATCAGCAGCGTGAGCATGACGTCGATCAGCGAGATCACGTTGATCTCGAAATCGTCCTGGCGGGAAGCGCCGATGCGCATTTCAGTCGACCGGCGCCTGCTGCACGCTGCGCGTCCGCGGCGCGCGCGCCGGTGGCGCGGCTGCCGGCGGCGCAGCGGGCTCGTTCTGCAGCGCGAGCTCGTCCATCAGCAGGATCACCTGCTGCTCCATGCTGACGACGTAGTCGCCGACCAGCCCGCGGAAGTAGCGGTGGAAGAAATAGGCCGGAATCGCCACGCACAGGCCGGACGCCGTGCACACCAGCGCCTCGCCGATGCCACCGGCCATCTTCAGCGGATCGCCGACGCCGCTGACCATCACGGCGAAGAACATGCTGATCAGGCCGAACACCGTGCCGAGCAGGCCGAGCAGCGGCGAGATCAGCGCAATCGTGCCGAGCGTGTTGAGGAACCGCTCGAGCCGGTGCACGACGTGGCGCCCGGTGTCCTCGACGCGCTCCTTCATGATCTCGCGCGGACGCTGGCGCACGCTCAGCGCCGCGGCCAGCAGTTCGCCGAGCGGCGAATTGCGGCGCAGTACCTCGATGTGTTCCGGATCGAGCTTGCGCGTGCGCGCCCACTCGCGTACCTCGCCGCCGAGGTTCGGCGGAATGACCGTATTGCGCCGCAGGGACCAGAATCGTTCGAGAATGATGGCCAGCGCCACCGCCGAACACAGCACGATGGGCAGCATCGCCCAACCGCCAGCAAGCAGGATTTCTAACACTTACGAGAACTCCGATCGGGACCAGGTCCCCCGCCGGCCAGATGATAGCAAGTGATCAGGATTGCTGCGCGGCTGGCCCGTCACTCGGGCCGGAACGCAGGACCGCCGCAGTCCGCCCGCGCTCCTGCTCACCGCTCGCGCCAATACGGATGGCGGTCGAGGCGCCCGCGTTCGATGACGCGCGGCAGTGCGTCGCGGTCGAAGCGCAGGTCGACGAAACCGGCTTGCGCGGTGTCGATCATGTCGACCCCGTCTGCCGCGTAGCGCGCCGTCACGATTGCGCTGGGATGGTGGAAGTGGTTGCGATAGCCGGTCGAAACCAGCGCCAGCATCGGGTGCAGGGCGTCGATGAACGGCGCGCTGGACGATGTCCGGCTGCCGTGATGCGGCACCTGCAACACGAGGTTCGACGGCGCTGGCGCGATGGCGGCCGCGACCTCGGCCTCGACCGCGGCCGTGATGTCGCCGGTCAGCAACAGCGCCCGCTCGCCGCTGCGCACCTCGAGCACGCAGCAGCGATCGTTGGCCACGCTCGACAACGGCTCGTGCGGATGGACGATGCGGAACGTCACGCCGTTCCATTGCCATGCCGTGCCGGCGACACACTGCTGCGCAGGTACGGACAATCTTGCGGGCTCTCCCGATTCGACCGTCGCCATGGGATATGCGGCCAGCACCGCCGCGGCGCCGCCGGCGTGGTCGTTGTCGCCATGACTGACGACCAGGCGATCCAGACGCCCGACGCCGACGGCATGCAGTGCCGGCACGACACTGGCTTCGCCCAGGTCAAAGCCGGACGGAAAGCGGGCCCCGGCGTCGTAGACGAGTGCGTGCTCGCGCGTGCGCACGACGAACGACAGGCCCTGGCCCACGTCGAGCATCAATGCCTCGAACTCGCCGTCACGCAGCTCGCTGCGCGCCGGCAGCAGCAGCGGAAGAAACAGCAGCAAGCCGAGTCCGCGTGCCGGCAACCCGCGCGGCAGCAGCAGCCAAAGCGCCCCGACCATCGCCAGCGCCAACGCCCACGCACGCGGCTCGGGGAAGTACCACAGCGCCCCGGGCCACGCCGCCATGCGTTCGAGCAGCGCCCAGAGCAGCTGCAGCGCGCCGCCGGCGACTTTCACGAGCGGCACGCCGAGCATCGGCACGACGAGTTGCAGCAGCGCCCCGCTGACGCCGATCGGAAGCACCACGAAGCAGATCCATGGCACGGCGACCAGATTGGCGAGTGGCCCGACCAGTGAACTCTGGCCGAAGAACCAGATCGTCAGCGGCAGCAGTCCGAGACTCGCTACGCCCTGCGCGCTGACCAGCTCGTGCCACCAGCGCCGGCGCTCGCTGCGGCCGCCCAGGCACAGCATCAGCCACGCGACGCCGACGAACGACAGCCAGAATCCGGCGCTGAGCACGCACAGCGGGTCGACCACCAGCAATACCAGTACGGCGAACGCCAGTCCCTGGACCGCGGCACGCGCGCGCCGCAGCAGGTTCGCGGCGAGCAGTACGCCGATCATGACCAGCGCACGCCGGGTCGGCAACCCAAGTCCGGCAAGCGTGGCGTAGGTGGTCGCGAAGACGATGCTGGCGACCGCTTCGATCAGCGGCGCCGGCCAGCGCAGCGTGAGGCGCGGCGCGATCTTCCACAACAGCCGGACGATCCAGACGCCAAAGCCCGCGAACAGGGCGATATGCAGTCCCGAAATCGCGATCAGATGCGGGATGCCGGTTGCGCGTGCCACCTGCCATTCGTGCTCGTCCATCGCATGCTGGTCGCCGAACGCCAAGGCGCGCAACGTATCGGCGGCCGGCCCCGGGCCGAGGGTTTCGGCGATGCCCTCGGAGATCCTGGCACGCAGGCCATCGACGCAGAACATGCGCGCGCCAACGGCGCGATTGGCCGCATCCTCACGCACATAGCCGGTTGCCGTGATGCCTTCGCTCAAGGCGTAGCGCTCGAAATCGAATGCGCCGGGATCGACCATGCCACGCGGCCGCCTGAGGCGCACATGCAGCGTCCAGTTGGAGCACGGCTCGATCGCGGGGGCCGTATCGTGCCAGCTGAGGCGAACCACTCCGCCCAGTGCGACCGCGGCGCCGTCATGGCTCGCGCTGTCCACTGCAAGATCGAAACGCGTGGCATCGTCCGCGCTGCGCGGCAGGCCATGCACGCTGCCGCTGACGACGAAGTCCTGGCCTTCCAGTTCGCGCGCAAGGCGCTGCGACAGCGCGATGTCCGCACGCAGCATCGTCCACGCCGCCGCGATCAGCGCAATGCCGATCCAGCTCCCGCGCCGCCATCCGGCGACGAGCAGCAGGCCGCTTGCACCGAGCACGACATCGAACCAGCGCGGCGGCAATGCCGCCAGCGTCTGTACCGCAACCGCACCGGCGAGCAGGGCGATTGCCGCAGAAGGACGAAACAGTGTTTCGAGCGCTCCGGGCAAAATCCGGGCGCCCCAACCGCCATTGCGCGCCGATGCCGCCACGGCAGCATCCTGACTCGAAGCGACCGTCTTGGTCATCGGCTCCCCAGCATCCCCTGCCACCGAAACAAACCGCGCCTGCCGTCAGGTATTCGTCGCCTGCGTCATTTCCTGCAGCGCGCCGTGGCGCAATTCAACCACACGGTCCATGCGCCGCGCCAGTTTCGAATCGTGCGTGGCGAGCACGAAGCTCGTGCCGATCTCACGGTTCAGTTCCAGCATCAATGCGTACACCTGCGCGGCGTTGCTCTCGTCCAGATTGCCGGTCGGCTCGTCGCCGAGCACGCAGGCAGGTCGCGTCACGAGCGCCCGAGCGACCGCACAGCGTTGCCGTTCGCCGCCGGACAACTCGCCCGGCTTGTGCTGCAGGCGATGGCCCAGACCCACGCGCTCGAGCAATGCCGCCGCGTTGTGCTGCGCCTCGGCGATCGGCACGCCGCGTATCAGCAGGGGCATCGCCACGTTTTCGAGCGCCGTGAATTCCGGCAGCAGATGATGGAACTGGTAGATGAAGCCGAGCGAGCGGTTGCGCACGACGCCGCGCTCGCGGTCCGACAGCGTCGACATTGCATGGCCCTCGACTTCGACCTCGCCCGCCGTCAGCGTGTCGAGGCCGCCGAGCAGGTGCAACAGCGTGCTCTTGCCGGATCCCGATGCCCCGACGATCGCCAGCGTCTGTCCGCGTGCCACTTCGAAGTCCACGCTGCGCAGGACTTCGGTGCGCAGTTTGCCCTCGCTGTAGGTCTTGGCGACGCCGGTCGCCTTGAGGACCACGCCTTTCACTGGATGTCCTCGCATGACGTCGTGAGACGAAAGATGTGAAACGAAAGACGCAAAGGCGCCGGCGTGTTGCGCATCGCCAGGCGCCCGCATGTCCGTCTCGCGTACCCCGCCTTCCGTCTGTCGTCCCTACTCATATCGCAACGCCTCCGCCGGCTGGGTTCGTGCGGCGCGCCATGCCGGATACAACGTGGCGACGACGCAGAAGGCAAAGGCGATAAGCACGATCCAGCCGACATCGCTCCAGTGCATGTCCGACGGCACTTCGCTGATGTAATAGACGTCGGGTGAAAGCAGCTGCACGCCGAACACATGCTCGATCCACTTGGCGATCGCCGGAATATTGATGGCCAGCAGCACGCCGCCGATCACGCCGAGCACGATGCCGACGACGCCGACTATCGTCCCCTGCACCATGAAAATGCCGGTGATGCTGCCGGGAGAAATGCCGAGCGTGCGCAGGATCGCGATGTCGGCCTGCTTGTCATTGACCAGCATGACCAGGCTCGATACCAGGTTGAACGCTGCCACCGCGATGACCAGCGACAGGATGATGAACATGACCATCTTTTCCATCTGCAGCGCGCGGAAGAAATTCGAATGGCCCTGTTCCCAGGTCGTGATGCGGTAATAGCGGCCGATCTCGCCCTGCACATCGCGCGTGATCTGCCAGGCGCGGAACATGTCGTCGAGTTTCAGCCGGATGCCGCCGGGGCCGTCGGTCTGGAACAGCCGCTCGGCGTCGTCCAGGTGGATCAGGGCGAGGCCTTCGTCGTACTCCTGGAATCCGACCGAGAAAATGCCGACCACGTCGAAACGCTTGAAGCGCGCGACGCCGCCCACCGGCGTGACGTTGACCTCCGACGTGAACACGGTGACCTTGTCGCCGATGCCGACGCCGAGCTGCATCGCCAGTTCGTTGCCGAGGATCATGCCGAACGCGCCGGGCTTCAGGTCGTCGAGCTTGCCGTGCAGCATCTTCGAGCCGATGTCGGAAACCTTGGTCTGCTGATCCGGCAGGATGCCGCTGACGATCGCGCCGCTGCGGCGCGTGCCCTGCAGCAGGGCCTGGCTGTCGAGAAACGGCGCCGCGCCGAGCACGTGCGGGTTGCGCATGGCCGTCTTCACCACGTCCTGCCAGTCGTGGACGCTCTCGCCGATGCTCGAAACCGTCGCATGCGCGGCCATGCCGAGGATGCTGTCGCGCAACTTCTGCTCGAAACCGTTCATCACCGAAATGACGGTGATCAGCGCGATCACGCCGATCGCGATGCCGAGCATCGATACCAGGGAGATGAACGAGATGAAGTGGTTGCGGCGCTTGGCACGCACGTAGCGCAGGCCGATGAACAGTTCGAGCGGACGAAACATCGGGCGGAAGATCCATTCACCTGCGCTGGGGACCGCGCGCTTTGGCGGGACGCGGGCGCGCAGAGTGCCCTAAGGCGCTGCACGACTGCAAGCCGCCGTCCGCTTGCTGAATATTTTATGAACTGTACAGTATTGAAATTGCGACCTCTTCACCCAAACTGCTGTCTAGGCAACGGGCGCACGTTTCCGTTCGCCTGAACATGTTCATTTACAGTTGGAGAAGAATTCATGAAGAACACCCTTTTTGCGATTGCCCTCGCCAGCAGCGGCCTGCTTGCCGCTCCTGCCCTGTCGCATGCTGCCGATGCCAATGGCGGCAATGGCGGCTTTTTCGTCAACGGCAACGTCGGTCAATCGAGCCTCGACAAGGGCGCATACAACGATGACGACACGGCATACGACCTCAACCTCGGTTACCGCTGGGCGCTGAATCCGAATGTCGCGCTCGGCGTCGAGGGCGGCTATGTCGACCTGGGCAAGTTCGACCCGAAATCCAGCGCACTTCCGTTTCCGCGTGCGTCGGTCAAGGGCTGGACTGCCGGCGTCAACGGCCACTTCAACCTGACCCCGCAATGGTATCTGAGCGGTCGCGCCGGACTTTTCCGCGCCGACGTCAAGGGCGGCTACTTCGACAACACTCCCGCGCCGGTCTTGGTCGACGACACCAGCAACAAGTACTACGCCGGAGCCGGCGTCGGCTACGACTTCTCCAACAACTTCAGCGTCGGCGTCAACTACGACTATTACAAGACCGGCGCCAATGGGCTCAATCTCGATCCCAACCTCGTATCGGTCAGCGCGGAAGTCCGCTTCTGAAAACCCGCCGCGTTCGCCGCGCGTGGGCTTGAAAAACCGCCGCGCGGCGCCATGTAGGAAGTACACTCCAACGGAAGTTTTTGCAGGGATGCGCTCAGGACACCGGCCCACGCGAGTGGGCCGGTTTTTTTATCCCCCGGCGCCTGTCGCTTCGGCCCGCGCCAGGCGCACGCGCAGGCGGCGGCGCGTGTCCGGGTCACAGTTGTCCGGCATCAGTATCAACGTCGTCGAGCGCTGCAATGCGGAGCGCAATCGCAGCACTATCAGGTCACCGAGCACGCTTGCCCCGAGCAGCGACGCGGCATGGTCGTCACCGGAGGCAGCATCGCGCACGCGCCAGTGCCCG
Source organism: Rudaea sp. (assembly GCA_035606275.1). Taxonomy (GTDB): domain Bacteria; phylum Pseudomonadota; class Gammaproteobacteria; order Xanthomonadales; family Rhodanobacteraceae; genus Rudaea. The sequence continues at coordinate 54,515 of DATNFS010000023.1, forward strand.
CTCTCCTGCCACGCACAGCGGCGCACGACGGGGTGCAGCAGCTTTCGCATCGCAGCCGTGGCGTAGCTGCAGGCAACCGCACCGAGCAGCAGCTTCATCCAGGTTTCGATGCCGCTTGCCGCCATGGCCAGCACGGCCAGCAACGTCACGCCGGTCAACGCCACCACCAGCCGGCGCGACGGCGAATAATCAAACGTGATGGCCGGCGCGGATTTCATCGACGATCGAGCGCCACTGCGGATTCTCCGGCTGCGACTGGCCCAGCAACCAGGCCCACAAGTCCGGATCGGGTTGCTCGAGCATTGTGGAAAATGCGGCCTTGCCGGCTTCCGCTGCGTCCGGATAGCGCGCGTCCAGGTACCAGCCGAGCAGTCGGTCGAGCTCGCGCATGCCGCGGCGGCAGCACCAGCGCAGGCGCGATGTGTCCGCGCTCATCGCCACAGGCCCAGCGCAACGGCACCCCACAGCAGCCACAGAACCCAGGCACCGGCGAAGTAGACGCAGAAGCGGTGCATAACCTTGTTGTAGCTGCAATGGATCGCGCTGTGCAGCACGCGCAGTGCGACAAACGCCCACGCCAGCGCCAGCACCGGTGCGCCGACCTGCCCCGTCTGCGCCGCCACGACCAGCGCTAGGTAGAACAACACCGGCAGTTCGAACAGATTGCGGAAATTGTCCGCAGCGCGCGTGTCGCGCAGGCGTGCCGCAGCCTGCGCCGACGTGGCAAGAGCCTGCGGGTGGATGCGCTCGCGCCGCATCTCGCCGATGCGCACCTGATACAGGCGCAGCCAGACGGCGAGCGTCAACGCGACCATCGCAACCGCGGGCCAGTAGATCAGGCGCGTATCCATGAATGGCGATGCAGGGTAAGTGATGAAGAATCAGAGGTGAGGAATCGGATGCGAGACGAAATCGGCGGCTGTAGCCCGCGGACCGCCAACCCTGTCTCCCGACGCCTCCTCACATCTTGCGCTCGACCATCAACTGCTTGATCTGCCCGATCGCCTTGGCCGGATTCAGGCCCTTCGGACAGGTCTTGGTGCAGTTCATGATCGTGTGGCAGCGGTACAGCTTGAACGGATCTTCCAGATCGTCGAGGCGCGCGCCGGTGTCCTCGTCGCGCGAGTCGGCGATCCAGCGATAGGCCTGCAGCAGGATGGCAGGACCGAGATACTTGTCGCTGTTCCACCAATAGCTCGGACACGCGGTGGAGCAGCACGCGCACAGGATGCATTCGTACAGGCCGTCGAGCCTGGCCCGATCGTCTTTCGATTGCAGGCGTTCGGCATCCGGCGGCGGCGCGGTCTGCGTGCGGATCCAGGGTTTGATCGATGCGTACTGCGCGTAGAAATGGGTCAGGTCCGGCACCAGATCCTTGACCACCGGCATGTGCGGCAACGGATAGATGCCCACCTCGCCCTTGCAGTCGCCGATGGCCTTGGTGCAGGCGAGCGTGTTGGTGCCGTCGATGTTCATCGCGCACGAACCGCATATTCCTTCGCGGCACGAGCGCCGGAATGTCAGCGTCGAGTCGATCTCGTTCTTGATCTTGATCAGTGCGTCCAGAACCATCGGGCCGCAGCTGGCCAGATCGACCTCATACTCGTCGATGCGCGGATTCTGCGCGTCGTCGGGATTCCAGCGATAGACGCGGAACGTGCGCACGTCCTTCGCATCAGCCGCCGCGGGGTACTTCTTGCCTTTTTGTACTTTTGAATTCTTCGGCAAACTGAACTCAGCCATGGTCTAGCCTTTTGGTGGCGGGTTCGGCGAGGTTTCTCGCCCATTGCCCGGAAAGAACGAAGCGCGGGAAGGTGATGAACTGCTCGGCGAGCATGCGGGCCGCAAAATCGCCGGCGCCGCTGAAAGGCTCGGGCGCCGTGCGTTCGCGCTTGTGCCCCACGCCCTGGACCGCGAATGCGATTGCGGCAAACACGAAAGCCACGGCCGCGCCGAACCATTGCGCCTGCAGCGCCTGCGTGGCGGTTGCGAGCGTGCCGGCGATGAACGCCGGCACGGCCATCATGTGGATCAGCAGGTTGACGCGATCACGGTGATAGCGCGAATACCCGCGCCACTGCCAGGCCAGCACGCCACCGGCGCGTTCGGCGCTCATGTCAGTAGGTCCGTGCCTTCGGCGGCACGGCTTCGACGTCCTGCGTCATCGGCTGCAGATGCACCGGCCGGTAATCGAAGGTCGCCTTGCCGTTGGCGTCGACGCCGACCAGCGTGTGCTTCATCCAGTTGGCGTCGTCGCGATCCTTGAAGTCTTCGCGCGCATGCGCGCCGCGGCTTTCGTGGCGCTGCTCGGCGGAATACATCGTCGCCACCGCCTGCGCCAGCAGGTTCTGCAACTCCAGCGTCTCGATCAGGTCCGAATTCCAGACCAGCGAGCGGTCGGCGATGCGAATGCCGCCGAATGCGTCGAACGCGGCCGAGATCTTGCGGCAACCTTCCTTGAGCGTGTCGCCGGTGCGGAACACGGCGGCATCCTTCTGCATCGTGCGTTGCATCTGCAGGCGCAGGTCGGCGGTCGCGGTATCGCCGTTCGCGTTGCGCACGCGGTCGAAATTTGCCAGCGCTCCATCACACGCGGATGCGGGCAGATCCCTGTGCGGCAGGTTCGGCTTGAGCACCTCGCCGCAGCGGTCCGCGACCGAGCGACCGAAGATGACCAGGTCGAGCAGCGAGTTCGAGCCCAGCCGGTTCGCCCCGTGCACCGACACGCAGGCCGCTTCACCGATCGCGTAGAGGCCGGGCACGACTGCATTCGGATCACCGCCGACCTTGCGCATGACTTCGGCGTGGTAGTTGGTCGGGATGCCGCCCATGTTGTAGTGCACGGTCGGCTGCACCGGAATCGGCTGCTTGGTCACGTCGACGCCGGCGAAAATGCGCGCGCTCTCGGAAATGCCGGGCAGCCGTTCATGGATCACTTCCGGGCCCAGATGCATCAGGTTCAGATTGATATGGTCGGCATGTTCGCCGACGCCGCGGCCTTCGCGCACCTCGATCGTCATCGCGCGGCTGACGACATCGCGCGACGCCAGGTCCTTCGCGTTCGGCGCGTAGCGCTCCATGAAACGCTCGCCCTTCGAGTTGGTCAGGTAGCCGCCTTCGCCACGCACGCCCTCGGTGATCAGGCAGCCGGCGCCGTAGATGCCGGTCGGATGGAACTGCACGAATTCCATGTCCTGCAGCGGCAGGCCGGCGCGCAGGACCATGCCGCCGCCGTCACCGGTGCAGGTATGCGCCGACGTGCACGAGAAATATGCGCGGCCGTAGCCGCCGGTGGCGAGCACGACGGCGTGGCCGCGGAAAAGGTGCAATGCGCCCTCGGCCATGTCCAGCGCCAGCACGCCGCAGCAGACGCCTTCGCCGTCGAAAATCAGGTCGAGCGCGAAGTATTCGATGAAAAAGCGCGCGTCATGCTTGAGCGACTGCTGGTAGAGCGTGTGCAACATCGCATGGCCGGTGCGGTCGGCCGCTGCGCAGGTACGCTGCGCCGTGCCCTTGCCGTAGTGGGTGGTCATGCCGCCGAACGGGCGCTGGTAGATCTTGCCCTCCTCGGTGCGGCTGAACGGCACGCCGTAGTGCTCCAGTTCGATCACCGCGGCCGGCGCGTTCTTGCACATGAACTCGATCGCGTCCTGGTCGCCGAGCCAGTCCGAGCCCTTGATCGTGTCGTAGAAATGGAAGCGCCAGTCGTCCTCGCCCATGTTGCCGAGCGCCGCCGAGATACCGCCCTGTGCCGCAACCGTGTGCGAGCGGGTCGGAAACACCTTGGTCAGGCAGGCGGTCTGCAGCCCCTTCTCGGCCAGGCCGAACGTCGCGCGCAAACCGGCGCCGCCGGCGCCGACGACCACGACGTCGTACTTGTGCTGCTGGATCTTGTATGCCGTCATTTCGATGCTTTTCCCACGGGTCGGTTGGCGCGGTGTCAGGCCAGGGCGATGCGCGCGATCGCGAACACGCAGGCCAGCGCGCCGACAACGCAGAAGAATTTCACCGCGAGCTGCGCCGAAATCCCGAGCCAGCGCGTGTGCACGTAGTCTTCGATCACGACCTGCAGGCCGAGTTGCGCGTGCCAGAACGCGGCAATCACGAACGCCGCGAGCCAGACCGCTGCGAACGGGTGATGCAGCATGGCGCGCGCGTGCGCGTAGTCGGCGTGCATGATGGCCAGCGCGACGAAAATCACCCAGATCGCGAGCGGGGCCAGCGCCAGCGCCGTGATGCGCTGGACGATGAAGTGATGCGTGCCGTCTTTCGCGGAGCCCAGCCCGCGCGCGCGTTTGAGCGGCGTCTGCAGATCGGCGCTCATGACACGCCGCCGCGCGCGATCACGCACGCCCAGATGGCGAGCGTCATGGCCGCGCTGAGCACGACCACCGTCCAGCCGGTCAGGTAGGCACGCGGAATATCGAAACCCCAGCCGCTGTCCCAGGCCAGGTGGCGGATGCCGTTGCACAGGTGGTAGCACAGCGACCACGACCAGCCGAACAGCAGAAACAGCCCGAACTTCGATGCGCAGAATGCCTGCACGCCGGCCCAGGCCTCGGGTCCGTTCGCCAGCGCGAGCAACGACCAGATCAGCAGCAGCGTTCCGGCTGCGAGCGCAATGCCGGTCGCGCGATGCACGATCGACAGCGTCATGGTCAGCTGCCATTTGTAGATGCCCAGATGCGGGGACAGCGGTCGCGCGGATTGCGGCATGTGAGGAAATCCTCGTTTGCGTGTGTCGGCGGAATCAGAAGTCGATGCAGCGGCCGTTCTTTTCCCAGTCGCCGAAGCGCGTCGGCTCGGGGCCGTCGCGACCGCCGATTTCGACGGGCTGCGTGGGCTCGCGCGCAGCCGTCGCGGGTACATCTTCTGCCGGAGATTTTTCGCCTGCATCCGGATCGGACATCGGAAACCTCGTGGTCTGGGATGCTGCGCTGGCGCCGCTTGATCGGTGTCGTACGCGCATCTACATTGAAGAGGCGCATTATAACCTGACCGCCAACCCCTCCGCCTGCCATGCCCACTCGCCTGCCGCCAGCGCAATTGCTCGAAGTCACCGGCAGCGATGCGCTGGCGTTCGCGCACGCGCAGTTCAGCAGCGACGTCAACGCGCTGGCTGACGGAGCCTGGCAATGGAGCGCCTGGTTGTCGGCACAGGGCCGCGTTCGCGCCTTCTTCCACCTGCTGCGTGCGGACAGCACGCGCTTGATCCTGATCCTTCGTGGCGGCGCCGGCCCGGCATTGCGCGCGGCACTGGCCCCCTATGTGTTCCGCTCGAAGGTGCAGCTGCGCGCGTTCGAGGCCGAAAGCGTGGTCGGCTGCGCCGGCCCGGCGGACGTGCTGCAACATCTGGACAGCGTGCCGCAGGGGCAACGATTCGTCGAACGCGACGGCCGGATCGGCGTTGCCTTGCCGGGGCAGCCGCAACGCTGGCTGATCGTGACGCCATCGACGCTGCCGGATCAGGACGCCGACGCCCTGCAGCGCTGGCGCGCCGCGGATATCGAGGCAGGCCTGGTCACCCTCGACGAACGCCTGGTCGACCGCTATCTGCCGGCATGGCTGGGCTTCGGGCAGCTCGGTGCTACCAGCGTGCGCAAGGGATGCTATCCGGGCCAGGAAATCGTCGCACGGATGCATTTCAAGGGCGGCAACAAGCGCTGGCTGCATCGGGTCCAATTCACGGCAGACGCCTTGCCCGCGCCGGGAATGCTGCTCGAAGCCGGAGCCGACACACCGCCCGGCGACTTGTTGAACGCCGCCTGGAAAGGCCATCGGGTCGGCATCGCGCTGGCCGTGTTGCCCCGGCTGGCCGACGGCGCAATCCTCAACGCGAGGGAACTGCCCGGCAGCGCCTTTCGCGTCGTTTCCGCAGTAGAGCGCGCTAACGATTGATTGCGAACAAATTATTGCCGCAGTGCGTCTGGCCTTCCGCCACCGTTCATGCTATAGCGCCTGAGCGTTATACCGGGATCGAGGGGGACCGAATGCGCACATCCAGCCGCACGTGGCTGCTCGCCGCGGCACTTGCTGCCTGCCAGTCATGGCCGTTTGCCGTGGCCCAGGCCGCCGAATACACCTTTGCGGTCGAACCGTCGTACCGGCCCGAACGCGCCAGCGAGATCTACAAGCCGCTGGTCGACTATTTGAACAAGTCGACCGGCGAGCAATTCAAGCTGGTGGTCTCGCGCAACTACCACTTCTACTGGCGCGACATCCACACCACCACCAAGACCGACTTTGCGTTCGACGAAGCGCACATCGCCGACTACCGCATCGTGCACGAAGGCTATGTTCCGCTCGTGCGCGCTGCCGAGCCGACCAGCTACACGCTGGTCACCTCCGACGCGGATGTTGGCGGCAAGGGCCTGCAGGGTCTGGTCGGGCACAGCATCATCACGATGCCTTCGCCCAGCCTGGGCTACGTGTTGCTGCTGGAACTGTATTCCAACCCGGTTTCGCAGCCCGACATCCGTTCCACGGCGGGCGCCTGGCGCGATGCGATCGACTCGGTGTTCGGCGGTGACGACGATGCCGCCATCATCCCGACCTGGCTCAAGAGCCAGTATCCGAACCTCGTCACGGTCAAGACTACGCGCCAGTTCGCGGGGCCGTGCGTCAGCGCGGCGGCGGAGGTCCCCGACGACGTCAAGCAGAAAGTGCGCGATGCGCTGCTCAAGCTCGACACCGACGAGGTGACCGCCAAGGTGCTGATCGAACTCGGGGTGAGCAAGTTCGTCGGCGCGACCGCGAAGGATTACGCCGGCAACGAGAAACTGCTGAAGTCCTATCTGGGCTACTGATCTGCCGTTGCAACAACGTATACGATAGATCATCGTATACAATACGCCTTTTGCACTCTTTGCCGCATAATTTACCTCTGTGACATTTGTCACATTGCGGGGTTGCAATGCGGCGCGCGTTTTACTATAATTTCACGAACGTGCATTTCGTTTCCCTGCCGTTCAGTCAGCGAAACCTATAGTCCAAACCCGGCGCAGCACGCGTCGACATCTGTTTCCCCCGCGCCGGCGATAGCCGGCGCATTTGCGGCGGCCCACGAGACGTGCGCCTCCGCCGGCATCGCAAACAGCGGTTCCACAGACAATCCGGAGCAGGAAAATCCCGGAGGCCAACACCGGCCGGGGCTGGCGCGATCACACGCGACGCCCTCCGCTGAAAGCGCGCACCGCCGCAGGCGGCGCGCGCAAATCCCTTGAAGTTCCAGAGGTACAACCGGATGAAACTAGGCTTGTTACTGTGGCTGGCTTCCCTGCTCCCGCAGCCGACCGCCGATCGTGTCTGCCTTGCCAGCACGATCTATCTGGAAGCACGCAGTGAATCCGCGCTCGGCCAGGCGGCCGTGGCCGAAGTCGCGATGCGTCGCCGCGAAAGCGGCCAATGGGGCAACGACCTGTGCAGCGTGCTCACCGCCCGTGGACAATTTGCTTTATCCACAACGGGACATAATTACATTGTGGATGAATTGCCGGCGTGGCAGAGCGCATGGCTCGTTGCCGGCGTCGCGATGGATGTCTGGTCGTTGCCGCCGAACATGCGCGTGGCGCTCGTGCCGAAGGCCGACCATTTCTTCGCCGCTTCGTCGTCACCGCCGGCATGGGCCAAGGGCAATCCGCTCGCCGTGATCGGCGACCATCGTTTCTACGCCGCCAACTAACACTCGCCGCCGGTCCACAGACACGCCGGCTGATCGACTCCTGGCGGTCCCAGCCGGTCGTATCCACCCTGCCCTGCCCTGATCGGAGCGGGATGCCGGTACGAACGAGACATTGTCGATGCCTCCCCGCGCGCAGCGCCCGCCGTCCTGTCCTCACGCTGGATGCCGCCGGGCTCGCACCAGCTTTGCTGATCCCCGCGGCATTCCGCACATCGAGCAGCTCGGCCCGGCAGCAGCGCCCGGTTACCCTGCAAAAAAAAGCGCCGGACATCTGCATGTCCGGCGCCGGTCAAGACTTCGTGCAACTATCGGTCAATCAGCGCAGCCATTCCAGATGATCGCCGCCGCGAATCGCAACGCGATCCCCCGAATGGAAACCAGGATTCTCCATCTGCGTCACGGTAGCCCACCGACCGTCGTCCAGTTCGACGCGGAAGCGCCACGCATACCCCGACGCCGCGCGCGCATTGTTCTCCTCGACCGAATTGCCGACGACCGCGCCGCCTACGGCGCCAACCGCGGTAGCGGCCGCGCGGCCACCGCCGCGTCCGAACTGATTGCCGATGACACCGCCGATGATCGCGCCGAGCACGGCGCCGCCACCGGAGTTGCCCTGGCGGATCTGAACCTGATCGATCACCCGAACCGTGCCGCACGAATGGCAGTAGCGCCCGCTGCCCGAGTAGCTGTCGCTCGGCGGCGGCGGCGGCGCCGCGCCCTCGTGGTAAACGACACGCTCGCGCGGCGGGGGCGGTACGCAGGCGCTCAGGCCCACAGCCATCGTGAGGAAAGACAAGACGAATACCAGGTTGCGCAACATGATTGAATCCTCGTGAGTGACGTTTACGAAAGTCTGTAACGCACAGAACTTTCCTAGGCTGACAGTCTAGCGACCCTGCGTGAACCGCTCCCGAACTGGGTCGCGGCAACGCCCTGCCTCACAAATGTGCCTGAATCCGGTTAGCATCTTGCGGCGACCGGAAAAAATCGACCTCGTGGAGCCCACATGTCCGAATCGGAAACCCCTCGCCGGCTGAGCGACCGCATCCGCCAGCTGGACCCGCAAGGCGCGGCGGACCGCCTGCGCCCGCTTTCGGACGTCGAAATTGCCCAGACGCTGGCCGAGCTCGGGCCGGGCCACGCGATCGATATCCTCGGCAAGTTCGGCGAGACACGCCGCGGCCAGATCGCCGCGGCAACCAAATCCGGCGAAGGGGAGCAGTGGCTGCGCGACTGGCATTACCCCGAAGGCAGCGTCGGCCGCCTGATGGAGCGGCCGGCCGTGTTCAGCCAGGATACGGCGGTGACCACGGCCGTCGAGTCGTTGCGCGAAGCGGTCAGGCGCCAGCTCATCACCTACGTCTTCGCCATCGATGGGGACGGCCATCTGGTCGGCGTCGTGACCTTTCGTGAACTGCTGTATGCCGCTGCGGGGCAGTCGCTCGCCGACATCATGGTGCGAAGTCCATTCTACCTGCGCCCCGAGACGTCGCTGGTCGACGCCATGCGCGAAGTCGTCACGCGGCATTTTCCGGTATACCCGGTGTGCGACGCCGACGGCCGCCTGATCGGCCTGGTCCGCGGCCAGCTGCTGTTCGAGCAGCAGGCGTTCGAAATCAGCGCGCAGGCCGGCGCGCTGGTCGGCGTGGAGAAGGAGGAACGTACGTCGACGCCGTGGCCGCGCGCACTCAAGTTTCGGCATCCGTGGCTGCAGCTGAATCTGTTGACCGCGTTCGTCGCGGCTGCCGTCGTCGGCTTCTTCCAGAACACGGTCAACGAGATCGTGCTGCTCGCCGTTTTCCTGCCGGTGCTTTCCGGGCAATGCAGCAACACCGGCTGCCAGGCGCTTGCGGTGACGCTGCGCGGCATGACGCTGAACGAAATTCGCAGAGGCCGCGGCGGATCACTGCTCGCCAAGGAGGCCTTGCTCGGCCTCCTGAATGGTTTGCTGGTCGGCCTGGTTGCCGCAATCGCGATGTTCGCCATCGCGCAGGCCGAACACAATCCGAGGGCGCTGCCGCTGGCGATCATCACGCTGCTGGCAATGAGCCTGAGCAGCGTCGCCAGCGGCATCGCCGGCGCCGCGGTGCCGCTCGGCCTGAAGCGTCTGGGCGCCGACCCTGCCATGGCCTCCAGCATCTTCCTCACGACGGCGACCGACGTGGTCAGCATGGGCCTCTTCCTCGGCATGGCGACCCTCCTGCTCTCGTAGCGTGCCCGAATGGACCTCATCGACAGCCACTCGCACCTGGATGTCGCCGAGTTCGATCGTGATCGTGACGGCGTGCTCGCGCGGGCGCGCGCGGCCGGCGTCCGGCGCCAGATCGTGCCGGCGATCGCACTGGGCGGATTCGCCGGCCTCCGTGCCTTGTGCCGGACCGAACCCGGCCTGTATCCGGCCTATGGCCTGCATCCGATGTACCTCGCCGAGCACCGCGACGAACATCTGGCTGACCTGATCGGCTGGATCGAGCGCGAGGGTCCGGTCGCGGTTGGTGAATGCGGACTCGACTTCCACGTCGAAGGCCTCGATCCCGCAGCGCAGCGGCGTTTTTTCCGCCGCCAGCTCGAGATCGCACGCAACTTCGACCTGCCGCTCGTGCTGCATGCACGGCGCGCTGTCGATGAGGTCATCGCCACGATCAGGCAGGTCGGCGGCTTGCGCGGCGTCGTGCACAGCTTCTCCGGCAGTCCCGAGCAGGCACGGCAATTGTGGAAACTCGGGTTCTGCCTGGGCCTGGGCGGGCCGATCACCTACCCGCGCGCGCACCGCCTGCGCGAGATCGTCGCCACGATGCCGATCGAATTCCTGCTGCTCGAAACCGATTCGCCCGATCAGCCGCTGCACGGGCATCAGGGCATCCGCAACGAACCGGCGCTGCTGGTCGAGGTATGCGCATGCATTGCCGGGCTGCGGGGCATGGCGGCGGAAGAAGTCGCTGCGGCGACGACGCGCAATGCCGAGAACCTGTTCAATCTGCCCGAGTCAATAGATTGAACCACGGAGAACACTGAGAACACGGAGGAAAAGCAACGAACGAACAAGGTAGCGAACATCCGGCCTGTCGTTGTTCTTCTAACTCCCTCTTTGCATTAGTCAGTGTTTTCCGTGTTCTCCGTGGTTCAATCTTTTTCCTTGGTTCAATCTCCTGCTCTCGCCGCGGATTTCGTCTCCAGCAGGCGTTCGATGACCCGTGCCACGGCGACCATGCCGAATGCCGCGGTGACATGCATCGCCGCGCCAAGGCCGCCGGAGCAATCGAGTTTGAGGCCGCCCTCGGCGTCGACCGTGCGCGTCCTGCACACGCTGCCGTCGGCTTGCGGATAGTTGACGTTCTCGCGCGAGAACACGGCCTGCACGCCGAAGTAGCGTTTCGGATTTCGCGTCCAGCCGTAGTCGTCGCGCAGCTTGCGCCGCACGATGCCGAGCAGGATGTCGTGTTCGGTCTTCGACAGGTCGCGCGCCGTGATCAACGTCGGATCGCGACGGCCGCCGGCCGAGCCCGACACCACGATCGGAATCTTGCGTCGCCGGCAGAATGCAATCATGTCGACTTTCACCTTCAGCGCATCGCAGGCGTCGACGACCGCGTCGTAGTCCCGATCAAGCAGTCCCTCCAGACTGGCCGGCGTCAGGAATTCGGCGATCGCATCGGCCTGCAGGCGCGGATTGATCGCGCGCACGCGTTCGGCCACCACCTCGACCTTCGGCCGTCCATAGGCGCCTTCGAGCGCATGCAGCTGGCGGTTGGTATTCGATACGCAGACATCGTCCGCGTCGATCAACGTCAGCCGGCCGACGCCGGAACGGGCCAGGGCCTCGGCCGCCCAGGAGCCGACGCCGCCGATGCCGACGACACAGACGTGGGCCTGCGCAAGCCGCGCGGCGCTGCCGGCACCGTACAGCCGGTCGATGCCGGCAAAGCGCTCGCTGATCGGATCGATGGGAACGTCCATTCAAAGTCGTGACCGAAGTTCAAATCCGGCACCGCAGTACCGCCGCATCTAGCATGCGACCGCTGCCGCGACGCGGTTGCGGCCGCCCTGCTTGGCCCGGTACAGCTGTTCGTCAGCGGCATGCAGGAGCGCTGCGCTGTTGCTGGCGCCGCTGCCGCATTCGGCGACGCCGATGCTGATGGTCGTGCTCAGCTGCACGTCGCGCAGCAGCAGCGGCGTCGCCGCGATGGCGGCTCGCAGGCGGTCCGCGGTCGCGATCGCTTCCGGCAACTTCACGTCGCGCAGCAGCATCGAGAATTCCTCGCCGCCGAAACGGCCGATCACCGCGCCCGGCGGCGCCTGCTCGCGCAGGATCTGCGCGATGCTGCTCAGCGCCTGGTCGCCGACCAGGTGGCCGTGGCGGTCGTTGATCGACTTGAAGTAGTCCAGGTCGAGCATCAGCAGGCACAGCGCGCGCCCGGCCCTGGACTTTTCGATCTCGTCGGCGAGCAGGCCGAGGAAGTGCCGCCGGTTGTAGAAGCCGGTCAGGCTGTCGTAGATCGCCAGGTCGATCAGTTCGTCGTGATAGCGCGCTTCCATGCTTTCACCGACGAAGAACTTGATCGCATTGCTGCCGACGCCGATCTGGTCGCCATCGCGCAGTTCGGCACGCATCACCGGCTTGCCGTTGAGAAAGGTGCGATTGGTCGAGTCCAGGTCCTGGATGTGGCAACGGTTGTCCTCGCGCCAGATGCGGCAGTGCAGCCGCGAAACGCTCGGGTGCGGCAGCGCGATCGTGCAATCGGTGGCGCGCCCGATCGTCACGACCGCCTCGCCGATCTCGACCTGGTGCCCGAGCAGCAGGCCGCTGACGACGATCAGGCGCGGATTCCCCTGGGTCTCCGGGCTGACGGACGGCTCGATGACCGTCGCCCGATCGGTCTTGGGGTACTTGTCGTCGATCACTGGCCGGCACTCCACGGACGACCGCATTGTATCGCCATAACGCGGGCGAATCCCGGCGGCCTTTGCCGCACGATCGGCCACGGTATCAGGTGAAAGTGGCTATGCTTCGATCCTCGAATCAATCATTGGCAATCGCATGCGCATCCTGCTGGTGCTGGCCCTCGGTGTCGCGCTCGGCGCCCTCGCCTCGTCGGCGGTCCTCAACGCGCTGAATCGGCGCGATGCCTATGCGCGCGGCGTCATGGAACTACTGCAGCACCAGGTCGCAGCCCTGCGCAACCGCGTGCGGACGAACACCTGCACCGGGTCCGGCCTGCAACGTGAAAAACTCCTGCTGGCGGAACTGACCGAGGACATCGAGCCATCGATCTTTGCCGACTCGACGCCGGATCCGCCGTTCCGCGAGTATGCGCAGCATTTGCGCGAGGCAGTGGCCGAACTGCCGGCGGAGGCAGCAGGCTGCACGGCACTGGAGCCGGTTGTCTCGAAGATCGGCAACGCCTGCGACGCCTGCCACCATCAATATCGTTGAGGAGCGTCAGCGTTCCGGCAATGGAATGAATTCGGTTTCGCCGGGTATCTGGCCGAAACGCGAGGCGAGCCAGTCCGCCTTGGCCTGTTCGATGCGTTCGCGCGAGCTGGATACGAAATTCCACCACAGATGGCGATCGCCATCGAGCGCGGCGCCGCCGAACAGGATGACGCGGGCCGGTTCGGACGCACGAATCTCGACTTCGATACCCGGGGCGAGCACGGCCAGATGCCCCGCGGCGACTTCGACGCCATCGATCGTCAGCGGCGCGTCGGCGACATAGACGGCGCGCTCGGCATGCTCCGGCGGCAGACGCAGCAGCGAGCCTGGCGCAAACTCCGCGCCGAGATAGAACATGTCGGAGAATGTCAGCACCGGCGAGCGTTCGCCGAAGGCCGTCCCGACCACGAGGCGCATCTTCACGCCATCGCGTTCGATGCGCGGCAACGTCGCGGCGGCGTGGTGATGAAAGCTCGGTGCCACTTCTTCTGCGTCGCGCGGAAGCGCCACCCAGACCTGGATGCCATGCAGCGCGTGCCCGGCGGCACGCTCTTCGGCCGGCGTGCGCTCGGAGTGGGCGATGCCGCGACCGGCCGTCATCCAATTGACGTCGCCGGGCCGGATCGTCTGCACGAAGCCCAGCGAGTCACGATGCGTGATCGCGCCGTCGAACAGGAAGGTTACGGTGGCGAGGCCAATGTGCGGATGCGGGCGTACGTCGATGCCGTTGCCCGGAGCGAACCGGGCGGGCCCCATGTGGTCGAAGAAGACGAACGGTCCGACATGGCGGGCGGCGACGTGCGGCAGCACGCGGCGCACCGTGAAACCGCCCAGGTCGTGGACACGCGGATCGATGATGCTCTGGATGGATGCAGTCATCGCGCAATGATAACGCTGCTTGCGTTCCAATCGGGGAACGCTGCGTACCATCGCATCGGTTTGAGATCGGGCATGCCGGCCTCATCTACCACGCTTCAACCCACCGGAGTCGCCCATGACCATTGCCACGTCAATCGAGTCCCCGCAGACGCGATCAGCGCCCGCGCAGCGCCAGGTCCGGCATGTCGTGCGAGGCCGTCCGACCAGCGACGGTGCCGGCGTCAAGCTGACCCGCGTCATCGGCCAGCCGGGACTCGACATGCTCGATCCGTTCCTGATGCTCGACGAGTTCCGTTCCGACCAGGCCGACGACTACCTCGCCGGCTTCCCGAACCACCCGCATCGCGGCTTCGAAACCGTTACCTACATGCTGGCTGGACGCATGCGCCACGGTGACAACCAGGGCAACAGCGGGTTGCTGACCGCCGGCAGCGTGCAGTGGATGACTGCCGGGCGCGGCATCGTGCATTCGGAGATGCCCGAGCAGGAAGACGGCCTGATGTGGGGATTCCAGCTCTGGGTCAACCTGCCGGCCAAGGACAAGATGACGGCGCCGCGTTATCAGGACATTGCGCCCGAGCGCATCCCCGAGGTCCAACTGGCCTCGGGTGTCACCGCGCGCGTCATCGCCGGAAGCGCCGGCGGGGTAACCGGCCCGGTCCAGGCCGACGCGACCTCGGCCGTGTATCTGGATGTGCGCCTTGCCCAAGGCACGCAAGCCGACCTGGCAATTCCGGCCGGCCACAACGCGTTCATCTATGTCTATGAAGGCCAGGCAAAGATCGGCGACGGCAACCGCGGCGAACTGCTGCGGGGGGACCTGGCCGTGCTCGATCAGGGCGACAACGTACGGGTCGCGGCGCCGGAGGCAGCGGCAAGAATGATCGTCGTGGCGGGACGCCCGTTCAACGAACCGGTCGCGAAATACGGACCATTCGTGATGAACACGCAGCAGCAGATCGTGCAGGCAATAGAAGACTTTCGCTCCGGACGGTTCTGATCACGTCGCGGTGCGATGCGTCCGGCGCCAGTATCCCCGCTGGCGCCGGTACAGAAAAACGCACCGGCCAGCGTGAGGCTGACCGGTGCGCTTCGTTTATCGGCTAACTGCTGTAGTCAGGCCGGGGTAACTTCGTCCGCTTGCAGGCCCTTCTGACCCTGGACAACGCGGAAGCTGACCTTCTGACCTTCCTGCAAGGTGCGGAAACCGGAGCCCTGGATGGCGCGGAAATGCACGAACACATCCGGGCCGTTTTCACGGCTGATGAAACCAAAACCCTTGCTGTCGTTGAACCACTTGACGGTACCAACCTCACGATCCGACATAAAAACTCCACAAGACTAAACAGACAAGACTCGCGCGCAACCGCGGAGTCGGCTTACTGGCATGCATGGAAACAGGGGTGACGACGGAGCGGATCGAAGACCAGCGCAATCGGGCACAATTCACGAGCACCGTGCAGACACAGTGCGTTCACTATAACTCAAAATTTACAAAAAGTGCGACCGTGCCCGCGCTTTTTTTAACGGCGCGTGCTAGCCCCAATCCGATCCCCCCGGACTGGCGGATATGGCCCCCTGGCTGATTCTGCGTAGTGATTGTAAGGACGCTCGGATCTGGATTATCGTCGCAGACCGAGCCCAACCGAACCGGAGTACCCATGCCCGCCCAAGGTTGCCACCCCAGCTCTCCTCACAAAAAATTAAGGATTCCGGACTGGTACGTTTCCAGCCTGATGCTCGACCGTGCCCTGGATGCCATCCTGCGGCGGGTCAAGAAACTCGACCGGACCCACGACATACCGTACCTCGCCGGCTACAGCGTCGACGGCCAGACGATCTATATCGACCGACATTTGCCGCGCACGATGACCTACAAGGGCCGCAAGGTCGAGGTCGACCGCTACCTGATCATGCACGAGGAAGTCGAAAAGACCCTGATCGACCAGCTTGGCCTGCATTACCTTCATGCGCACCAGATCGCGACCCGTGCCGAGGAAGCCGCCGTCCGGGCGGACGGCATCCTGTGGCGGGACTACGACCGCTTCATGCAGAAGTATGTCAAGCACATCGGTGATGAGCGCCTGAAGAAGGTGCCCGAAGACCTTGATCTGAAACCGTATCGCGACGAGCACGACTTCGATCTGATCACCCGCATGCAAAAGGCGCTGACCAAGCGCGGCCTGCGCCGGGATGAAGACCCGGTCGCACTGCGCAAGGCGGTCGAGCAATACGCCGCCGCGCAATCGACGCGGCGCCGCGATCAGATCCGGCGTGCGCACGGCAAAGGCAGCTCCACGTAGGCGCAGACCTTTCTCGCCATCGGTGCGAGGTGGTAATACGACATCCCTGAACGGCCGGGGATGGTGAGTCCTGCTAGGGCGCCGTTTCGAAGTCGCTGCGAAAGATCCGTTCGGGGGGCTCGATCGTGCTGTTGCCGGCTACGATGCTGGTCTTGTCGCTGGCGGCTATGCCTATGGCTGCTCCGCTGCCGCCGACCACGTACGTCCGATGAGCCGAGGACGTGGCGCTACCTGCGACGCTCGCATCGCTGCCCGCAATCACGCGATAGTGCCCGCTGCGAGCGTCCCCTGACCCGGCGCGCGCCTGGTGGGCAGCAGCGCCGGTCGCCAGTGCCGTGACCGCGACCAGCAGGGCCTTCAGCAGCGGGTGTCGGCCGGAATTCATGGCACGCCTCACGGACAGCCGCTCGCGATCAGTCCGGTCCCGCGCTTGATCACGCCGGCGCAGACCAGCGAAGGCCCCGGTGTGGCGCAGGACT
>DATNFS010000024.1:0-48259 GCA_035606275.1 Rudaea sp.
TCGTACCTACACGCCGAGCGACGGCTTGTCGCAGGCGACCGCGCGAGCGCTCGTGCAGGACCGTGACGGCTTCGTCTGGATCGGCACCCAGGACGGCGTCGGTGCGCGTCAGGTGCGCTTTCGTACCTACACGCCGAGCGACGGCTTGTCGCAGGCGACCGCGCGAGCGCTCGTGCAGGACCGTGACGGCTTCGTCTGGATCGGCACCCAGGACGGCCTGAACCGTTTCGACGGCTACAGCTTTCGCGTCTACAAGCACGACCGCAACGACCCGACGACGTTGTCGCACAACCACGTCTGGGCCCTGCTTGCAGACCCGGACGGCAGTGTCTGGATCGGCACGCAGGCGGGCGGCCTGGATCGCTACGATCCGACGCACGACCGCTTCGTTGCCTACGCGTCGGGCAACGCGAGCGACAGCACTGTTCCGTCGCAGCTGGTGACCGCCTTGCTGCTGGACCGCGGCGGCCGGATCTGGGTCGCCAACGGCGACGGACGGCTGCAGTGGGTCGATCGCAAGCAGCAGCGCCTGATCGATACTCCGTTGGGCGGATCTCCCGGCCTGCGCATGGTCTACGCAATGTTGCAGGCGCTCGACGGCACGATCTGGATCGGTACGTCCGAAGGACTGTATCGAACCACCACCGAAGCCAAAGCGCTGGTCGAGGTGCGCGCCGGAGAACAGCAACCGCTCTTCGTCTACGCCCTGGCGCAGACGCCCGATGGCAACCTGTGGGTCGGCACCGACGCGTCGGGGCTTTACCGGCTCGATGCGGGCGGCGAACTGCTCGACCACTACCGGCACGACGCACAGGCCGATCCTGCCTCGACGTTGCACGACGACGAACTGCGCACGCTGCTGGCCGAACCGGACGGCGGATTGTGGATTGGCGGCAACAGCCATGGCCTGGCTTACCTGGACGCGACACACCGGCGCTTCACGCGCTTCGAACACGATGCCACGCGCAGCGACACGATCGCGGCGAATCGCCTGGCGGCGCTGATCCGGGAGCGCAACGGTTTGCTGTTCGCCGGCTCCTGGACCAACGGCTTCAGCGTGTACGATCCGCGCACGCGCGCCCTGGCGCTGATCGACCGCGTCGCGGAAGGCGCGCAGGTCACGCCGCTGCAATCGGCATTGACGATCAGTGCCGATCCCGACGGTACGCTCTGGTGCGGCATCACGCCGAGCGGCGGCCTGCTGCACCTGACGCTCGCCGGCGAGGCGCTCAGGCACTACCGGCACGATCCGGCGCGCCCGGATTCGCTGGCGCACGATTTCGTCCAGTACGTCACGCGTACCGGCGATGGCAGCCTGTGGGTGGCGACGATGGGTGGCGGCCTCGATCGCCTGAAGCCCGATGGCAGCGGCTTCGAGCACCTGCGCCACGACGCGGCAGATCCGGCGAGCCTGGCGAGCGACCGGCTGCTGTTCGTCGGCACCGACAGAGCGGGCACCCTGTGGGTCGGCACGTCCGATGCGGGCCTCGACGAACGCTGCGCCGGCTGCAGCGGGTTCCGCCATCACCGGCATGATCCGTCCGACCCGTACAGCGCCGCCGGCGACGCCGTCAGCGGCGTGCGCGAACTGGGCAGTGGCGAATTCTGGGTTTCCTATCGCACGGCGGGCCTGGATCGCCTCGATCGCAAGAGCGGCCGCTTCGAACATTTCCGCTCGCGCGCGGGCGATCCGTATTCGCTCAGCGCCGACGTCGCCTCGGTCATGATCGAGGATTCGCACGGCGACCTCTGGATCGGCACGCAGGGCGGCGGACTGGATCATCGCGTCACGAGAGGCACCGTCACGCGCTTCGAAGCAATCGACTCGCGCGATGGGCTGGCCAGCGATGCGATCGGCGCGATCGTGGAGACCGCGCCCGGCATCTTCTGGGTCAGCACGACATCCGGAATCAGCCGCATCGAACGGAACGCGGGCGACACGCCGCACATCCTCAACTACGGCGCGCGCAACGGCGCGCAGCAGCGCGGCTACTGGGTCAACGCCGTGGCGCGGCTGCCGGACGGACGCATCGCATTCGGCGGGCTCGATGGCATCAGCGTGCTCGATCCGCACGCGGTCGAACCGCCGCCGCCGCCGCGGCCGCTGATGACGGCGCTGCTGCTGAGCAACGTGCCGGCCGGCCCCGGCGACAGCGCCGAGTCGCCGCTGCACGGCAGGCTCGGCCACGGCGGCAAGGTCGTCCTCAACCACGAACAGGACAACGTCACGTTCGAGTTCAGCGCGCTCGACTATTCCGATCCGGAATCGATGCGCTACGCCTACAAGCTCGACGGCCACGACGAGCAGTGGATCGAAACGACCGCGTCGCGGCGTCTGGCAACGTATACCGATCTGGCTGCGGGTGCCTATCGCCTGCACCTGCGCGTGCGCCCGCAGGGCGGCGAGTGGATCGAAAGCTCGGCTCCGGTCGACATCCGCGTGCTGCCGGCGCCGTGGCGTTCGCCGCTGGCTTACGCCATCTATACCGCTGCGCTGGCGCTGTGCATGCTGCTGGCGTGGCTGACGGTGCGCGCGACGCTGCGCCGCCGCGCCGCGGTGCAGGACGCGATGCGCCACGGCGCCGAACGCCTGAAGCTGGCGCTTTGGGGCAGCGGCAGCGAACTGTGGGACGTCGACCTTGCGAGCGGGCGCATGGTGCGCGAAAACCGGCTCGAGCACCTGGCGGCCAACAGCGAGGCAACCGAGCAGACGATGCAGGCCTATACGCCGTTCGTGCATCCGGAAGACCTCGGCCGGTTCGATGCCGCCTTGCGCGCGCACCTGCGCGGGCTGACGCCGACCTTCGAATGCAGCTACCGCACGCTCGATGACCGGCACAACTGGATCTGGGTGCTCACGCGCGGCCGCGCCCAGCGCGACGCCAACGGCAGGGCGGTGCGCATCAGCGGCACCAACCACGACATCAGCCACCTCAAGGCGGCCGAGGAAGCGTTGCTGTCGTTGAACGAGGACCTCGAATCGCGCGTCGAGCAGCGCACGACCGACCTGCGCGAAGCCAACCTCAAGCTGCGCGGCACGCTCGACATACTGACGCTGGCCCAGCGCCAGTTGATCGAGACGGAAAAACTCGCCTCGCTCGGCGGCATGGTGGCCGGCATCGCGCACGAGATCAACACGCCGCTGGGAATCAGCGTGACCGCCGCCTCGCACCTGCAGGACGAGACGCGGCGCCTGTCGCGCCTGGTCGCCGACGGGCAGCTGACGCGCAGCGCGCTGGAGCGCTTCGAAGGCAGTGCGCGCGAAAGCACCGACATCGTGCTGCGCAACCTGCAGCGCGCCGATCGCCTGGTCAAGAGCTTCAAGCAGGTGGCGGTGGACCAATCGAGCGAGGAACGCCGCGTGGTCGATCTGGGCGCCAATCTGGACGAGATCATCACCACGCTCGGCCCGAGCGTGAAGAGCTCGGCCTGCCGCATCGTGCTGAATTGTCCACAAACGATCATTGTGGAAACAGCGCCGGGCGCGCTCTACCAGATCATCACCAACCTGGTCATGAATTCGCTGACGCATGGCTTCGCGCCGGGCCGCAGCGCGCGTCCGGCGGAGGCGGTGGACCGCCGCGAAGGGCTCGCGGAGCCGGCAGATGACCAGGAAATGCGAACGCCGAGCGAGATCCGCATCGACGTGCGCCGCGACGAGTCGGTCGTGCGGATCGACTACCGGGACAACGGCCGCGGGATGGACGAAACCGTGCGCAGCCGCATCTTCGAGCCGTTCTTCACGACGCGCCGCGGCCAGGGCGGTTCGGGCCTTGGCATGCACATCGTCTACAACCTGGTGACGCAATCGTTGCAGGGCAGCATCGAATGCGACAGCGCGCCGCGACAGGGCGTGCTGTTCCGCATCGTACTGCCCGCTCCGATGCCGTCGTGAAGCCGCAGCGGCCGGTGCGGCGCCGCTTTGCGGGCGGCAAGGGCAAGGAGCCAAGCGCGAACGAGACGACCAACACGATGAGTTGCTTCTTGCTGGAAAGAAGGCGCAAGTTCACGCCTTCGTCTCTCCGTGCCAAGCCGGTCGCCGACTTGCTGTGCTCCCGTCCGCGTCCTTCGTGATCGAGTCTCTTGACCGGAGACTTCAGCGGTCGGGAAGCGACGCGCGCATTGCCAGGGCTTCGTCCCAGTGCGCCAGCAGGCGATCGATCAGGGTCGGATCGAACTTGCGGCCGCGCTGCTCGAGCATGAAGGCGCGGATGCGGTCGCTGCTCCAGGGATCCTTGTAGCAGCGGCGGCTGCCGAGCGCGTCGAACACATCGGCCACCGCCGTGATGCGCCCGGAGATCGGTATCTTGTCATCCCTGAGGCCAGCCGGATATCCGCTGCCGTCCCAGTTCTCGTGGTGATTGCGCGCAATTTCGGCAGCCAGGCTCAGCACCGGCCGGCGCGAGTCGCCGAGCAGCTTCGCTCCGATTTCGGCGTGCGTGCGCATGATCGCGGCTTCCTCCGGCGTGTGCGCGCCGGGCTTGCCGAGAATCGCATCGGGAATGCCGATCTTGCCGATGTCGTGCAACGGTGCGGCGTAGCGCAGTTGCTCGCACAGCGCCGGATCCAGTCCGCTGGCGCGGCCGAGCAGCTCGGCGAGCAGGCCGACGCGGCGCACATGGTTGGCGGTCTCCTGCGAGCGCGTTTCGGCGGCGCCGGCCAGCAGATAGACCATCTCCAGTTGCGAGTCGAACAGGTCGTCGGCCAGGTGCAGGTTCTCGAACGCGATCGAGACATTCGTGCAGAACAGCTCGACCAGGCGCTGGTCGAGCGCGGTCAGGTCACCGCCGTGGCCGACGAACAGCAGGGTTTCGTTGTCCTGCCGGTCGGTGAAATGCAGGATGTAATGGTCGTCGCCGAAATGGTGGCTCTTGCGCCGGTAAGTGTCGCGCAGCGCCTTGGCCAGCGGCAGCGGCAGATGCTCGTCGGCGTTGGTGCCGGCCAGATGCCGGTAGTCGCCGGTGGCCGCGGCAATGCGGAAATGGGACAGCAATTCGCCCGGTTGCTCGATCGCACAGAGCAGCGCGCCGCGCTGCGAATTGACCAGGTCGCCGAGCTGGTCGAGCACGGCGGTGGCGAATTCGCGCGCATTCTGGTGCGAGAACACCTGCGCCGACGCATCGATCACGCGCTCCAGGCCCTGGCGCTGCGCCTCGATCGTGCGCATGTCGCGGTACGAGCGCAGCGCGGCGTACAGCGTCGTCGCCAGCTTCTGCGCGGTCAGCTCGGTCTTTTCCTTGTAATCGTTGATGTCGTAGGCGGCGATGACTTCGTGCTCGGGCGCCTGACCGGGCTGGCCGGTGCGCAGCACGATGCGCACGAATCCGTTGTGCAGTTCTTCGCGGATGCGGCGCACGAGTTCGAGCCCGGCCTGCTCCGATTCCATCACGACATCGAGCAGCACGACCGCGATGTCGTCCTGTGCACGCAACCGGTCGAATGCCTGGCTGGCCGACGCGACGCTGATCAGGTCGATCGGGCGGTTGGCGAAGCGGAACGATCCGAGCACGAGTCGCGTGACTTCATGCACTTCGGGATCGTCGTCGACGACCAGCACATGCCAGGGAGCCATCTTCTCGGCGATGGGCTCCGCGGCAAACTGCAAGTTGTCGTTCATCGGGATCACATGCAATTCCCCCCGAATTGCATGACCGAGTGTACTCCGCTCCCGCGAAATGTGTGAAAAGGCTTGTAAAGGCCTCGACCGGAGGGGCGCGAGGCCGAAGTGGCGCGGTTTCTAGCGCAGTCCGGCCGAAAGTACCGGTCCTATCGAGCGGACCATGGCGGCAGTGACGTGGTGGTTGGCGGCGATCAGGTTGCCGCTGGCGGGAATGCCGGCGGTGCCCACGAAGTCGCAATAGTGGCCGCCCGATTCGCGCACCAGCAGGCAGCCGGCGGTCATGTCCCAGGGCTTCAGGCCGATCTCGAAAAAGCCGTCCAGCCGGCCGGCGGCGACATAGGCCAGGTCGAGCGCCGCCGAGCCGGTGCGGCGGATGTCTTCGGCTTCCGCCAGCAGGGCGCGCGTCATGGCCAGCTGGGTGTCCAGATGGGCGCGCTGGCGCCACGGGAAACCCGTCGCCAGCAGCGCGCCGGCCAGGTTCTCGCGCCTGGTCACGCGCATGCGCCGATCGTTGAGAAACGCCCCGTCGCCCTTGCTTGCAGTGAACAGTTCATCGCGCAGCGGATCATAGATGACCGCGTGAACCGGGTCACCGTGGTCGAGAAAGCCGATCGAGACGCAGAAATGCGGGAACCCGCGCAGGTAGTTGTGGGTGCCGTCGAGCGGGTCGATGACCCAGACCTTGCTCGACTTGCCCGAAGCGCCGGCTTCCTCGGCAAGAATCGCATGATCGGGATACGCGCGGCGAAGTTCCCGGACGATCTCGGCCTCGGCCTGCCGGTCGACTTCGCTGACGAAATCCAGGCTGGACTTTTCCTCGACCTTCAGGCTGTCGATGCGGTTCATGTAGCGCAGGATGATCGCGCCAGCAGCGCGTGCTGCGCGCACCGCAACGTTGACGGCGGGACGAGCCATGGTGGAACTCCGGTCAGCAAGTGGTAAAGAACGCCGTTCGGGCTGGCCGACGGGGCGCGAAGGGTAGCATGGAGAGGGCTGAGGGGCGAGGGGCAACGGAGGGCAGAGGGGTGCGGGACTGGAAGGCAACGCGAACGTTGCAGGCGGTGAAGATGTAGAGGCCGCGGCAACGGGAGATGCCGGTGGAGTGCAGGGGCCGTCGTCACGGATAATGCCAGCGTGAAAGATATGGAGACATCATCACCGAACGGCGAGGCCTCGTCCCTCGTCCACCGTCCCACGCTCCGCTTTGTCCTGGTGCGCACCTCGCACCCGGGCAATATCGGTGCGTCGGCGCGGGCGATCCGCACGATGGGCTTCACGCGGCTGGTGCTGGTCGCACCGCATGCCTATCCGCATGCGGAGGCGACGGCGCTGGCGGTCGGCGCGACCGACGTGCTCGACGGCATCGTCGTCGTGCCGACGCTGATCGAGGCAATCGCCGACTGCACGCTGGTACTGGGCTGCACGGCGCGGCGTCGCGGCGTGCCGTTGGCGGAACTTTCGCCCCGTGACGCGGCAAGCCGTGTCGTCTCGGCCGCGGGCGAAGGCGAAATCGCCGTGGTGTTCGGCAACGAGCGTACCGGCCTTGAAAACGACGAGCTCAAGCTGTGCCACGCCGCCGTGCACATTCCGAGCGATCCCGAGTTCCCGTCGCTGAACCTGGCCCAGGCCGTCCAGGTCGTGGCCTACGAGTTGCGCCTTGCGCAGCTGTTGCCGGCGGCGGATACCGATGTGCCCGCACGCTCCGACCCGCCGGCGAGCGCCGAGCAGTTGGAGCACTTCTTCTCGCACCTGGCGCAGACTCTCGACGACATCGACTTTCACAAGGGACGCTCGCCGCGCACGATCATGCAGCGCTTGCGACGCCTGTTCCTTCGCGCGCACATGGACGAACGCGAAGTGCGCATCCTGCGCGGCATCCTGGATGATGCACAGCGGATGGCGCGGCTGGCGAAGCGCTGAGCGAACCTTCGTCGGGGATGCTGCGGATCGGTATTTCCGGTCAAGGTGAAGCGATCTTGACGTTCGTTACCGTCTGACGAGAGCCAAACCGGCTTCCGGCTTGACCAGCTCCGCCGTCATGGAGTTCGTCGCCGAAATGGCGGGAATCCTGGAAGATCGAAGCCGGGGCCGGCTCCCCAAGGTCAGCCGGTGTCGTCATCCGGCGTTGCCGCCGACGTTTCGCCTTGCGGCACGACCAGGATCTTGTCGACGCGTGCGCCGTCGAGGTCGACGACTTCGAAGCGGTAGGTGCGCCAGTCGAAGTGTTCGCCAACTTGCGGGATGCGGCCGAACTGCGCGATCAGCATGCCGGCCGCGGTGTGGTAGTCCTCGTCGGCTTCGCGCGGCAGCTGCCCGCCGCCGAGCAGTTCGCGCAGGTCGTCTACGGCGAGCGCACCGTCGATCAGCCAGCTGCCGTCGTCGCGTCGCACGATCGGCGATGCGCCGGCCTCGACCAGCGGCGTCGCGGCCTTGCCGACGACGGCGCTGAGCAGGTCGTTGAGCGTGATCAGGCCGGCGATGTCGCCGTATTCGTCGACCACCAGCG
Organism: Rudaea sp.; assembly: GCA_035606275.1. Classification (GTDB taxonomy): domain Bacteria; phylum Pseudomonadota; class Gammaproteobacteria; order Xanthomonadales; family Rhodanobacteraceae; genus Rudaea. The sequence goes on from DATNFS010000024.1 coordinate 8,127, forward strand.
CAAAGGTGGATTCGGCGTCGCGGAATTCCTCCAGCAGGTCCATGCCGCGCGCCGTCGCCGGCACGAACAGCGGCTTGCTCAGCGTGCGGAACAGGTCTACCTGCTGCGTGCCGAGGCGATCGGCCAGCTGCTTGAGTTCCAGGATGCCGACCACGTCCTTGTCGCTGCCGCGGCAGACGGGATAGCGCGAATACGGCGTTTCGCGCATGACGGCCAGGTTTTCATCGAGCGGCATCGTGACGTCGAGCCAGGCGATGCGCGGCCGCGGCGTCATCAGGCTGTCGACGCTGCGATCGCCCAGCCGCAGCACACGGTTGACCATGTTGCGCTCGTCGGTGTCGATGACGCCCTGCTCGGCGCTCTCCGAAACGAGCAGGCGGATTTCCTCTTCGCTGACACGCTCGTTGCTCACCTTGTCCGCGCCGAACACGTGCAGCAACGTGCGTGTGATCCAGATCAGCACGAATCCGAACGGCGCGGCGATGCTGGTCATCACGCGCATCGGAATGGCCGTGGCAACGGCGAATTTTTCCGGGTTGACCAGGGCGAGGCGCTTGGGCAGCAGCTCGCCGAACAACATGTTGGCGAAGGTGATGCCGGCCACGCTCAGCGCCACGCCGATCGGCGTGGCGTACTTGACCAGCAACGGCAAGTCGAATTTCTCGAGCAGGTGGGCAATGTCCTCGCCGATGCTGCCGCCGAGCGCGGTGCCGGTGCCGATGCCGATCAGCGTGATGAACACCTGCACCGTCGACAGGAACCGTTCCGGCGTCTGCGAGAGCGACAATGCGATCTGCGCGCGGCGGCTGGTCAGAGCCATCTGCTTGAGGCGGAACTTGCGCGAGGTCATCAGGGCCATTTCGCTGAGCGCGAAAAAGCCGTTCAGAAAGGCGAGAAAGACGACGAGGATGACGGTATAGGTCATTCAGGCGTGGGCGGCGTCGGAGAGCGGCCAGTGTAGACGATCGCTGCCGCAGGCGGCGAATCCTGCCACGGTTGTCCCTGCACGCGGGCTCCGGAGCGTTCAAACGCGCGTTGGCCTGTGTCATTTTTGGCGCGCACGATCCGCTGGCGGCGGCCGCGACGAGCCTGGCGCTGCGCGGTCAGCGCGCGCGGGCTGCCGTCAGCCGTTGGTGTCGACCTGATCCAGGCTCGACTTGTCGCCTTTTGGGCGCGGCCCGGCCAGTACTTCGCCGGTGATCAGGTAGTAGACCGATTCGGCGATGTTGGTCGCATGGTCGCCGATGCGTTCGATGTTCTTGGCGATGAACAACAGGTGCGCGCCGATCGCGACGCGCGACGGGTCCGCCTTCATGTAGTCGATCAGGCGCCGGTAGATGCCTGTGTGGGTATCGTCGATCGCCTCGTCCTGTGCCCAGACCTGCATCGCCTTGTTGGCATCACGGTCGCGGAATGCGGCGACCACGGCGGCGAGCTGCCTGAGTGCGAGGTTGCCGAGTTCGGCCAGTTCGTTGATCCAGTCGTCCGGCGAGCGGGCGTTCAGCGCGATCGCGCGCTTGGCGATGTTGGCGGCGAAGTCGCAGATGCGCTCGAACTCGATGCCGATGCGCAGCGCGCTGAGCACTTCGCGCAGGTCGCGCGCGATCGGCTGGCGCAACGCCAGCACGCGGATCGCGCGTGCGTCGAGCTCGCGCTCGATTTCGTCGACCTCGAAGTCGTCGCGCACGACGCGCGCGGCCACCACGGTGTCGCGCAACAGCAGTGCGTCGAGCGCGCCGGCAAGCTGCGTCTGCGACAGATCCCCCATGCGCGTGATCGCCTCGGTCAGCAGAGTCAGTTCGGAGTCGAAGCTTTTTACGATGTGATCGGACATTTGCGAAAGCCTTTCAGGATGCGTGAGACGTGAGACGCGAGACGTGAGGCGTGGAGCACGAGTACGGCGAAGCGTGCGGCTGTCCGGCGCGCCGTGCGAGGCAAGTGGGCTGCACCATTTGTCTCCGTCTCTCGTCTCGCCTCTCACGTCTGACCTTCTAGCCGTACCTTCCCGTAATGTAATCCTCGGTCATCTTCTGCTTCGGATTCTCGAAGATCATCGTCGTCTCGCCGAACTCGATCAGCTCGCCGAGATACATGAAGGCGGTGTAGTCGGAAACGCGCGACGCCTGCTGCATGTTGTGCGTGACGATCGCGATCGTGTAGTGCCGCTTGAGTTCGTCGACCAGCTGCTCGATCTTGCCGGTCGCGATCGGATCGAGCGCCGAGGTCGGTTCATCGAACAGGATCACTTCGGGCTTCAACGCCACCGCGCGCGCGATGCACAGGCGCTGCTGCTGCCCGCCGGAGAGGCCGAGCGCATTCTGCCTCAGCTTGTCCTTCACCTCGTCCCACAGCGCCGCCTGGCGCAGCGCCTCCTCGACGCGCCGATCCATGTCCGCGCGCGCGAGCTTCTCGTAATGGCGGATCGCGTAGGCGACGTTGTCGTAGATCGACATCGGAAACGGCACGGCCTTCTGGAACACCATGCCAACCTTGCTGCGCAGGCGGTTGAGCGAGTAGCGCGAGTCGAGGATGTTCTCGCCGTCGAGCAGCACTTCGCCGACGGCGCGCAGCTTCGGGTAGATCGAGTAGATCCGGTTGAACACGCGCAGCAGGGTCGACTTGCCGCAACCGGACGGACCGATGATCGCCGTGACCTTGTGCTCGGCGATCTGCAGGTTGATGTCCTTCAGCGCGAGGTAATCGCCGTAATGGAACTTCAGGTCGCGCGCGATCAGCTTCGGCGACTCGGCGGCGGCAACCGGGATCGCAGGTGCAGCGGCGGCGGGGGTTGAATCGTTCACGATCAGCATCCTCGGGCTCCGGATCACGGTGGCGCAGTCGCGCCGGCGTGGTCAGTCATTTGCAACCTTGTTGCGCAGTATCAGTGCGCGCGAAACCAGCGAGAGCAGCAGCACGAACACCGTCACCATGAACGCGCCGGCCCAGGCCAGCGAGTGCCAGGAATCGTACGGGCTCATCGCATACTGGAATATGACGACCGGTATGCTCGCCATCGGCTTGGTCAGGTCGGCGTTCCAGTACTGGTTGTTCAACGCGGTGAACAAGAGCGGCGCGGTCTCGCCGCTGATGCGCGCCAGGGCCAGCAGCACGCCGGTGACGATGCCCGGCGCAGCCGAGCGGTACAGCACCTGGAAAGTCATCTTCCACTGCGGAATGCCGAGCGACAGCGCCGCCTCGCGCATCGCCGACGGCACGAGCTGCAGCATTTCGTCGGTCGTGCGCACGACCACCGGAATCACGATCAGTGCCAGCGCCAGCATGCCGGCGATGGCGGAGAAGTGACCCATCGTGCGCACGACGATCGTGTAGACGAACAGGCCGAGCACGATGGATGGCGCCGACAGCAGGATATCGTTGACGAAGCGGATGATCTCGCCGACCGCGCGCTTGCGCGCGTATTCGGCCAGGTAAGTGCCGGCCGCGATGCCGATCGGTGCGCCGACGGCAATCGCCAGCAGCGACATCGTCAGGCTGCCGAAGAACGCGTTGAGCAGGCCGCCGCTCTCGCCGGGTGCCGGCGTCATCTGCGTGAACAGCGCGAGGTTCATCGCGGCAAGCCCGTTGTAGAGCGCCGTCCACAATATCCACACGAGCCAGAACAGGCCGAACACCGTCGCCACGAGCGACAGCGTCAGCGCCACCGCGTTGCGCAGGCGGCGACGACGATACAGCGTCTCCATCGATGCGGCCATGTCAGTTGCCTTCCTTGCGCGCCAGCCGCATCAGCATGTACTTGGCGGCGGCGAGCACGACGAACGTGACCAGGAACAACAGGAAGCCCAGCGCGATCAGCGCCGAGCGGTAGATGTCCGAATCGGCCTCGGTGAATTCGTTGGCCAGCGTCGCGGCGATGGAATTGCCCGGCATCAGCAGCGATGCGCTAAGCTGGTGCGAGTTGCCGAGCACGAAGGTCACCGCCATCGTCTCGCCGAGCGCGCGGCCCAGGCCGAGGAACACGCCGCCGATCACCGCCGTGCGCGTGTACGGCAGCACGATGTCCCAGGCAACCTCCCATGTCGTCGAACCAAGCGCGTAGGCCGACTCCTTCAGGCGCGTCGGCACGGTCAGGAACACGTCGCGCATTACCGCGGTGATGAACGGAATGACCATGATCGCGAGCACGATGCCGGCGGTCAGCATGCCGATGCCGAGCGGCGGTCCGGTGAAGAGGGCGCCGATCAGCGGCCAGTGGCCGACATGCAAGTTGAGCCAGGGAATGATGTTGGCGGCCATGAACGGCACGAACACGAACAGCCCCCACATGCCGTAGATGATCGACGGGATGCCGGCCAGCAGCTCGATGCCCGCGGCCACCGGCCCGCGCATCCACGCCGGTGCGACCTCGGTCAGGAACAGCGCGATGCCGAAACTGACCGGCACGGCGATCAGCATCGCGATCAGCGCCGTGACGAGCGTGCCGTAGATCGGCACGAGCGCGCCGAACTTGTGCTGCACGGCGTCCCACTGCGTGCTGGTGATGAAGCTCCAGCCGAACGTGGCAAATGCCTCGCGGCCGCCCCACAGCATCGACAAGGCGGTCGCGACCAGCGCAATCAGCACGAACCAGCCGGCGCCCGCGACGATGCCGCGGAACATGAACTCGGCCCGCGCGTCATGGCGCGCGCGCTGCGCCAGGTCAACCGGAGCGGGCGTCAGCGCATCGACAATGGCGGCGGCAGGTTCTGGCACGTGGATCGACCCGTGTCTGGTTCAAACTGGCCGGAAAAAGGACGCGCACCGTTGCCGATGCGCGCATAAATCCCGACGTTGGGGGAGGGGAACGGTCGGATTCGAAATGGATCGCGAGTTGAATGGATCGGAGATTGAATGGATCAGGACTTGAAGTCGGACTTCCAGTACGCCTCGATCTGCCTGACCAGCGTTTCCGGCAGTGCGACATAGTCGAGCGAATCGGCTTCTTTCTGTCCGTGTTCGAACGACCACTGGAAGAACTCGAACGCGGTCTTGCTGTGGGCCGCGTCTTTCGGCGTCTTGTACATGATCGCCCAGGTCGTCGCGGTGATCGGCCACGCGCCTTCGCCCGGCGCGTCGGTCATGATCAGGTTGAAATCCTTGGCGCTCTTCCAGTCCGCCGTAGCGGCGGCAGCGGAGAACGCGGCCTTGTCCGGCTTGATCCACTTGCCGGCATGGTTCTGCATCTGCGTGTACGTCAGCTTGTTCTGCAGCGCGTAGGCATATTCGACGTAGCCGATCGAATCCTTGATCTGCCTGGCATAGGCGGCAACGCCTTCGTTGCCCTTGCCGCCGACGCCGGTCGGCCACGACACGGCCGTGCCTTCGCCGACCTTTTCCTTCCACTCGGGACTGACCTTCGCCAGATAGTTGGTGAAGTTGAACGTGGTGCCGGAGCCATCCGAACGATGCACGACCGTTATCAGCGTCTCCGGCAGCCTGGCGCCGGGATTGAGATCGGCGATGGCCTTGTCATTCCATTTCTGCACCTTGCCGAGGAAGATGTCGGCCAGGACCGGCCCGGTGAGTTTCAGGTCACCCGGCTGCACACCGTCGATGTTGACGACCGGCACGATGCCGCCGATCACGACCGGGAACTGGCCCAGCCCCGCCTCGGTGAGATCCTTGGCTTCCAGCGGCTTGTCGGACGCGCCGAAATCGACCGTCGCGGCCTTGATCTGGGCGATGCCGCCGCCGGATCCGATCGACTGGTAGTTGATCTTGTTGCCGGTCTTCTCGCTGAAGGCAGACGACCACTTCGACAGCACCGGATAGACGAACGAAGAGCCGGCGCCGGTGATATCGGTCGCGGCCTGAGCCGTGCCGGCGACGGTCAATGCCGCCCCGGCGGCGAGAACAGTCAGCGAATGACGAAGACGATGAAACATGTAAAACCTCCGTGGAATGAGAAAGCGGAGGCGGCGGTCGCTGCACGTAGTCCCCAAGCCGCGCCACAGCCTTTTGTCGACAGCGCGCAGGCTACGCGTCGATCTTTAAGGATTTATGACAAAGAGCGAGGGCCGAGAGCGCAGGGTGGGGGCTGAGAGAAGGCAGGATGCCGCGCGGCGGCAGTTGTTGCTCAAAAACCCTAGAGGGCGCCGGCTCTTGCGTTCTTTTCAACCCTAACCCGTGGCCCTCAGCCCTATTTTCGGTAACAAAACGGTAATATTCGCCGACCCGACTGCGGCCCGTCGTGGCGACTGAACAAGGCGGAAACCCATGTTTTCACTCCAGACCATCTTCGGCAAAGGCGACAAGTTCTACGGCCTGCTCGAAGCGAGCGCCGACGCGGCGCGGCAGAGCACGCGCGCCCTGATCGCGATGCTGAACCAGAAGTCGTCCAGCCCGTCGCTCGACGAATTCCGCCTGGCGCGCCGCCGTGAAAAGGAAGTCATGGGCCAGATCAGCCAGGAACTGGTCAACACGTTCGTCACCGCGCTCGAACGCGAGGACATCGAGGCGTTGTCGGCGGCGCTGTACAAGATTCCGAAGACGGTCGAGAAATTCGCCGAGCGCTACGCGCTGTTCGCCGAGCAATTGATGGACGTGGACTACGCGTCGCGCGCGGCAATGCTCGAGAAGGCAACCGGCGTCATCGTCGAGATGGTGGCGCAGTTGCGCAAAGGCATGCGCATCGAGGAGATGAAGGCGCTGAACGACCGCATGCAGGCGATCGAGAGCGAGGCCGACCGCCTGATCCTCTCGCTCTATGGCGAGCTGTTCTCCAACGAACAGAACCCCTCGCGCCTGCTGCTGCGCAAGGACCTGTTCGAGCTGCTGGAAAAGGCGATCGATCGCTGCCGCGATGCCGGCAACGTGATTTACGCGATTGTGTTGAAGAACTCGTGAAGCGGGAGAGGGGAGAAGGCAGGCGGGAGAGGGAGGAGCGGGCCGCCCTGGCCTTCGCCGTGCGTGTCTTCCGTCTTCCCTCTCCATTCTCCCGCTCCACCAAGGATGCTCAGTGAGCCTCACCCTCGTCTTCACCGTGCTGCTGGTCGCACTCGTTTTCGAGTACATCAACGGCTTCCACGACACGGCCAATTCCATCGCGACGGTCGTTGCGACCAAGGTGCTGAGTCCGGGGCAGGCGGTGTTGCTCGCCGCGTTCACCAACCTGCTCGGCGCGATGTGGGGCACGGCCGTCGCCAAGACGATTTCGTCGGGCCTGATCGACACCGGAGTCGTTACGATGACGCCCGAGCTGCTGATCTGCGCGTTGCTCGGCGCAACGATCTGGGACCTGATCACCTGGTGGTGGGGCCTGCCGTCCAGCTCGTCGCATGCGCTGATCGGTGGCCTGATCGGCGCGGCATTCGCGGCCGCGAGCGAGAACTGGCACGTCATCATCTGGTCGGTTCCGGGCGAGCACTGGTGGCTCGGCAAGGGCATCCTCAACAAGGTCGTCCTGCCGATGGTCGTGTCGCCCGCCGCCGGCTTCCTGCTCGGCTTCACGATCATGGGTTTGCTGTTCGCGCTGCTGTCGTTTCTTTCGGCGCGCGGCGGTGCGATCCAGCGCGCGTCGCGGCCGCGCATCGTCAACGCGATCTTCGCCAAGGTGCAGATGTTCTCGTCGGGCTTCATGGGCTTTTCGCACGGTCTGAACGATGCGCAGAAGACGATGGGCATCATCGCGCTGGCGCTCGCCAGTGCGACCAGCGCCGGGTCGCTCGATCACCTGCCGGCCTGGCTGAACTTCATGCGCATCGACGCCGACGCGAAAGGCCAGTTCGAGATCGCCACCTGGATCAAGGCAACCTGTGCCATCGTGATGGCGACGGGCACGATGGCCGGCGGCTGGCGCATCATCCGCACGCTCGGCCACAAGATGGTCAAGCTGCACCCGATCAACGGCGTCGCCGCCGACATCGCCTCGTCGAGCGTGATCGTTACCGCGTCGGCGCTCGGCATCCCGGTATCGACCACGCACAATGTCTCCGCCGCGATCATGGGCGTGGGCTGTGCCAAGCGCCTCAATGCGATCAAGTGGACCGTGGTCGAGCGCATGGTCTGGGCCTGGATCCTGACCATTCCGATCGCCGGCGCGCTGGCCTATTTCCTGGTTCGCGCGCTGAAGTTGCTCGGCTGGGTTTGAGCCGGTCCGGTGAGCCTGTTCGCTGCAATGATCCCCGTGAAATAGCTGAAGCGACCGCTATTCAAGGCCATGCGTCTGGTTCGCACTGGCGGTGGCCGATCTGTCGGCGCAAAATATCGTCCCGTTCCACATATGATGTAGTCTCTCGCTATGGCAGGGTGTGCCCATAGATGCAACTGACTCTGGAAGTCGAACTCGAAGATGATGGTCGTTGGCTGGCCGAAGTGCCACAGCTGCCGGGCGTGCTCGCCTATGGCACAAGCGCATCAGAAGCGATGTCCAAGGCCGAAGTGTTGGCGCTGCGTGCGCTCGCCGAACAAATCGAGCGTGGCGAAGCCGAGCCGGTAGCGATCAATTTCGTGCTGCCCGCTGCCGCGTGAGTCACTGGCGTTCGGTACGTGCGCGGGTACTCCTTCAAGCGTTGCTGCGAATCGGCTGGCAAGTCAAACGCCAGTCCGGCTCGCATCGCACGCTATCGCGCAATGGTCATCCCGACTTTGTGTTCGCATTTCACGACAACGAGGAAATCGGTCCGCGCATGTTGGCGCGTGGCGAAGCATGCCGGCCTCAAACCGGGTGATCTTTGATTCTTGCAATCCTCCCGTTCAAACGAATGACGGGTTAGATTCGTCAGTTGCGAGGCTGTCGTTCCATGGGTAGCAGATTCGTCTTCGATCCGGATCGACGGGACGTCATGAAGTCTCTCCTGACGGCCGGTGCGGGCGCGTTGCTCGCGCGCACATTACCGGCAGGTGCCGCACCGATGCCGATACTGGCCCGATCCATTCCGCGTTCCGGCGAAAAGCTGCCCGTCGTCGGCCTTGGCACGTGGCAGGAATTCGATTTCCGCGGCGATGCCGAAAAGCGCACGCAAGCCGTCGACACGCTGCGCACGTTCATCGACGCGGGCCTGCGCGTCATCGACACCTCGCCGATGTACGGCGCGGCCGAGGCGGTCGTCGGCGAACTGCTGCCGAAAGTCGATGCTCGCCATAATGCGTTCATCGCGACCAAGGTCTGGACCACCGGCGCCGAATCCGGGCGCCGCCAGATCGAGGATTCGTTCCGCCTGCTGCGGCGCGACCCGATCGACCTGATCCAGGTGCACAACCTGCGCGACGTCGATGTGCATTTATCCACCTTGGCGCAACTCAAGCATGACGGCCGCGTGCGCTACGTCGGCGTCACCAGTTCGGTCGCGTCGGCGCACGCCGAACTGGCCAGGTACGTGGAAAGCGGCAAGATCGATTTCGTGCAGGTCAACTACTCGCTGCTGGAGCGCGATGCGGATAGAAACGTGCTGCCGGCGGCGCTCGCCAACCGTGTCGCCGTACTGATCAACCGGCCGTTCGGCGACGGCTCGCTGTTCGCGCGAGTGCACGGCCGTGAATTGCCGCCCCTCGCCGCGGAGATCGGCGCAACATCGTGGGCGCAGTTCGCGCTGAAGTGGATCATCTCGCATCCGGCCGTAACCTGCGTCATACCGGGCACGCGCAATCCGGCGCACCTGCTGGAGAACATCGCGGCCGGCTCGGGTGCAATGCCCGACGCCGCGCAGCGCGCGAAGATGGCAGTCGCGTTCGACAAGTCCTAAGCCCGGCAGCAGGCGAAGCAAGGCTTGAAAGGCGAGCGAGCGGCCGCACCTATCGAATCCTTCGCGTCCGGCCACGCACAGGTAGCGCGAAGAAACGCATCGCGCGATCGCATCGAATGTCGTCGGTGCAGTTCGTGCGCAGGCGCCTGAGCCACACGCTTCACATCCAACCAGGCAATCGCGGCGTTCACTGCGGCGCGCAGGCGTGCGCATGTTCGGTTTCGCCCGCGCCGGCGTATTGATTCATTGCAGACCAGCAATCGAGTGGCGCAAGCGGCAGCGCTGGGCGAAGGGCTGTGCCGGAAGTCATGGTCCGGCGAGGAGTGTCGTCAGGGTCAGCCGGCGCAGGTACTTGCAAGGTATTGCCCGCAATGCAGGAAGCCGAAAAGAGTTCCGGAACATTGTGCGGTTTTTCCCTGATTCGTCGTTTTTACAGGCAAGGGCAAGCGAGCTGGTGCAGCGGATACCGAACGAACACGGAATGCCGCCGGCGACTCGACACCGCACGACGGGAGTCATCGTGGTCCCGGGCAAGAGCAACGATTCTTTTCACAACGACGACAACGAGAGGAAGAAAGGAGACAGTCATGAAAACCAGGTTGAAGATGTTTAGCATGGCGTTTGCACTGGCGGCACTGCCTGCTATCGGCGCGAACGCGGCCGAGGGCACTTGCAGCGTGAACCTGACCCAGGATCCGCTCGTCATGCGCATCGGCAAGGATGAATTCCGTATCGCGTTCGGCCTCGATGCATCGAGCTGCAAGGATGGCGGCTGCTCCGGTTCGATCCGCTACAACACGACGTGGGAAACCGATGACGGCGTGCGCAGCACCGAGCAGAAGACCGTGGCGTTCAATATTCCGGATGGCGCCGAGCGCTCGCTCAGCGTGGACCGCAGCTACTTCGACACCGCCGAAGCCAAGCACACGACCAAGGTCGTCGGCGTCGACGTCAGCCAGATCAGCTGCGCAGGTGCCCCGCAAACCGGGCTCGCCAGCCGCTGAACGCGAACATCGACGCAGGCGCCGCACGACGCGGCGCCCGCGAGGCGGGTCGGCCATGGGGCCGATCCGCACCCTCAAGTTCCCTGCACGTTTTCTGGCTGCAGTTTCACCGCGACGGTTTGACCGAGACAAATCACCCGGCCGCAAATGCTGCCGTGCCGGCCACGAGCAGGCGCGTGCGCCCGAAGCGGTCTCCGGCCGCGCCACCGATCAGCAGCAGGGTACTGAGCGGCAACAGGTACGCGTTGATGATCCACTGCAGGTCGGCTGCGTTGCCGTGAAGCGACGCTCCGATCGCCGGCAACCCGACGTTGATCACCGTGCCGTCGACGAACGCCAGGCTCGAGGCGAGAATCGTCGTCGCGAGCACCCAGTTCGGATGCGTGGCCTGCGACGGCGCCGATTTCCCCGTGCGGCGGGAACCGGTCACGCGCGCGTTCGACAACGCGATCGGCCGGATTGCGGCGCCCGGAACTGACCCGACACCGTCATGCGGCGACGAACAGCGAATTGGCGAACGGCCATTTCTGATCGATCCATCGCGCCTGCATCGCGAACCCCGACGCACTGGCCAATTCGGTAACGCCGAGCGGCGTGTACTTGTGGCTGCTCTCCGTCCAGATCGTTTCGCCGGCGGCAAATGCGACGGTCATGCCGCAATCGCGGACCGTCACCGATTGTTCGTGGCGCGAGCGCAGGTGCATCTCGACGCTTTGCGTCGCCTCGTTGAAGCGGGCGAGGTGCTCGAACGTCCGCAGGTCGAAATCGGCATTCAGCTCGCGATTGATGCGACCGAGCAGGTTGAGGTTGAACGCCGCAGTGACGCCGCGCGGATCGTGGTAGGCCTCGATCAGCTGCTCGCGCGGCTTGAGCAGGTCGGTACCGAGCAGCAGCGAATCGCCGGCCCGCAGCGTCCGCCGGACTTCGCGCAGGAAGCGCGCGTCGGCACCGGCGTCGAAATTGCCGATCGTGCTGCCGAGGAACAGGACGAACAGGTGCATGTCGCCGGTGCGGCGCTCGGCGACTTCCTCGAGGCCGGCCAGGTATTCGCTCTCCACGCCGACGATGCTGACCGACTCGATGTCGCGCAGTTCCATTTCGCACGACGCGAGCGCGGCGGACGAGATCTCGATCGGGTAGTACGACAGCGGCCCGCGCGTGCGCAGTGCATTGAGAATCGGCCGCGTCTTGCGGCCGCTGCCGCTGCCGAGTTCCGACACCATCGTCTTGTGCGGGATGAATTGCGCGATGTCGCGCGCATGGCGTTGCAGGAGCCGCTCGTCCGCGCGCGTGAGCCCATATTCCGGCAGCAGGGTGATCGCGTCGAACAGCGCGGAGCCGAGGCTGTCGTAGAGATATTTGGATGGCAGCTCCTTCTGGCCGTTGCGGCCAAGGCCGCTGCGCACGTCGTCGGCGAACTGCTTCTGTGCGGGAATCCCGTGCGTCTTGAGAATCGTCATGACGTTCAGCTCCTCTTGCTAATGCCTGTCTCGGAAATAGCGTCGCCTGGAATTCCGGCAAAACGCGCAGGTTGGCTCCCTCTCCACGCGCGTGCGCCGAGCGGGAGGAAATGTCGCCGGATGCTCATCATCGGAGACAGTCCGCTAGTCGACGCAACGCACGCCGGCGTACACGTACGGGTAATGCGGCTGGAACCAGTTGCGAAAGCTCACGCGCAGCATCGAGGTCGCGGTGCGCACACTGCCGCCCTTCAATACGAAATGCCTGCCATCGAAGAACGGCTCGGAATAACCGGGGTAGAAATCGAAGCGGCGGAAGCCGGTGAACGGGGCGAATGGGCTCGACGTCCACTCCCAACCGTTGCCGCGCATGCCGACAACGGGAAATGGCCCTGGCGGCAACAGCTCGGCAGCATCGACGGCGTGCGGGTCGAAGCGCAGCGGCGCCTCGGAAAAGTCGTCATCGGCCACGCCGCCATCTGCGCCGAATGCAGCCCGCTGCCATTGTGCCTCGGTCGGCAGTCTGCGTCCGGCCCAGCGCGCGTACGCGCTGGCTTCGGCGTGGCTGACGTAGACCGGCCAATCCGGCGGCAGCGGGACCGCGTCGAACATCGAGCGCCAATGCCACTGGCCGCCCTGCCACAGCCAGAACGCGGGATGGCGAATGGCGTTCGCTTCGTTCCAGGCCCAGTCCCCGTCGCTCCAGAATTCCCGTCGCAGGTAGCCGCCGTCGTCCAGAAACGCGAGGTATTGCTGGTTCGTCACCTTGTACTTGTCGATTTCGAACGCCGGCACTTCGACCGCGTGCGCCTCGAATTCGTTATCCCAGCCGAACTGGCCGGACAGACTGCTCGCGCCGAGCGTAGCCTCGCCAGCCGGAATGCCCACCGCCTCCGGTACCACGACGTGTCGCGCCGGTTGCCGGCTTGCTCCGGCCCCGCGCTTGCAATCGAATGGCATCCGGTGCAGCAGGTAGGACAGCGTTTCGGCGTGCATCTGCCGGTGCTCGATCGCGACGCTCAACAGCTGGTCGATCCGTGCGGATTCGTCGACGCCGGGATCTTCGCGATGCAGGGCGTCGTCGAGCCGGATGCGCGCCTGCTCGCGATAGCGGAAGAATTCCAGGAGCGGGGGCCAGTCGGCTGGCTGGTCGCCCGGCAGCTGGCCATCGACCGGATCGATGCCGAAGGCGAACAAGGTGTCGAGCGCCGGGTTTTCGCTGGCCATTTTCAGCGGTGCGCTCAGCAGGTTCCAGTCGAACGCCTCCAGATGGCCGATGTAGAACGCGAGGCGGTGGCGCTCGGAGATCGGCCGCTCGAACAGGAATTCCGGTTTGACGAGGGCGAACAGCGCGTCGGTTTGGGCGCGCGCATTGTGCAGGCGCGAGAGGAGCCGGGATCGCAGGCGGGTTGCGTTTAGCATCATGTGCCCTCCAGCGGTTTCAGATCTTCGAATACTGTCGGAATCAGTTCGGATACGGTTGGATGGATGTGCACGGCATGGGTAATGGTCGTGCAGGGCATGCGCGCGTACATCACGTCGGTCACGCAGTGAATCGCTTCGTCGGCTTCGATGCCGAGAAAACATGCGCCGAGGATCAATTGCGTATTGGCGTCGACCAGCACTTTCAGGAACCCGCGCGTCTCGCCGCGCTCGTACGCGCGGCCGACGTGCGTCATCGGCCTCGTGCCGACGAGCGCTCGCCTGCCCGCCTTGCGGATTTCCGCTTCGGTCATGCCGACACGCGCGAGCGGCGGATCGGTGAAGACCGCGTAGGTGACGATGCGGTCGCTCACGCGGCGCGATTCGCCGCGCAGCAGGTTTGCCACAACGATTTCGTAGTCGTTGTACGAGGTATGCGTGAATGCGCCGCGGCCGTTGCAGTCGCCCAATGCCCAGATGCCGGCCGCGCTGGTTTGCAGCACATCGTCGACGACGATGTAGCCGCGAGCATCGCGCTGGACCGACGTGTTTTCCAGGCCGAGGTCATCGGTATTCGGCATCCTGCCCGTGGCGAGCAGCAGATGCGAGGCGGCAATTTCGGATTTTGCCTGGCGCGTGGTCGCTTCGACGACGATGCCGGCACCGGATTGGCGCACGGCGATCTGCTGCACGTCCAGGCGCACGTCGATCCCCTCGTCGACGAGCAGGTCGAACATGGCTTTCGAGACGTCCTCGTCCTCGCGCGTGACCAGGCGCGGACCGCGCTGCAGGATCGTCACGCGGCTGCCGAAGCGGCGGTACATCTGCGCGAATTCGATCGCGACGTAGCTGCCGCCGACGATGGCGAGATGCGCCGGCAGGAAGTCGATGCCCATCATCGACGAATTCGTCAGATGGGATACCGATTCGAGGCCGTCGATCGGCGGAATCGCCGCGCGGCCGCCGACATTGATGAAGATGCGCTCGGCGCCCAGGCGCTTTCCATCCACCTCGATCGAGTGGTCGTCGACGAAGCGCGCATGCCCGCCGTGCACGCTGCAATTCGGCGTCGTGCGCAGCATTTTTTCGACGCCATCGCGCGACGACCCCGACACCTCGTCCTTGCGCGCCTTGACCTTCTTCATGTCGACAGCCACGGCTCCGGTCGAGACGCCGTAATCGCTTGCGCGGCGCGCCATGTGCGCAACACGGGCGTTGGCGAGCAGCGTCTTGGTCGGGATGCAGCCGGTGTTGACGCAGGTGCCGCCAAAATCCTTGCGTTCGATCAGGGCGACGCGCTGTCCGGCATTGGCCAGGGCGACCGCCAGCGGCGGACCCGCCTGGCCGGCGCCAATGACGATCGCGTCGAAATGCGTGCTTGCCTTACCGGCTTCCATGTCTGCCACTCACTTCCATGTCTGCAGGAACTCGCGCGCGACGTCTGCAGCAGCCTTGTGGTCGATGTCGACCTGCTCGTTCATGTGCCGCATCGCCGGGCCGGTGATGCGGCCGGACAATTCCTCGAGCGCAGCCTTAAGGCCCGGCAGACGCGCGAGCGTGTCGTCGCGAACTGCGATCGCGCATTCGTAGGGCGGGAAATAATGACGGTCGTCCTCGAGCATCACGAACTCCGGGTGTCCCAGCATACCGTCCGTCGCATTGGCGGCGGCCAGATCGACGCGGTCGGTCTTCAGAGCGGCGTAGAGCAGCCCGAGGTCCATCACGACCGGCTCGCCCCGGATTTTCAAACCGTATGTCTGTACCAGGCCTGTCAGCCCGTCAGGCCGCTGCGTGAACTCGTAGCCTACCGCCAGTCGCCACGGCCTGGCAGCGGCGTCGCTGAGGGTCCGCACGCCGTATTCCTTCGCCGTCTTGGCGAGCATGACCATCGCGAACGTGTTGTTGAATCCGAACGGCTCGAGCCAGGTCACTTGCAATGGCCGATAGCCCTGTCGCACCTGCGCGAGCACCCGCGCGGCATCCTTTTCGATCGGCCGGCGCAGCACTTCGGTCAGCGCGGTGCCGGTGTATTCGGGATAAAGGTCGATCGATCCGCTCTTGAGCGCCTCGTGGGCGAGCAGCGTGCCGCCCAGATTGAGCTTGCGATCGACGTCGATGTGCAGCCGGCGCTCGATCTGGCCCGCGATGATTTCGCCGAGAATGACCTGCTCGGTGAAATTTTTCGAACCGACCACGATCGTCGGTTTCGAGGACGTGCACGCCGAGAGCAGGACGATCAGACCGAATAGCGCCGCTCTGCCCATTCCAGCACCTCGTCTGCAATGATCGCCATGACGGCGGCGGGAACCGCGCCGGCGAGGACGGTTGTCAGGTCCGCCGTCGCGATCCCGCGAAAGATGAACGTGCCGAGCCCGCCACCGCCGATGGCGGCGGCGACGGTCGCGGTTCCGATGGTCGAGACGATCGCGATGCGCAGGCCCGCCAGGATCGTCGGCAGCGCCAGGGGAATCTCGACCCGCCGGAGTATCTGCTGGCGGGTCATGCCCATTGCAAGGGCGGATTCGCGAATGCTTGCCTCGACGCCGAGGATGCCGACCACCATGTTGCGCATGATCGGCAACAGCGCGTACAGCGCCAGCACGATGATCGCCGTGCGCTTGCCGATGCCGCCGATTAGCGGGATCGGCAGCAGCACGCCGAACAACGCAAGGCTCGGAATCGTCTGGATCACGTTGACGGCGCCGAGCACCCAGCGCCGCGTGCGCGCATGCAGCGTCAGCGCAATGGCAGCGGGCGCGCCGATCGCAAACGCGGCGGTGACCGCCGTCGCCACGAGCACGACGTGCTCGCCCGACGTCCGCACGATTTCCAGCATGAAGGCGCTCATTGCGGCGGCTCCAGCTCGAGCGTGCGCAGAAACGTGCGCGCATGCGGCGACGCCGCCTGCACGAATTGCTCGCGCGGGCCAACCCATTCAACGCGGCCCTCGTGCAGCAGCGCAATGCGCGACCCGAGCAGCAGGGCTTCGCGCAGGTCGTGCGTCACGAACAGGGCGGCCTTGTCGAAAACCCTGCTCAGCTTCAGGAAGTGTTGCTGCATGTCGTAGCGCGTCACCGGATCGAGCGCGGCGAACGGTTCGTCGAGCAGGAGCAGCGGCGGATCGGCCGCGAGTGCGCGCGCGATGCCGACGCGCTGCTTCTCGCCGCCGGAAAGTTGTCTGGGATAACGCCCGGCGTAGACGCCCGGCTCCAGTCCGACCGCGTCGAGGAGTTCGTCGACGCGGGCGCGGATCCGGTCGGGCGGCCATGCTTCGAGCTCGGGAACCAGGCCGACATTGCGCGCGACCGTGATGTGCGGGAACAGGCCGCCATCCTGGATCACGTAGCCGATGCGGCGGCGCAGGCGGATCGGATTCCATTGCGCGACCGGCCGGTCTTCGAAGCGCACCTCACCCGACGACGGACTCAGCAACCCATTGACCATCCGGAGCAGCGTCGTCTTGCCCGAGCCGCTGCGCCCGAGCAGTACCAGTGTTTCATTGCGGTCCAGGCCCAGGTCGATCCCGCACAGCACATCGCGCCCGTCGACGCGGTACGTGACTCGTTCGAATTGGACGAAGGCGGTCATTCGTGCTCTTGCGTTTCGAAGCGGAGCGGGCGTCGATATGCAGACGCTGCGATTATCCGGTCATTCCCATGGAAGTGGGAATCCAATCGACATTGCTCCACTCATTACAGGAAAAAACAATCATTCCCGCACTTGCCGGAATATCGACAAATTCGGGGCGTTGCAGAGGTTTCAGCGTACGCCCGCCGCCAATGCCGCAATGAACCGGTCGATGTCGTCGGTATCGTTGTATACGGCGACCGATGCACGCAACGCATGCTTTGTATCGAATTGGCGCAGCAAGGTCTGCGCCGACAAATGGCCGGCGCGGATCGCGACCGAATGATCCTGCAAGCCTCGCTGGATCTCGAAACTGTCGCGGCCGTCGACGACGAACGCGCGAATGCCAACCCGGTTGCGGCTCGAGCCGAGCTGCGTTACGCCGTCGATGTGCGCCAGCCCTGCGTCGAGCCTTGCGCAAAGCTGGCGCTCGTGTTCTGCGACGTCGTCCCGGCCGAGCCGTTCGACGAATTCGAGCGCCGCGGCCAGGGCCACCGCGCCTGCGATATTGGCGGTACCGCCCTCGAGCCGGCCGGGAACCGGCGCAAGAGGCGCGTTGTCCAGCGCAAACGCATCGAACGCGTTTGCACCGAGCAGAACCGGTTGCAGTGCTTCGAGGCATTCGGTCGTGCCGAGCAGCACGCCGATTCCCGTCGGCGCAAAGGCCTTGTGTCCGGAGAACGCATAGAAATCCGCGCCGATCCGGTCGAATTCGACCGGCATGTGCGCGACCGCCTGCGCGCCGTCGATCAGGACGTGCGCGCCGGCGGCGTGCGCCGCGACCACGATCTCACGCACCGGGAAGATCGCGCCCGATACGTTCGAGACATGGGCAACCGCGACGAGCCGGGTGCGCCGGGACAGGGTCTGGCGCAATACATCGAGCGGAAATGCACCGTCGATGTCGACCGGAATTACTCGCAGCTGCGCGCCGCGCCGTTGCGTCAGCGCCTGCCAGCACGCCAGATTCGCGACGTGCTCGGCCGACGAGACGATGATTTCGTCCCCGGCAGCGATATTGACCTCGCCCCAGCCTGCGGCGACGAGGTGAATCGCGTTCGTTGCGCCGGCGCAGAACACGACGCTACCGGGATCGGCGGCGCCGACCGCGCGCGCAACTCGGGCACGCGCATCCGCGTAGATCGCGGCGGCGGCTGCCGGCGCGTGCGCGCGTTCGCAATAATCCGAAACCGCCGCGATCACACTGCGAGGCTCGAAGGTCGTTGCCGCGTTGTCGAGCCAGACGCGAGTCGGACCGCCGTCGATCGGCGACAAAGCCGGGAATTGGCTGCGCAGGGCCGGAATATCAAGCATCGCTGCGCGCGCCGGCAGGATCCGTGCCGTGGCCCGCTTCGCGGTCGAACCGGTTCGAACGGAACAGGGCAGGGGTGCTGATGACTGGTCGATCCGGCATCGCGGCCTTGTACACACGTGGAGTCCGCGAGATTACGCCGGATAGCCATCCCTGCGAAGAGGCGCTGCGGGTTTCGCGCCTGCATCGACCGTGATACGGTGTTCTCAACGGATATTTTGCATGCGCCGAAGCGCGCCGGCAGCCTGCGCGGCCGATGCCACGAAAGGACCTGTGCGTTCCGTTACCAGGCCCCGCCATCGCCATGTCCAAACCGCCGCCTCCGGATCGTCATCATCGGTAGCGGAGCATGCATGCCCGCGCAACCGATAAGGGAGTCTTCCGATGCAATACCTTCTGCTTCTCTACGCGAACGAAAACGGCTGGGATTCAATGACGCCGGCCCAGCAACAGCAGGGAATGGCGGCCTACAAGGCCTACACCGAGGCGTTGCAGAAATCCGGCGCGCTGCAGGGCAGCAACCGCCTCAAACCGGTTTCCGCGGCAACGACGGTGCGTGTCACGGACGGCAAGTCGCAGGTGCTGGACGGGCCGTATGCCGATTCGAAAGAGCAACTTGGCGGTTACTATCTGATCGACGTACCGGATCTGGATGCGGCAATCTCGTGGGCGAACCGTTGTCCTGGCGCGAGCCATGGCATCGTCGAAGTGCGCCCCGTCTGGCAGATGTAGGCGCGGACGCTTGGCGCGGCGTGGCGGCATGACGATGCAGGAAGGCGCCGCGCAGGCACGCAGCATCGCCGATGCGGTCGCACGGCGCAGCTACGGCAAGCTGGTCGCTTTCCTGTGCGCGCGCACGCACGATGTCGCGCTGGCCGAAGACGCGCTGTCGGAGGCATTCGCTGCGGCGCTGACCGATTGGCCGGTCAATGGATGCCCGGCCAATCCGGAAGCGTGGCTGCTGCTGGTGGCGCGGCGCAAGCTGGTCGATTTCGGACGCCGGCAGCGCAACGGCGAGCTTGCCGCGGCCGACCTGCGCGTGCTGGTCGAAGGGCTCGAAGCCGCGTCCGTCGGCGCGGACAGCGCGATCCCCGACCAGCGCCTGGCGCTGATGTTCGCCTGCGCGCATCCGGCCATCGCGCCGCCGATCCGCTCGCCGCTGATCCTGCAGGTCGTGCTGGGGCTCGACGCCGCGACGATCGCATCGGCGTTCCTGATCTCGCCTGCAACCATGGGCAAGCGCCTCGTGCGCGCAAAGGACAAGATCCGCCAGGCCGGCGTCCCGTTCCGTATTCCCGAACGCGAAGAATTGCGCGAGCGCCTCGAGCATGTGCTCGATGCAATCTATGCCGCCTTCGCCGAAGGTTGGGTCGATCCGAGCGGCAGCGATGTCGCGCGACGCGATCTGGCGGAGGAAGCATTGTTCCTCGGACGCCTCGTCGTCAGCCTGTTGCCGGGCGAGCCCGAAGCGCGTGGGCTGCTCGCATTGATGCTGTACGCCGAGGCGCGCCGCGATGCACGCCGTTCCGCCGCCGGCGACTTCGTGCCGCTGGCCGAGCAGGACGTGGCGCGCTGGAACGCTGCCATGATCGCCGAAGCCGAGGCGCTGCTGCAGAGTGCAAGCGCCCTCGGCAGCATCGGTCGTTACCAGCTGGAAGCCGCGGTGCAGTCCGTGCATGTCGAGCGCCGCCGTTCGGGCCGGTCGAACTGGCAGGCAGTGCTGCAGTTGTACGATGCGTTGCTCGACATGTCCGAATCGCCGGTCGTGGCCATCAACCGCACGCTGGCGATCGCCGAAGTACATGACGCCGACGCGGCGCTTGCATCGCTGCAGGTCATCGCGGCCGACGCACGCGTGCTCGAATACCAACCCTATTGGGCGGCACGGGCGGAATTGCTGTCGCGCACCGGCGCGCGCGACGAAGCCCGACATGCCTACGAGATTGCGGCGGGACTGGAGCGCGATCCGGCAGTCAGGCGCTTCCTGCAGATGCGGCAGGCAGATCTGTCCGCTGCCCCGCGCGACAGTCAGGAATCTGCTGGCCGGCATGCCGGTTCCGATCCGGCGCTGGAACAGGTCACGCGTTGAGCCGATTCATTCGCGCCATGCGGTCGCGCGAATCGCGCGAAGGCACCTGCGCTCGCCGCGCACGGCGCCGGTCAAGGAGCGCGCACCGTCTCGGGCGTATCCAGCCGCCGGCCGTCTACCGTCCAGCGGGCATTGTCGACGAGAAGATCGTCGAATTGTGCCGCCGTCACCGCCTTGCTGAACAGGAATCCCTGCAGCAGCCGGCAGCCGGCGTCCCTGAGAAAATGCGCCTGGGCCGCGGTCTCGATGCCCTCGGCGACGACGGTGAGGTGCAGCTGCTGGCTCATCGCGATGATCGCGCGGCACAGTGTGGCTGCGTAACTGTCGTCGATGATGTCGCTGACGAAGCTCTGGTCGATCTTGATTTCGTCGATCGGCAGCTGGCGCAGGTAACCCAGGCTCGAATAGCCGGTACCGAAATCGTCGAGTGAAATGCGCACGCCGAGCTTGCGCAGTCGATTGAGCAGCATCACGGCGGTCTGCGCGTCCTGCATCACGACGCTTTCGGTGATCTCGATTTTCAGCAATTCCGGAGCGACACCGCCACGCTGCAGCACGTCTTCGATTTCCGCGAAGAATTCCGGACGCTGGAATTGCACGGCCGACACGTTGACCGACAACGGAACAGGCCGTCGTCCGGCTGCATGCCAGGCTGCGATCCGGTCGGCGGCCGAGCGCAGCGCCCAGTCGCCCAGCGGCACGATCATGCCGGTGTCTTCGGCGATCGGAATGAATCGACCCGGACCGATCGCGCCGCGGTTGGGACTGTGCCAGCGCATCAGGGCTTCGGCGCCGGCAATGGTTCCGTTGCGGGCGTCGATCAACGGCTGGTAATGCAACACGATTTCCTCGCGCTGCAGCGCTGCGCGCATCTGGCGGCCGACATCGATGCGGTCGGCCATGTCGGCGGATCGTTCGGCCGAATACAGGACGAGCTGGTTGCGCCCGTTCTGCTTGGCCAGGTTCAGCGCCAGGTCGGCCTGGCCGAGCAGTTGCGCGGCGTCGATTCCTGCATCCGGCGACCAGCTGACACCCGCGCAGCAGGTCAGGTAAACCGACTGGCCCTCGACCGTGTACGGCTGCGCCAATGCCAGAGTTGCCTCGCGCGCTATCGATTCGAACGACGCAATCGAATCGCTCATTCCTGTCACCAGCGCAAGCTCGTCGCCGCCGATGCGGCCTGCCGTGCACGCGGACGCCGCAGCAAGACCTTGCAGGCGCCTTGCCGCTTCGATGAGCACGAGGTCGCCGGCACTGTAGCCCAGCGTGTCGTTGACGTGATGCAGACGGTCCAGGTTCAACACGATCACGCCGACGTGCCGCACGTCGGCCTGCTTGTCCGCGAGCAGCCGGTCGAGCGACTCGCGCATTGCGTGACGGTTCGCCAGGCCGGTCAATTCATCGTGGTTGGCCCGGTGCACCAGGTCGTTCTGCTGCTCGATGCGCTGCGTGACGTCGTTCTGGATGCCGACGAAATGCGTGACCTTTCCATCGGCGTCGCGCACCGGCGCGATGTGCAGTTCGTTCCAGAACAGCTTGCCGTCCTTGCGATAGTTGCGCAGCAGCACGCTGCAGTCGACTTGCGCCTTCAGTGCGGCGCGTATGGTCTGCAGCCCGGGCTGATCGCGATCGGCCGCGTGCAGGAAGGCACAGCTGCGATCGAGCGCCTCGGCGGCCACGTAGCCGGTGATCGCCTCGAACGCGGGATTGACATAGATGATCGGCAGGCCGGGCAATCCGGCGTGGCAGATGACGACGCCGTTGGCGCTGGCATCGAGCGCGCGCTTGCGCAGGCGCAGGTCCTCCTCGGTGCGCAGGCGTTCGGTGATTTCGATCGAGTAGCCGAGCGTGCCGACCGGCGCGCCGCTCGCGTCGCGCAGCAGCGAAAGCGACAAGTGCACCCAGATGTGCCGGCCATCCTTGCAGACGTGCTCGACGTCGACCTCGTGCTGGCCATTGCGCAGGACCGGCTCGATCACGTCCGTCCTGCGTGTCTGCCGGGCCTGCGCCGGATAGATGCGCTCGATCGACTGGCCGATCATCTCCTCGGCCGTGTAGCCGAGCAGACGCTCCGAGCCCTTGTTCCAGCGGCGCACGACTCCCTGCATGTCCACTTCGGCGACCGCATCGTGGATCTGATCGATGATCTGCGCCTGCAATTCCAGCGCCTGCCGGTCACGATTGCGCTCGGTGATGTCCGTGATCGTCCCGACGTAACCCCTCAGTTCGCCGCGATCATTCAGCTCGGGCAGCCCCTGGCCAAGTACCCAGGTGATCTCGCCGTCGGCGCGCAGGAAGCGGAATTCCGCCTGGAAGGCCGCACCCGACGCGACGTTCCGGAACCACAGTCCGGCAATGCGTTCGCGTTCTTCGGGACTTACCGCCAGCGTCCAGCCGCGCCCGAGGGCGGCCTGCGCATCGAGGCCGGTGATCGCGGACCAGCGCTCGTTGACGTAGGTATATTCGCCGGCGGCATCAGTCCGGAAGATGCCTACGGGCGAACCCCTGGCCAGCGTGTGGAACAGCGCTTCGCTCTCGCGCAGCTGCGCGTCGATTCGCTCGCGCTCCTGCTGCAGCTGCAGTTTTTCCAGCACGGTCAGGATCGATTGCGGCAGCCGCTGGATATGCCGCGGCGTCTTGATCACGTAGTCGGCGGCGCCGCGTTTCATCGCCTCGACGCCGATTTCCTCCGAGCCGGTACCGGTCACGATCACGACCGGCAGGCGCGCGTGCTTGGCGCGCACCGCATCGAGCACCTGCAGGCCGGTGAAACCCAGGATGTTGAAATCGCTCAGGACGAGGTCGAATGTTCCGTCGGCCAGTTGCGCCTCGAACGCGGCGCGCGAGCGCACCGCGGTGACCTGGAAGCGATCGTGTTCGCGCTCCAGCGCATCACGCACGAGCTCCTGGTCGTGCGCATTGTCGTCGATGTAGAGGATGCGGATCGGGGCGGTCATCGACGCTCTAGTCCGCGGGCGGAGGGACGTTCAGGCTTAGCCAGTAGTTGTCGACCTGCTTGACGACTTCCATGAAGCCGTCGAACGTGATCGGCTTGACCAGGAAACTGTTGACGCCATTGTCGTAACTCTCGATGCGGTCGCGGTCTTCGCGCGAGGAGGTGAGCACGACAACCGGGATGCGCTTCAGATCGGGAGCGGACTTGACCTGGCGCAGCACTTCCTGACCGCTGACTCCCGGCAGCTTCAGATCCAGCAGGATCAGGTCGGGGACCTGGCGCTTGTCCGGGTCGGCGAAAGCGCCGCGGCCGAACAGGTAATCGAGCGCCTGTTCGCCGGTGTAGGCAACCTGCACGGTATTGCTCAGACGTGCCTCGCGGAAGGCGTCCAGCGTCAACTCGACATCCATGCGGCGGTCTTCCACCAGAAGGATGTGAGCGGGCCGCGTCATCGGGTTCATCCGGTGGTCCCTCGGGGCGTGGGTAGCCTCACGGTAAAGATACTGCCTTGTCCAGCATGGGATTGCACGCTGACGTCGCCACCCATCAGGGCCATGGCCTTGTGAACCACTGCAAGACCGATGCCGGTTCCCGGGAATTCCTCGTCGGAATGCAGGCGTTGGAAGACGTTGAAGATCTTGTCCACGTGCTCTTCGGGTATGCCGATGCCCTGATCCGTCACGCTGACCAGTATTTCGTCCACGCCGGGCCGCCAGGTCACCGAGACCGCGGCCGGCACGCCGGCTCGCCGGTAGGTGAGAGCGTTGTCGATCAGGTTGCAGAACACCTGCCCCAGCAACGTGTGTTCGCCGCGCACCAGGGGCAGATCCGGCGCGACGTCGAGGTGAGCTCCTTCCTCCTCGATGCGATGCGCAAAGTCATTGCCGACGCTGCGCAGCACGTCGTTCAGCGAAACCGGCTCGAGCTTCAACGCCTTGCGGCCAAGCTTGGAATATCCGAGCAGGTCATCGATCAGGCGTGCCATGCGCTCGCTTGCGGTCACGATGTTGTCGGCATAGCGCCGGCCTTCGTCGTTCAAGCTCGCCCGATGGCGGCGCGCGATGATTTGCGCAAACCCGCTGATCGCGCGCAACGGCGCGCGCAAGTCGTGCGAGACGGAATAGGAAAAGGCTTCCAGCTCCTTGTTCGCCGATTCCAGTTGCGTCGTGCGTTGCGCCACGCGCAGTTCGAGTTCTTCATTGAGCTGCCGGATCTGTTCCTCGGCGCGCTTGCGTTCCGTGATGTCGTGGAAATAGATCGTGAGGCCTTCCGGCGACGGATAGATCCGGTTTTCGAACCAGCGGTCGTAGGGCGCGTAGTACTCCTCGAGAAACGCCGGTTGCTGGTCGGCCATGGCCTTGCGATACGTCAGGTCGAAGCTCTGGCCGACGCCTTCAGGAAACTCGGTCCATATGTGCTTGCCGATCAGGTCTTCCGCCTTGCGCCCGAAGATCTGCGCAGCGCGTGAATTGACGTAGGCGTAGTTCCAGTTCCGGTCGAGGGCGACAAAGGCGTCCGTGATGCGTTCGAAAATCTGCCGGCGCTCGGCATCGCGCCAGCGGATTTCTGTCACATCCCTGAAATAGACCGCGAGCCCTTCGGTCGACGGAAACGCGCGGACCTCGAACCAGCTTTGCAGCGGCGCATAGAACTGGTCGAACGAGATCGTGCGGCCCTCGCGCACCGCACGGTGGTATTCGATATCCGAAGCTGTTCCGATCGCTTCCTTGAATTCGTCCCACACCACGCGTCCGAGCAGTTCGCCGCGGTCGCGCTGCAGCACGCGTTCTGCTTCCTGGTTGACATAGGTGAAGCGCCATTCCGCGTCGAGCGTAAAGAACGCATCGGTGATGCTCTCGAGCGTCGTTACGAGCCGTTGCGCGGTGTGCTTCAGCGCCTGCTCCTTCTTGTCGCGTTCGATCGCGAGCCCGACGATGTGCGCCGTGCGCGCGGCAAGCCGGAGATCCTGCTCGTTCGGCGCGCGCGCTGCGCGATAGTAAACCGCGAACGTGGCCGAGGCCCGGCCGGCCTCGTCCAGGATCGGATGCGACCAGCAGGCGCGCAGGCCGTTGTCGAGGGCGAGCGCCCGATAGTCTTGCCAGAGCGGATCGGTCGCGATGTCGGTGACGATCACCGGCTCCCTGCGATATGCAGCCGTGCCGCAGGAACCGGCCGCCTCGCCGACAGCCTCGCCTTCGATCGCGCGATTGAAGGATTCCGGCAGGTGCGGCGCGACGCTGTGTCGAAAACGCTTCCCGTCCGCGTCGAGCAGCAGGATCGATGCAATCCCTCCGGGCATCATCTCCTCGACGCCGAGCGCGACCGTCTGCAGGAACAATTGCAGCGGCATCCCGGTAGACAGCGCTTCCAGGACGCGCGCCTCCCAGGTCTGCAGCCGTTCGCTGCGCTTGCGCCGGGTAATGTCCACCACCGTGCCGAGGAATCGGGAAGGCGCACCGCTCTGATCGAGCGTCAATTCCCCATCCGCGTGCACCCACAGCACCGTTCCGTCGGACTTGAGCATCCGGTGGTCCAGGTTGTGGGTGGCCGTTCCGGCGACGGCGCGGCGAATGCTTTGCTTGGCCATTTCGCGGTCGTCCGGATGGACCTGCATGACGGTCGACTCGAGGGTCTGCAGGTTCTTGCCCGGTTCGAAGCCGAGCAGGCGCAGCAATTCATCCGACCAGTAGATGAGATCGGTCTTGAGATCCCAGTCGAGAAATCCCATGCGCGCAACCCGCTGCGCCTTGGCGAGCCTTGCCTCGATGTCGCTGGTCCTTTGCGCCTGCAGTTCGAATTTTTCGCGATAGGTGAACGTATGGAAGAAATCGCGCAACGGCCCGGCCGCCTGGGCGCGCGAGACATCTTCCGGCTCGACGAAGCGCAGGTAGATCACCAGCGCGGCCGAGCAGCAGGAAGCGACCAGGAGCTTGCTGAGCACGGCTGCGTACAGCAGCGACAAGAAATCGGCGCGTTCGAAGAACGCACCGGTGGTGAACGCGACCGCATCGAACGTCAGCACGCCGCCCATCGTGACGAACACGCGCAGAAACGGGTGGCGCGGCACGTAGTGCCGCAGCGCGGTGTACAAGCCGATGAGCAGGACCACGTCGATGAGGAAGGCGCCACTGCCGACGGCGCTCACGCGCGCGCCCTGACTGAACATTTCCGGCGGGATATTCAGGAAGTCGGATGTGCCGGGCGTCTTCAGCTGCACGTGAACCATGTACATGACCACGCACATGATCAGGTTGGCACCGATGACACCGTAGATGATTTTCCGCGCCTCGACCGCGCCTTCGCGGATGTAGACGAGCAGCACCGCGAGCAGGCTGGCCCCGAACATCAGCGTGCCGGGGCTGACCGGAACGCCGGGCCAAAGGTCGACGTAGACCGAAGACGACAACAGGACCTGGACCGGCTGGAAAACCCCCAGCGAAACGTAGAGCGGCGTGAGCGAAATGCGCCGGCGCAACCGGAACAGCACGAGCACGGTCGCGGCAAGCCCCAGCATTTCGGCTGCTAGCAGTTGGACCGCTCCGCTGATGTACATCTGCCCGGATTCCTCTCCCGTCCGCGGAGGATATTCCATCCTGACGCAGGCGACGAGCGCAATGGGCTTGTGCGGGGATTGAAGCGGACCTGCGGGTGCCCCTGGGCCCGGCGTCCGAGCGCTCTGAGCGCTGGACTGCGTGATTGTCCGGACACATGTTGCGGCACAAGAAAGCGTCGACTCGGGGAGGGAGTCGACGCTTTGCAGTTACTCACTGCCCCGAGGCCTTCCCGGCCGCCTGAAGTCCTTGTTGCGCGGCGCTCACGCGCGGCGTGGTTGGTGCGCGGACTGGGGTGTCCGCGCGCCATTGATAGCACGCGCCGTGTCACGCTTCTGTTCGGTAGCCAACACTGGAATGCGGGCGATTGATGTCCGTGGATCCGTCATTGCGGGCAGGCCGGAGCGCTGCCGCCCACGGTCGCGCGCAGCACCGTTGCGATGTCGGCGGCCAGCCGCGCAAGCGCGCGCTGGTGGCCCTGCACCAGCGCGTCGTAACCCGGTCCGACATCCTCCGATGCGTGGCTGGCGCAGGTCACGAGGGCGCGGTCGGCATCGCTGCGGATCGTCCAGTCAGCGTCGATCAGCGCGTGGCGTCCGGGCCACGAATCGAACCGGCGCACCTCCACCTGTATTCGATAGACCGGCGTCGACGACGCGCGCGCCAGGCCATGGACATCACGCGTGCCGAGCGTATCGACGAGGTCGGCCGCGAGCGCGTCGCGCAGTTCCGCCGCCAGCGGCGCGGCCCAGTGCTCGCCGTCGAGCACGGCGACGCGTTGCTCGCTCTGGCGCACCAGCAGTTGCGGCTGGTCGACCTCGGCCGGCACGGCCACCGGCAGCACGTCGATCAGGAACGGCGGCGCGGCGACGGGCGCCTGCGCCGTCGTGCCGCGGCCGTGCTGCAAGGTATAGAAATTCGTGGGCGCCGAGGCACAGGATGCAAGCGACGCGGCGACAACCACGGCCGCCGCGCGCACAACGATCGATGCAGTTCGCATCACTTGCCTCCTGGTGGCGGAGCCGGAGCCGGTGCCGGCGCGGCATCGGCGCGCTTGCCGCGCAGCAGCGCCTCGGGGTGCCGGTTCAGATAATCCGCGAGTGCACGCAGCGACTGTGCGGCGCGCGCCACTTCGTCCAGCGTGTGCCCGGCGCCGCGCTGCAGCGGCGAGTCTTCGGCCAGGCTGCGCTCGAGCGACTTGAGCGAATTCTGCGCCTGCTCGAGCGTCGCGCGCGCCTGCGGCGCGATTTCGTTGTCAAGCTTGCCCAGCAGCAGGCGTGCGCTGTGCAGCGAGTCACGCAGTTCGTTGCCTATCTGTTCGAACGGCACCTTGTCGAGTTTTGCGACGATGCTGGTCAGCTGCTTTTGCAGCGCGTCGAAGCTGCCCGGCGCGGTCGGGATCTCGATCGGCTGCTTCGAGGTGTCGAGCCTGGCCGGCTTGGGATTGGGTATCACGTCGATGGCAACGTACAGCTGCTGCGTCAGCAGGTTGCCGGTGCGCACCTGCGCGCGGAAGCCATGGTCGATCAGCGACTCGAGCACGCCGATGAAGTTGACGCGTCCCTGGCCGGCCTCCAGGAAGCGCTCGTTGATGCGCCCGAGCCGTTGCGGATAGATCGTCGCGATCACGTCGGCAGGAAACGTCTGGGTTTCCGGTTCGTAGTCGAGGTTGATCGACTTGACGTTGCCGATCGTGATGCCGCGGAAATCGACCGGCGCGCCAACCACGAGACCGCGCAGGGTTTCGTTGAAATGCATGCGCACGTCGAGCTCGGGGCCGTCGGGCGGCTTCATCGCCGCGCTGACGTCGCTGTACATGTCAAAGCGCGTGCCCTCGGCCGCGGGCGGCGCAGTGTCGTTCGGGGCGAACGACTGGAACGCGACGCCGCCGGCCAGCACCGTCGCCAGCGATTCGGTGTTGAGTTTCAGGCCGACCGCGCTGACCGACAGGTCGATGCCGCTGGCATTCCAGAAATGCGTCGACGCTGTCACGAAGCCGTCGTACGGCGCGTCGACGAACAACTGGATCGATACGCCCCTGCCGTCGGCGTCGAGCTTGTAGCCACTGATGCGCCCGGCCTGGATGCGCCGGTAATACACCGGCGAGCCGATGTCGAGCGAACCCAGATCGTCGCTGTGCACCACGAAGCCGCGGCCTTTCTGGCCGCGCAGCACGGCCGGCGGGGTTTCCAGTCCGGTGAATTCGGCCCTGCGCTCGTGCGAGGTTCCGAGATCGGCCGCGACATATGCGCCGGAGATCAACGTGCCGAGCCCGGACACCCCGGCCAGCCCGAGCCGCGGCCGCACGACCCAGAAGCGCGTGTCGGCGACGGCGAAGTCGCGGTCGCGCTGGTCGAGGCGGATATGCACGAGCACGCGGTTGTGATCGTCGCTGAGCACGATGCCGGTGACGTGGCCGATGACGACTTCCTTGTAGCGCACCTGGGTCTTGCCGGCCTCGATGCCCTCGGCGGACTGCAGGCTGACGGTGATCTTCGGGCCGATCGTCAGGTACGAGCGCAGCGTCAGCGACAAAGCCGCGATCACCGCAACAGCCGGGACGATCCATACCAGCGACGGCGCAAAGCGCCGCGTGCGGCGCAGCGCCGGTGCCGGCAGATCCGGCAACGGCGCCGGCTGCGCGCCGGGATCGGAGTCGTCAGGCCGGATCGGCATCGGACCCATCCCAGATCAGGCGCGGATCCAGGCTCATCGACGACCACAGCGTCAGCACGACCACCGCACCGAACGCCGCGATGCCCGGACCGGGCAGCACTTCGGCGATGCCGCGGAAGCGCACGAGGCCGACCAGCAGCGCGACCACGTAGACATCGAGCATCGACCAGTGGCCGACCGCGTCGAGCATGCGATACAGGCGCGCGCGTTGATGGCGGCGCCAGTGCGAGCGTCGCTGCGCGGTCAGCGCGAGCACCGCTAGCACGAGCATCTTCAGGATCGGCACCACGATGCTGGCAATGAATACGATGGCGGCCAGATCCCACGACCCGTCGTTCCACAATTCGACCACGCCGCCGAGGATGGTGTGGTCCTCTGCGCCGAACAGGCTGTCGGTGCGCATCACCGTGAGCATGTTGGCCGGGACATACAGCACCATTGCCGCGATCAGGAATGCCCAGGTGCGTGCCAGGCTGTCCGGCTTGCGCGCATGCAGCGCGGCGCCGCAGCGCGGGCAGGCCAGGGCGTCGCCGGCACCGGCGCCGGCACGGCACAGCAACCCGCACTGGCCGCAAGGCAGCAGGCCCATTTCACGCGCCGTGACGAATGCGGTCACGCCGTGCTTTCCATGGCCGTGTCCCACAACCATTGATGGTCGAATGCTGTGACCAGCGTGATCAGCCCGGTCAATGCGCCGAAGGCCCACAGCCCGATACCCGGAGCGACCGTCGCCAGGTCGCCGAGCTTGACCAGCGCGACGATTGCCCCGAGCAGAAACACTTCCGGCATGCTCCAGGCGCCGACGATCCGCAACACGCGCATGGCGGCGGCGAAGTGCGGGGCGCGCCGGCCGCGCGCCAGCGGAAACAACACATAGGCCGCGGCGAGCAGCTCGGCAAGCGGCGCGAAAAATACCGTCACTGCCGCGAGTACCGCGACCGTTTCGGAACCTTCCTGCCAACTCGCCTGGACCGCGCCCCAGAATGTGCTGACACCATGCGCGCCGTGCACGTCGACGCGCACGATCGGGTAGATGTTGGCCAGCACGAACATGACCGCCGCGGCGACCGTCAGCGCCAGCATGCCGTCGGGCGTGAGCCGTTGCGCGCGTTCCAGCCGCGCCCCGCAGCGCACGCATCGCGCCAGTTCGCCGCGACGCATATGCGACTTGCGATGCACCGCATCGCATTGTTCGCAGACGAGCAGGTCGATCATCGCGAGCGTGGTCATGGCGTCCTCTTTGGTCCCTGTGCAAGCCCGAAGCGTGCCTGGCTGGCCTGGACACCGGCTCCGCGGATTATGACCGCCTGTCGTGAATGGATGGAAAACGCCGCGGCGCGCGCCCCGACCGGCATCCTGCCGCATAGGGCACGGCTTCGAGCGGCGTGAAG
The DNA here is from genome assembly GCA_035606275.1 of Rudaea sp. Classification (GTDB taxonomy): domain Bacteria; phylum Pseudomonadota; class Gammaproteobacteria; order Xanthomonadales; family Rhodanobacteraceae; genus Rudaea. Next base: position 39,295 of record DATNFS010000024.1, read on the forward strand.
ACGCGTGCTTTCCGCGGCGCTGCGGATTCACGGACAAGGTCGACCCGCACGAGCGACCCGGCGGCGCGGTGCATCGGCATGCGCCGACGGCGTTTGCGTTGGCGTCCTTTCAGTGCGTGCTGCAGTCGAACGGCAACCAGCCCATCGAGTGGATGCCGCTCACGGCCGCGAGCCACGGTCCGCCCGCGGTCAGCAGCGCGAGCACGAGCAGTGCGGCGGCAGCGGCCGAGCGGATGCCGCTGCGGCCGAGCAGGGTAGTGCCCGATTTTGCCGCATAGGCGCCGGCGATCACCGCCGGCGCCGTGCCGAGCCCGAACAGCAGCATGATTGCGGCGCCATGCAACGCACTCATGCTCAGCCATGCGATCAGCAGGACGGAATAGGCCAGCCCGCACGGCATCCAGCCCCACAGCGCGCCGAGGGCGAGTGCCTGCCACGTGTGTTGCACGGGCAGCAGCCGGCGCGCGAGCGGAGCGATCCGACTCCAGGCGCGCCGGCCGATTGCCAGGTCGAATCCGCGTCCGCGCAGCAACAGGCTGATGCCGACCAGCGCGAACATCGCCGCGCTGACCCAGCGCAGGCCGATACGAACCTGCTCCTGGTCGACGAAGCGCAGGATCGAGCCGCCAACGCCGGCGAGGCTCGCGCCGGCCAGCGCGTAGCTGGCGATCCGGCCGATCTGGTAGCTCGCCAGCAGCATCAGGCGCGGGCGCCCGCGCGCATCGGCACGCGTAGCGACGGCCAGTGCGCCGCTGATGCCGCCGCACATCAGCAGGCAGTGCCCGCTGGCAATCAGACCGAGCAGGAATGCGCTGAACAGCGTCAAGCCGTCAGTCATGCCGCGTTTCGCCTGGCGCCCGCGCCGGCTCGTCGTCGCTGAGCGGCATCAGGGCCGGGGTATCCAGATCGTCGAACTGCGCGTGATCGACGCTCCAGAAGAACGCCCACGCGGCCACGGCGACCGACACCAGGCTCAAGGGAATCAGGACCAGCAGGATGTTCACGCCGGCACCATCGTCGGCAGCGGCTGCGCCGCCTGCTCCAGCGGTGCGCCGGGCGTGCCGTCGACGCAGCGGATGCGCAGTGAATTGGCGATCACGGCCAGCGAGCTGGCTGACATGCCGATCGCCGCCAGCCACGGCGGTACCAGGCCGGCGGCTGCCAGCGGCACCGATGCGGCATTGTATACAATGGACCAGACGATGTTCTGGCGCATGATGCGGCGCGTCGTCCGCGCTATGCGGCGTGCCTGGATCAGGCCGCCGAGCCGGTCGTTGGCCAGCACGATGTCGGCGCACGAGTGCGCCAGCTCGGCGCCGCCGCCGATCGCCACGCCAAGGTCGGCGCCGGCCAAGGCCGGCGCATCGTTGACTCCATCGCCAACCACCGCGACCGTCGCGCCGGCGGCACGCAGTTCGGCCAGCCGTTCGAGCTTGTGCTGCGGGTCGAGCCGCGCGCGCCACGCGTCGACGCCAAGCCGTGCCGCGAGCAGGGCAACGCGTGCGCCGCTGTCGCCGCTCAGGATCTCGATCTTCGCACCCTCGCGCCGCAATGCCGCCACGGTCGGCGCGGCATCGGCACGGACCGTTTCGCGCAGGACGAACCGGGCGATCGCGCCGGAGCTGTCGGCCAGGACGACGCTGTCGTCGTCACTACTCGCAGCGGCGGCGAATTGCGCGCGGCCGAGGCGATGGATTTCGCCGTCGATCTCGCCTTCGACACCATTGCCGGCAATATTGCGCAGGCACGTGGCCGGCGGAATTTTCGAGACACCGGCTGCCGAGCGCAGCGCCGCGGCGATCGGGTGCGTGCTTCCGGCCTCCAGTTGCGCCGCGATCGCCAGGCACTGCGCTGCCGACTTTCGCGCCAATGGAAGCGTGGCGGCAAGCTCGAGTGTCCGGTCGCTCAGCGTGCCGGTCTTGTCGAACACGAAATAGTCGGCGCGCACCAGGTTTTCGAGCGCGTTCGGCTTGAGCACGAGTACGCCGCGTCTGGCGAGCACGGCCAGCGCACGGGCCAGCGCCGCCGGCACGGCCAGCGCGAACGCGCACGGGCAGGCGACCACGAGCACGGCGAGTGCTGCCGGGAACGCGCGTGCCGGTTCGACCATCAGCCAGAACGCCGCGGTCGCCGCGGCCGCCAGCAACAGTCCGTAGACGAAGTAGCCGGCCATGCGATCGGCGTAGCGCACCCAGCGTGGCCGCTGTTGCTGCGCGCGGCCGACCAGGCGGACGATTGCCGACAGCATCGTGTCGGCGCCAAGGCGCTCGACGCGGATCTCGGCCGGGCCGTCGACGACGACACTGCCGGCAATCAGTTGCTCGCCCCGCAAGCGCCGCTGCGGTTTCGATTCGCCGCTGAGCAGCGATTCGTCGACGCGGCAGGCTTCATTGGTCAGCACGCCGTCGGCCGGGACGGTCGCGCCGTCGGCCACCAGCACGCAGTCGCCGGCCTCCAGTTCCTGCACGCCGACATTCTCGATCGAGCCGGATGCCAGCCGTCGTCGCGCCACTGCCGGCTGCAGGCGCGCCAGCGCGTCGACGATGTCGGTCGCACGATGCCGGCCGCGCATTTCCAGATAGCGCCCGCCGAGCAGCAGGAACACGAACATGCCGGCCGAATCAAAATAGACGTGCGCACCGCCGCGCAATGTTTCGACGACGCTGGCGACGAACACCAGCGCAACGGCAAGCGCGACCGGCGTGTCCATGCCGGGGCGGCGCGCGCGCAGTTCGTTCCAGGCGCCGGCGAAGAACGATCGCGCCGAATAGAACACGACCGGGATCGTCACGACCAGGCCGATCCAGCGGAAGAAGTCGCGCGTCGGCGCGTCGATGCCGTCGAGCGCGCCGGCGTAGAGCACGATGGCGAACATCATCGCCTGCATCATGCCGAGGCCGGCGACGACCAGGCGCTTGAGCGCGGCGCGCTGTTCGCGGCCAGCCACGTCGTCGAGTGATTCGCGGTCGAGCGGGTGCGGTCTGTAGCCGAGCCGGGCGATCGCGCCGAGCAGCGTGCCCAGCCCGATCGCTTCGGCATCCCAGATGATCTCGGCGCGCTTGCCGGCGACGTTGACGCTGACCTGGCGCACGCCGGCCACCGACGACAATGCGCGCTCGATCAGCCAGCTGCAGGCGGAGCAACGCAGGCCTTCGACCAGCACGCTGACTTCGCGTGATCCGTCGCTGCGCCGATGCACGTACAACGTCTGCAGGCGCGGGCGGTCCCAGGCCGCATAGTCGTCGTGCGCCTGTACGCGCGGCGGCATGGCGTCGCGCAGGCGATAGTAATCCTGCAACCCGAGCGATGCGATCCATTCGGCGGCAGCGCGGCAGCCGATGCAGCAGACCGGGTGCTGCAGTCCGCCGACACGTGCGACCAGCGGCGTGTCGGCCGTGACCGGATCGCCGCAGTGAAAGCAGTCCAGGGCGGCCATCGCAGCGTAGCTCAGGGCGTGGCCGCGTCCGCCGGCCGCGTCGCGGCCGAGGGCGGCAGCGGCGTGGCAATCGCCGGCGCCACATGTGTCAGCTCGTCGCGGTGGCCGAAGGCGGTGGCGACCAGCGCGAGCGATCCGGTGACCGTCGCGCCGAGCATCACGAGCATCAGCCAGACCTCGGGCACGGCGTACCATTTCTTGCGGGTGCTCATTTTTCCTCCGGTGCGAAGAACTCGCTGTTGCGTTCGACGCCTATGCTGCCGTCGTCGTTGCCGGCGACCAGCGTGATGTGCTGCCTGCCCTTGAATCCGCCGCGCTCGCCGCGCAGGGTGAACGGGATGCTGGCGACATCGCCGGCATCGATTGCGACCTGCGACTTGCCGACGATGCGCAACGGAGATCCGGCCGGCAGCGATACGGTCAGATGCTGCAAGCGGTCGGTCTTGTTGACCAGCTTGAGCGTGTAGCCGTTCTCGATGCCGCCATCTGCAGTTTCCCGGTACAGCGCGTTGCGATCGTGCAGCACGTCCAGGATGACCGGCGAGCGATGCGTGACGCCCCACGCGAACGCGCACAGCAGGGCAAGCAAAATCGTGCCGTAAACGATCGTGCGTGGCCGCACGATGCGGCGTTTGTGGCCGGCGAGCACGTTCTCGGTCGTGTAGCGCACCAGGCCGCGCGGGTAACCCATCTTGTCCATCACTGCATCGCAGGCATCGATGCAGGCGGCGCAGGCGATGCAGTCGATCTGCAGGCCGTCGCGGATGTCGATGCCGGTCGGGCAGACCTGCACGCAGGCATCGCAGTCGATGCAGTCACCGAGGCCGAGCGCCTGTGGATCGGCATTGCGCTTGCGTGCTCCGCGCGGTTCCCCGCGCGCCACGTCGTACGAGATGACCAGGGTGTCGTGGTCGAACATCGCGCTCTGGAAACGTGCGTAGGGGCACATGTACTTGCATACCTGCTCGCGCATGTAGCCGGCGTTGCCGTAGGTGGCGAAGGCGTAGAAGCAGATCCAGAATGCCTCCCACGCGCCGAACGACAGCGTCCGTGTCTCCGCGGCGAGATCGCGGATCGGCGTGAAGAAGCCGACGAAGGTGAAGCCGGTCCACAGCGCAAACGTGACCCATATGAACTGCTTGAGCGACTTGCGCAGGATCTTCTCGCGCGTCCACGGACCGGCGTCGGCCTTGATGCGCTGGTTGCGGCGGCCCTCGCAGGCGCGCTCGATCCACAGGAAGACCTCGGTCCATACGGTCTGCGGACAGGCGTAGCCGCACCACAGGCGCCCGGCCAGCGCCGTGAAGAAGAACAGGCTGATGCCGGCGATGACCAGCAGACAGGCCAGCCAGAAGAAATCCTGCGGCCAGAACGTGAGGCCCAGGACATGGAACTTGCGCGCCGGCAGGTCGAACAGCACCGCCTGGCGTCCATCCCAGCGCAGCCAGGGTACGAGATAGAACAGACCGAGCAGGACGAACACCGCGGTCAGTCTCAGCCGCGCAAAGCGGCCATCGATCTCGCGCGGATATACCTTTGGCTGGGCCTGGTAGAGCGAGTCGCCCGCTTGCGACAGCACCGTCAGCGGAATCGGCCGGTTCACGGCTGCCTTGCCTGGCCGGCATCGCGGCATTCGCGGCAGGCGCGGCGCACGCGCGCTGACAGCAGCAGCGCGGTGAAAGCGCTCGAACCCAGCGTGCAGGCCCAGAACATGAAGAAGCCGATGCTGTAGCCGAGTTTGCGCGAGACTTCCAGGTGCGGCCAGGTGATCTCGGCGAGATCGGCGGGATCGACGACGGCGAAGAAGACGAATGTCGCGACGGCCGCTGCAAAAAAGGACGGCCATGCGATCGCACCGATGCGCCGCACCGCGCGCATTTGCGGCGACCGGTCGTCGCTGCCGCCATCGGGGATGAAATCCTCCGCAGGAAATCCGCGGCCGCTCGATCCGGAAGCGGCGGTCGGGCGTTCGCCGGTCTTCATTTGCCTGCCGCTTCGCCCTGCTGCGATTGCGACAGCACCCAGGCCTCGACCAGCCGCACGCGATCGGTACCGAGGATGCCGCCCCACGCCGGCATCTTGCCGTTGCGGCCGTTGCGGATCGATGCCCTGATGTCATCGAGCGAACCGCCGTACAGCCAGATGTCATCCGTCAGGTTCGGCGCGCCGATCGCGATGTTGCCCTTGCCGTCCGCGCCATGGCACGCCGCGCAGATCGTGACGAAGCGGGTCTTGCCGGCCTCGGCAAGCGCAGGGTCGGCCCTGGCGCCGGACAGCGAGAGCACGTAGTTGGCGACTTCGTTGACGCCCTGCTCGCCGAGCGCAGCGCCCAGCGGCGGCATCACGCCGCCGCGGCCGTTCGTGATCGTCGCCAGCACCTGCTCCGGTGTGCCGCCGTAGAGCCAGTCGGCGTCGGTCAGGTTCGGATAGCCTTTGGCGCCTCGAGCGTCGGAGCCGTGGCAGACGGCGCAATTGTTCACGAATACGTTGTGTCCGATCGCGAGCGCCTTGGCGTCCTGCGCCAGGTCCGCGATCGGCGCATCGCGAAAGCGTGCGACGACGGCTTCGAAACGCCGGTTGTTTTCCGCAAGCTCCGCCTCGACTTCCTTCGCCGACGTCCAGCCGAGCGTGCCGGCGGCGGCGCCGAAGCCCGGATAGAAGACCAGGTAACCGGCTGCAAACACCACCGTGACCAGGAACAGGCCGAACCACCAGCGCGGCAGCGCATTGTTGTACTCGGTCAGGTTCTCGTCCCAGACGTGGCCGGTCGTGCCGTCCCCCTCGTGCGGCTGGCGTTTTGCCGTGGCAAACAGCAGCCAGACTGCGCCGATCACGTTGACCAGCACCAGCGCTGCCACGTACATGCTCCAGCACGAGGTCATGGATGTTTCTCCGCGTAATCGTCGACCAGCGGCAGTCGCGCCATGCGTTCGAATTCCTGTCGGCGCCGGCCGCTGTAGGCCCAGCCGACGATGCCGCAGAAAATGCCGATCAGCAGAGCGGTTATCAGACCCATGATCATGGTGTGTCCTCCTTCGGTCCGTATTTGCCGAGGTCCTGCAGGTAGGCGATCAGCGCGTCCATTTCGGATTTGCCCTTGACGGCTTCGGCCACCGAAGCGAAGTCCGCCGCGGTGTAGGGATCGCCGATGCGGGCGAGTCCGCGCATGTGGCTGGTGATTTCCTCGGCCGAAAGCGTCGCCTGGCTCAGCCAGGGATAGCCCGGCATGATCGATTCGGGCACGACGTTTCGCGGGTTGGTCAGGTGCACGCGGTGCCAGTCGTCGCTGTAGCGCCCGCCGACACGCGCCAGGTCCGGGCCGGTGCGCTTGCTGCCCCACTGGAATGGATGGTCATAGACCGATTCGCCGGCGACCGAATAATGGCCGTAGCGCTGCACTTCCGAAGCCAGCGTGCGAATCATCTGCGAGTGGCAGTTGTAGCAGCCCTCGCGCACATACACGTCGCGTCCGGCCAGCTGCAGCGGCGGGTACGGCTTGAGGCCCGGTGTCGGTTCGATCACGTTCGCCTGGAACATCAACGGCACGATCTCGGCCAGGCCGCCAAAACTGATCGCGATCACGGTGAGGATGGCCATCAGGCCGATGTTCTTTTCAAGGGTGGTGTGCTTCATGCGCGGTTCCTCAGGCAGCCACGGCGGTCGGAATGGCCGCGACGGGCGCGCGATCGCGCGCCGCAGACCACGTCTTCCAGCAGTTGTAGGCCATGATGAACATGCCGCCGAGGACCAGCAGTCCGCCGAACAGGCGCGCGATGTAGAACGGGTGCGTCTGCACGACCGACTCGATGAAGGTGTAGGTCAGCGTGCCGTCCGGGTTGGTCGCGCGCCACATCAGGCCCTGCATGACGCCGGCGATCCACATCGCGCTGATGTAGATGACAACGCCGATCGTCGCGATCCAGAAGTGCAGGTCGATCAGGCGCGTGGAATACATCTTGTCGGCGCCGAACAGCCTCGGGAACATGCTGTAGATCGCGCCGATGCTGATGAAGGCGACCCAGCCGAGCGCGCCGGCGTGCACGTGGCCGATGGTCCAGTCGGTGTAATGCGACAGCGAGTTGACCGTCTTGATCGACATCATCGGGCCTTCGAAGGTCGACATGCCGTAGAACGACAGCGACACGATCATGAACTTCAGGATCGGATCGGTGCGCAGTTTTTCCCACGCGCCGGACAATGTCATGATGCCGTTGATCATGCCGCCCCACGACGGCGCGAGCAGGATCAGCGAGAACACCATGCCGAGCGATTGCGCCCAGTCCGGCAAGGCCGTGTATTGCAGGTGGTGCGGGCCGGCCCACATGTAGATCGAGATCAGCGCCCAGAAGTGCACGACCGAAAGGCGGTAGGAATAGATCGGGCGCTGGGCCTGTTTCGGCACGTAGTAATACATCATGCCGAGGAATCCTGCCGTCAGGAAAAAACCGACGGCGTTGTGGCCGTACCACCATTGCACCATTGCATCGACGGCGCCGGAGTAGATCGAATACGACTTCCACATCGACACCGGAATCGCCAGGTTGTTGACCAGATGCAGTACCGCGATGGTCAGGATGAAGCCGCCGTAGAACCAGTTCGCCACATAGATGTGCTTGACGCGGCGCTTGACGATCGTGCCGAAGAACACGATCGCGAACGCGATCCAGACCAGCGTGATCACGATGTCGATCGGCCACTCGGCTTCCGCGTACTCCTTGCCTTGCGTCAGGCCGAGCGGATAGGTGATCGCGACCGACACGATCACCAGCTGCCAGCCCCAGAACACGAATGCCGCCAGCCGGTCGCTGAATGCACGGACCTGGCAGGTGCGCTGCACCACGTAGAAGGCGGTACCCATCAGCGCACAGCCTCCGAACGCGAAGATCACGGCGTTGGTGTGCAGCGGGCGCAGGCGGCCGTAGGAAAGCCAGGCGATGTCGAAGTTCAGCGCCGGCCACGCCAGCTGCGCGGCAATGAGGGCGCCAACCAGCATGCCGACGATGCCCCAGACGATGGTCATCACGGTGAACTGGCGCACCACCTTGTCGTTGTAGGTCAGCGAAGAATCCATGGATGCTCCCGGAGTCGGACTTGGGCAGTCTGGCGTGCAGCGGTTCCGACCGATTTGATCGAGGTCAATTCGATCCCGTTCGCGTCGGCGGCGCGAACGCCCGCTTCGGTGCATACCTTGATCCAGATCAGCACCGGCCCGGTGCCGGTCGCCTAGCCTGCGGCCGATGGCGGCTGACGGGTCGAATGGCGCACCGAAAGCAGTGCCGCCGGGCGGCACCGCTCGATACAATGAACAATGCGGCGGTCGTTTCCCGGACCAGGAGTGCGATATGGCTGAAGCGAATTTCCAGACTTCGGCGGAGGGCGCGCCGCCGCGCGCAGCGGCACGCAAGCACGGCGGTTACGAGCGCCTGCTCGCTGCCGGCAAGGCGGAGCCGCCGGTGCGCATGGCGGTCGTGCATCCTTGCAGCACGGAAGCGCTCGAAGGTGCCATCGAGGCGCGCAACGAGGGCTTGA
>DATNFS010000025.1:0-6448 GCA_035606275.1 Rudaea sp.
GCTGCCGCAGTTCGCGGAGTTCGTACGCAAGTCTGGCCTGAACGAATTGTGGGACCAGCGCGGACCGCCGGAAGGCTGTCGACGCGGGGCATCGGGGGACTATGCCTGTGACTGACGTTACGAACTGGTGCTGGCGTGGTATCACGGCGAGCGTGGCGCGCAGCGCGTCAGGGGCGTCGAACTGGGCATACTGACGCTGTTGCTGGCAACCGCCCGACGGTTGCCGGCGTGAAGCCACTAACGACTATGTCTGTGACTGAAAGAAACCGACGAGCATGAGCTTTCTCACCGAACTCAAGCGCCGCAACGTCCTGCGCATGGCCGGCCTGTATCTGGTCGGCGCGTGGCTGATCACGCAGGTGGCGAGCACCGTGCTGCCGATGTTCGGTGCGCCGGACTGGTTGCCGCGCTCGATCGTGATCCTGCTGCTCATCGGCTTCGTGCCGACGCTGATCTTCTCGTGGATCTACGAGCTGACGCCGGAAGGAATCAGGCGCGACGCGGACGTCACACCGGAGCAATCGATCGCCCCGCAGACCGCGCGACGCATGGACCGCATGATCATGGCGGTGCTGATTTGTGCGCTTGTATATTTCGGAATCGACAAGTTCGTGCTGGCGCCCCAGCGCGAAGCGCAGCGGAACGCATCGCCGTCGGCATCGGCCGCGCAGGAGAAAGCCGGCAGCCCGGATGCAGCGCAGCGGAATACGGGGCCGGCCGGGTCGGCAGCCGCCGCCGCAACGTTGCCGGAAAAATCCATTGCCGTGCTGCCGTTCGAGAACCTGTCCGACGACAAGGCCAACGCCTATTTCGCCGAAGGCATGCAGGACGAGATCCTGACGCGTCTTGCCGGCATCGCCGACCTGAAGGTCATCTCGCGCACGTCGACCAAGCGTTACGAAAGCCGGCCGGACAATCTGAAGACTGTCGGCGCCGAACTGGGTGCCGCCCGAATCCTCGAAGGCAGCGTGCAGAAGTCCGGCGATTCGGTGCGCGTCAATGTGCAGTTGATCGACGCGCGCAGCGACACGCATTTGTGGGCGCAGACGTTCGATCGCAAGCTCGAGAATGTGTTCGCGGTCGAGAGCGAAGTCGCGCAGCAGATCGCCGACGTGCTGAAGGCGCAACTATCGCCGCGCGAGACGCAGGCACTGGCGCAGGCGCCGACCAGGAATGCGGAGGCCTACGATCACTTCCTGCGCGCGGAATTCGAATGGCATCGAGCCTTCGAGACTGCCGACGCTGCCGACTACGCGGCGGCAGATGACGAATACCGGAAGGCCATCGCGCTCGATGCCGATTTCGCCCTGGCCTTTGCGCGCCGTGCCTACAATCTGCTGAGTCGACATTGGGCCGTGCAACGACTGGGTCCGGCCGAACTCGCGCAGGTCAAGGGCTGGATCGATCGGGCGCTGGCGCTGGCGCCCGACCTGCCCGACGCACACGCGGCGCTCGGCTACTACAACTATTGGGGACTGCGCCACTATTCCGAGGCTACGGCGGAGTTCGAGCGCACGGTGCAACTGGCGCCGAACAATACCGATGCGCTCGCGGGTATCGGCTACGTCGATCGCCGCTTGGGCCGATGGGCCGAGGCGTTGGCGTCGTTGCAACGCGTGATAGCAATTTCGCCAAGGGACAATCTCAATATCGACGAATACGGCACAACATTGGTGATCCTCAGGCGCTACGCCGAGGGCGACGCACTGTTCGTGCGTTCGCGCGAGATCAGTACCGACAACGCCAACGGCCAGGATCTGCTCATGCGCGGGCGCCTGTTCGGATTTGGCGACGTCGCGGGCGTGCGCAAGATCCTCGATCCCCTGCCGCCCTGGCGCATTGAATACAACAGCATCCTGGCGGGCGACCTGTACTTCCTGGTCAATCCACGCGCCTACCCGGACTTGTTCGAGCGCAGGTTCGACGCCGCGCTTCAGCAATGGGCTTCAGCGCCACACGATACCGACGAGCAGCGCCTGACGGGCCGGGTCGCGCGCGTGGCGATCCAGGTGATAGCCGGACGCCAAACGTCGATGCAGTCGGAATGCACTGCACTCGAACCGCTGCTGCACGCGCAATTGCAACAGAAGCCGGATTCATTGAGCCTGTTGCAGCAGGCCAGTTGGGTGCAGGTGTGCCAGGGTCGAAACGCCGAGGCCATCGCGGCCGCGCGTCGGGCCACCGAGGTGCTCCCGCTCGCCAGCGACCAGTACTTTGGCGTCTACCAGGCCGAGGGCCTGGCCGAGATCTGCGCCCATGCCGGAGCACCCGACGAAGCGATCAAGCTGCTTGGCCAGCTGTTGTCGATTCCCGCGGGCCAGTCGGTTTCGGTCGAGCGCCTCAGGCGCGATCCGCTGTGGGATCCGCTGCGCAAGGACCCGCGCTTGGATGCCCTGATCGCGCGCTACGCGTCGGGCAGGGAGGGTGCAAGATGATGCGCGACGCAAGCGGCAGTCGCGGCAGCCCGCGGATATCGGCGGGTCCACCGATGCCCGATCTGCGCTGCGCCCTGTCGATCGAATACGGGAACACGATGGACCGCGGTACGGCGAAAGCCTGCCGCAGGACCACCCACGCGGCGCCGTTCCCATGAAGCGGGGCTTGTTCGCCGAACTGCAGCGCCGCAACGTGCTGCGCTCCGGCGTGTTGTACATCGGCGCGGTGTGGGCGCTCGCGCAGGGCATCTCGCAGCTCGGTCCGTCGGTCGGCGCGCCCGAATGGACCACGCGCTGGTTCCTTGTCGCGGCCGCCGTCGGTTTTCCGTTCTGGATCGCGTTCGCCTGGTTCTACGAGCTGACGCCGGAAGGATTGAAGCGCGAGGAGGAAATCGATCCGGCCGATTCCATCGCCCACCATACGAGCCGCAAGCTCGACTTCGCGATCATCGGCGTGCTCGCTCTCGCGGTCGTGCTGCTGCTCACCGATCGGCTGATGCCGCGCAGGAATGTCCTCGCGGCGACGGACAATTCGATCGCCGTGCTGCCGCTGGTCAACGAGAGCGGCGATGTAAAGGACGAGTATTTTTCCGACGGCCTGTCCGAAGACCTTATCAACGCGCTGACGCAACTCAATGGCGTGCGCGTGATCAGCCGCAATTCGTCGTTCCAGTTCAAGGGCAAGTCCGGCGATCCGCAGTCGATCGGCGTGCGCCTCGGCGTGACCAGCCTGCTCGAAGGCACCGTGCGCAAGCTCGGCAGCCGGCTGCGCATTTCCGCCGCGCTGATCCACGCCGCGGATGGCAGCCAGGTATGGGCGCAGACGTTCGACCGCGAGTACAAGGACATCTTCGACGTGCAGGCCGAGATCGCGCAGTCGGTCGCACAGGCGCTGCGCGTCCGCCTGCTCGGCAGTACGCCCGCCATCGTCGCGCGCGACCGGCCGCCGAACGGAAACCTGCAGGCCTACGAGGCATACCTGCAAGGTAACTTCTACTACGACCGTGTCACCAGGGAGGACTTTCGTCGGGCCATCGATTACTACGAGCAGGCGCTGAAGCTCGAACCGGACTATGCGTTGGCACTGGCGCGCCTGTCGCTGGCGTGGAGCGAGCTTGCCGATCAAAGCGGCGGCAGCGAGCAGAGCGAAGGCTACGCGAACGCGCGCGCAACCGTGCAACGGGCGCTGGCGCTCGACCCGAACCTGGCGCAGGCGCACAACGCACTCGGCTGGCTGCTGCTGAGTTCGGACCGGGATCTGGCCGGCGCCCAGGCCGAGTTTCTCAAGGCCGAAGCGCTCGCGCCCGAGGACGCGTTCGCCAAGAACGGCCTGGCGGCCGTGTTGTCCGACCTCGGCCGGCAGGAAGCGGCCGTGGCGATGCAGCGGCGCGCGATCGCGCTGGATCCCTTGCACGCGCACTACCGCTTCTTCCTCGGCTGGTACCTCGTGGCGCTGGGCCATCTGGATGAGGCCGAGGCAACGATCCGCAAGGCGCTGGAATTGCAGCCGGGAGAACTGGCCGGGCACGCCGAGTTGGCCGTCATCCTGGTACAGCGCGGCGATGTGGCAGGCGCGCTGCGCGAGGCCGAGCTGGAAACCCAACCGAGCTGGAAACGGTACGCCAGAGCGACAGCCCTGTTTGCCAGTGGCGATCGTGCAGCGGCCGACGCCGCATTGCAGGAGCTGATCGTCGAAGACGCCGAGAGTTCGTCGGTGCAGATCGCGAGCGTGTACGGTTATCGCAAGGACGCCGACAAGACCTTCGAATGGCTCGAGAAAGCGTTTGTCGCGCGCGACGCGGGCCTGGTGCAGTTGCTGGCCGATCCATTCATCCTGGCGATGCAATCCGATCCGCGCTTTGCGCCGTTCTGCCGCAAGGTCGGGTTGCCGGTTCCGGGTGGAACAAGTCCGGCACCGGGCGCAGGCGCACAGCCCGATGCGGCCGGGCGCAAGCCATGAACGCGGTTGCTTCGAGGGAACGCCCCTTCGGTTGATGTCCTTATTGCCGCACCGGCAACAGCGACATGCCTTCCTTCGCCAGCGCAGCGGGCAGCGCCGCGCGCATCCGTGCAACCTGCTCGTGCCGCTGCGAGAAATACCGTGCGACCGCCGGATCGTCGGCGATGCCGAGCATGCGCGCGCTGCCCTCACGCATCAGCAGGTCCTGGCGGCGGCCGCTACGGATCGCACGGTCCGCCGCCGCATCGTTCGTGCCGTACCGGGCGATCATCGCGGCGCGATCGTCGCGCAACTCGGCGCCGATGCCGCGAAATTCGTCGCTGGCGTCCCAGTCGGTTCCGGCGACGCGCGCGAAGATCGCCAGCAGCTGCTCGCGGCGAATCGCCTCGCCGGCGGAGTTGTCGAAGGCGCAGTGGCGAAGGTCGGCCAGCTGGCGCAATTTGACCAGCGGCGAAGCCGACGGGCCGACCCACGCGTCGAATCCGGCCGCCGTCAGATCGCGCGGCAGCACTCCGCTGGCCTCGAGTGCAGCGCGCATTTCCGTTGTGCGTCCGGTCTCGTGGGCCGCCAGGCAGCCGAGCACGATCGACCGCTCCCAGTAGCCGTGATGCTCCTCGGCGCTGCGCGGCACGAGCACGAGGGCTTGCGTGACTGCGCCGGCGCGATCGCCGCGCGCATAGCGCTGCCAGATGTCGGCGCCGGCGACGAGCATGTTGCCGGGGCTCAGCCGGCTGGCCTCGGCTTTCCAGGCATCGGCCGCCGCGTGCTCGCCGATGGCATCGACGAAGATCGCCAGGTCGGCGCGGCCTTCCGGATCGGAAGCATCGAGCGGCATCTCCTTCAAGGCCGAGACGATCGCTTCGACGAGATCGCCCTGCATGTAGGCAATCAGGCTCAGCATCCAGTAGTTCGACGAATTCTCCGGCGCCAGCTGCAAGGCGCGCAGTGTCTCGATTTTCGCTTCGTCGTAGCGCGTCATCAGGAACAACCTCGTCGCGCGAAAACGGATGATGTTGCTATCGAGCGGGCTCAGTGCGACCACCTGGTCCATTTCCTTGAGCGATGGCGGCAGGTCGTCCTGGAATAGGAAGATATCCGCGAGGATCGTGTGCACGCGGATGTCACCGGGCGCCGCCGCGACGGCGCGCTGGCCAAGCTGCACCGCGCGGACGTGTTCGCTGCGTTCCTGGGCGATCTCGCCGCGGAACGCCAGCAGCCGGGCGTTGCCGGCATCGATCTTCTCGACGCGGTCAAGCATCGGCTTGGCGCGCGTGCGGTACTCGGCATCGCTGATCAGGCCGGTCTTGGCCATGCTGTACCAGTCGTTGACCAGTGCGAGCATCGCGTCGATGTAGCCCGGATCGCGCGCCAGCGCCTGCTGCAGCAAGACCTGCGCCTGTTGGTACGAATCGAAACTGTTCAAGTCGATCTGGTGCAGGCCGCGTGTGTAGGCGTCGTAGGCGGCGAGGTCCCTGGTGCCGCCCCTGGCCAGAATCGCGCGCGTGTTCGGCAGCAATTCGCCGACCAGCGCCTCGGTCACCGCGCCGGCGATTTCGTCCTGGATCGCGAACAGGTCCGCTGCCTTGCGATCAAAATGCTTCGACCACAGGTGACTGCCGTCGATCGCCCGCACCAGCTGCGCCGTGATGCGCAACGTGTCGCCGGCCTGCTGCACGCTGCCCTCGACCACCGTGGCGACACCGAGCGCCAGGCCGATCTGGCGCACGTCCTGCGCCTTGCCCTTGAAGCTGAAGGACGAGGTGCGCGCCGCGACTTTCAGTTGCGGCACCTGGGCCAGACGATCGAGCAGCGTCTCGGTCATGCCGTCGGAAAAATACTCGTTGCCCTTGTCGCCCGACATGTTCACGAACGGCAGCACCGCGGTCGAATTCTCGCCGAGCGACGAGGCGGCGATGTGCGTTTCGGGCCCTGGCGCGACCGGCGCGAAACGCCACAGCAACGTGCCGCCGATGGCAAGCAGGAGTGCCACGAGCAGCAACTCCGTGCCGGACATCCGCTGCGCGCCGCGCTCGCCGTGATACCAGGCCAGCAC
>DATNFS010000026.1:0-47058 GCA_035606275.1 Rudaea sp.
CGTGTACTCGGCATCGACCACCTTCTCGTCGCCCTTCGATGCCTGCTCGCCGGCCGCCTGTCCCGCGCCGGCACCGGCCTGCCCCTGCTGCTGCGCGTACATCGCCTCGCCGAGTTTCTGCGACGCGCTCATCAGCGCCTCGGACTTCGCCTGCAGCGCTTCCTTGCTCGCGTCCTTGTCCTTGAGCGCGGATTCGGCATCGTTCAGCGCCGACTCGATCCGGGCACGCTCCTCGCCGCCGACCTTCTCGCCGTACTCGGCGAGCGACTTCTTCACGCTGTGCACGAGTGCATCGAGACCATTTCGCGCCTGCACCACTTCGAGCAGCTTGCGAGCTTCCTCGGCGTGCGTTTCGGCGTCCTTGACCATCCGCTGGATCTCGTCCTCGGACAGGCCGGAGTTCGCCTTGATCGTGATCTTGTTTTCCTTGCCCGTCGCCTTGTCCTTCGCGGACACATGCAGGATGCCGTTCGCATCGATGTCGAACGTGACCTCGATTTGCGGCATGCCGCGCGGCGACGGGGGGATGCCTTCGAGGTTGAACTGGCCGAGGCTCTTGTTGCCGCTCGAGCGCTCGCGCTCGCCCTGCAGCACGTGGATCGTGACCGCGGGCTGGTTGTCGTCGGCCGTCGAGAACGTCTGCGTCGCCTTGGTCGGGATCGTCGTGTTCTTCTGGATGAGCTTCGTCATCACGCCGCCGAGCGTTTCGATGCCGAGCGACAGCGGCGTCACATCGAGCAGCAGCACGTCCTTGCGCTCGCCCGCGAGCACCGACGCCTGGATCGCGGCACCGACGGCGACCGCCTCGTCGGGATTCACGTCCTTGCGCGGGTCCTTGCCGAAGATCTGCTTGACCGTGTCCTGCACCTTCGGCATGCGCGTCTGGCCGCCGACGAGGATCACGTCGCTGATGTCGTTGAGCGAGACGCCGGCATCCTTGATCGCGGTCTTACACGGCTCGACGGTGCGCTGGATCAGGTCCTCCACCAGCGACTCGAGCTTGGCGCGCGTGAGCTTGATGTTCAGGTGCTTCGGACCCGAAGCGTCGGCCGTGATGTACGGCAGGTTGACTTCGGTCTGGTGCGCGCTGGAAAGCTCGATCTTGGCGCGCTCGGCGCCGTCCTTCAGGCGCTGCAGCGCGAGCGAATCGTTCTTCAGGTCGACGCCGGTATCCTTCTTGAACTCATCGACCAGGTAGTCGATCAGGCGCTTGTCGAAGTCTTCGCCACCGAGGAACGTGTCGCCGTTGGTCGCCAGCACCTCGAACTGCTTCTCGCCGTCGACTTCGGCGATCTCGATGATCGACACGTCGAACGTGCCGCCGCCGAGGTCGTACACCGCGATCTTGCGGTCACCGCCCTTCTTGTCGATGCCATAGGCCAGCGCCGCCGCCGTCGGCTCGTTGATGATGCGCTTGACGTCGAGCCCGGCGATGCGGCCGGCGTCCTTGGTCGCCTGGCGCTGCGAGTCGTTGAAGTACGCCGGCACCGTGATGACCGCCTCGGTCACCGCCTCGCCGAGATAGTCCTCCGCCGTCTTTTTCATCTTCATCAGGATCTTCGCGGAGATTTCCTGCGGCGACAGCTTCTTGCCGTCGGCGGTTTCCAGCCACGCGTCACCGTTGTCGTGCGCAATGATCTTGTACGGCACGAGGTCGAGATCCTTCTTCACCTCGGCGTCAGTGAACTTGCGGCCGATCAGGCGCTTCACCGCGTAGAAGGTGTTCTTCGGATTGGTCACCGCCTGGCGCTTGGCCGTGGCGCCGACCAGCACCTCGTTGTCCTTGAACGCGACGATCGACGGCGTGGTGCGATCGCCTTCGGAATTCTCGATCACGCGAGCGGTGTTGCCCTCCATGACCGCGACGCAGGAATTGGTCGTGCCGAGGTCGATACCGATGATCTTGCCCATTGCTGAAAGTCTCCCGAGATTCTTGGATTTCGCAAACCGGGAGGCCCGGTTTGCCGTTGCGGCTCAAGCGCCGCGCATGTCGATGTAATTGTGGACTTGGCCCGCCAATATCAAGCGCCGTCCGGTTTGGAAATCGCAACCAGGGCCGGGCGCAGCAGACGGTCGTTCAGGACGTAACCCTTCTGCATCACCGACACGACCGTGTTCGGCGCGCGCCCGCTCGACGCGACCAGGGTCATGGCCTGATGCAGTTCGGGGTTGAACGGCTCGCCGACCGGGTCGAGCGCCTTCAGGCCGTTGCCCTCGCCTACCTTGAGCAGGGCCTTGAGCGTCAGATCCATGCCCTCGCGCAGCGCGCCGGCATCGGCCGTGCCGGCGGCAAGGCCACGCTCGAGGTTGTCGAACACCGGCAGCAAATCGCCGAGCAGCCTTTCGTTGGCGAACTTGCGCGCCTGCTCGACATCGCGCTGCAGCCGCTTGCGCTGGTTCTCGATTTCGGCGCGCTCGCGCAACAGGACATCGCGCAGCTCGCCGATCTTGTTCTCGTACTCGGCCAGCTTCTGGCCAAGCTGGTCGGCGTCGGCCTGCATGTCGTCCGGCGGCGCGTTGGTCTGGGTCGGATCTGGTTGTTCCATCATTCGGGTTCCAAGGTTTTAGGCATGAGACGTGAGACGTGGCACGTCAAGGTCGGGGCCGATCGCTGTTTTTCCAGGCGACACCGGCTGCCGGCGAGGCACGAGCTTCACAGCTCTTGCGACCGACGTCCCACGTTTTACGTCTCACCCCGCCCTATGGGGACTGTCTGGTCTGGTTCAAGGCGCCGGACACGATCTGTGCCGTCGCCTGAACGACCGGAATCACGCGCTGGTAAGCCATCCGGGTCGGGCCGATCACGCCCAGCACGCCGAGCACGCGGCCTTCGACGCCGTAGGGCGCCGTGACGAGGCTCCAGCCATCCAGCGCATCGAATCCGGATTCCTCGCCGATGAACAGGCGCACGCCTTCGGCCCGCGAACAGCTTTCCAGCAGCATCAGCAGGTCGCGTTTGCGCTGGAATGCCTCGAACAGTTCGCGCAGGCGCTCCATGTCGGCCGGCCCCTGTGCACCCATCAGGTTGATCTGGCCGGCAATCAGCATGTCGGCGCTGCCGGGGTCCGTGCCGCGCCGGTCCGTGACACGCCCATCGCTGAACGGCTGTTGCGCCACGTCGGCCGCCGCGACCATCAGCTGATGCAGGCGCTGGCTCGTCTCGCGCATCTCGTGCTTGAGCAGTTCGCGGATTTCCGCCATGTGCAGGCCGGCGTAATTCGCATTCAGGAAATTGGCGACCTGTTCGAGCTCGCCCGGGGAATAGATTTGCTGCGTGACGATGACCCGGTTCTGCACTTCGTTGTCGGCGAACACAAGGATCACCAGCACGCGATTGCCGCCGAGCGCGACGAAGTCGATATGCCGGAACGGAAATTCCTCGCGCTTGGGCACGGTCACGACGCCGACGAAGTGGGTCACGTCGGACAACAGCGATGACACGCCGGTCAGCAGGTCCTGTGTCGGCGCGTGGGTCGGCAGGCCGCGCCGCATCTGCTCGATCTGCGTTTCCTCGAGCGGCTTGACCTCGAGCAGGCTGTCGACGAACACGCGGTAACCCTGCGCCGTCGGAATCCGCCCTGCCGACGTGTGCGGCGCCGCGAGCAGGCCGATTTCCTCGAGATCGGCCATGACATTGCGGATCGTCGCCGGGCTGACATCGAGCCCGGACTGCCTGGCCAGCGTGCGTGAGCCGACCGGCTGCCCGTCGGCGATGTACTGCGAGATCAGCGTGCGCAACAGCTGGCGCGCGCGGGCATCGAGTTTGGGTCCGAAACGGGTCGACATGATGGCGGCGATTCTACTGCGGATGCGATGCCGGCGACGCGGCCGGCTTCACCCCATATGGTGTTCCGAGCAGCGGTTCACCAGCGCCGGCTGGAGCTCGACCGCCGCCGGAGCGGCCGATTGGCCGCGCGCGGCATCCGATCCGTCTTGGCGCTGCGATCGGTGCATGATAGCTTCCGTGCGCTCAGGGATCGTACCGCACATGCTGCAAACGCTATTCGTCAAGGACTTCGCCATCGTCGGCGAGGCGGACATCGGCTTCGAGAAAGGCCTGACCGTCGTAACCGGCGAAACCGGCGCCGGCAAGTCGCTGCTGGTCGACGCGCTGCTGCTGCTCGCCGGCCAGCGCGCCGATGCCGGCGTCGTGCGCCACGGCAGCGAGCGCGCCGAACTGATCGCGGAGTTCGACCTGCGCGATGCGCCCGCGGCGAAAGCCTGGCTTGCGAGCGAGGAATTCGACGACGGCGAAGGCTGCCAGCTGCGCCGCGTGATCCGCGCAGAGGGCGCGTCGCGGGCCTGGATCAACGGCCGTCCGGCGACGCTGAACCAGCTGCAGGCGCTGGCGGAAAAGCTGATCGAGATCCACGGCCAGCACGAACACCAGGCCCTGCTGGAGCGCCCGAGCCAGCTGGCGTTGCTCGATGCCTACGGCAGCCATGGCGAGACGCTCGCCCAGGTCGGCGCGCTGGCGGCGCGCTGGCGTGCCATCGACGGCCAGGTGCGCGAACTCAGCGGCGAGCACGATCATTCCGAGCGCATCACCCTGCTCGATCACCAGGTCACCGAACTCGATCGGCACGCGCTTGCCCCGGACGAACTCGAGCGCCTCAACGAGACACACAAGCGCCTGAACAATGCCGGCCAGCTGATCCAGGGCTCCAGCGCACTGGCCGAGCTGCTCGACGGCGATGGCGAATTCAACCTGCAGCGCATGATGGCCCGCGCCCAGGCCGAAACGGCGCGGCTGGCTGAAGTCGATCCGAATCTGGCGACAGTGCGCGAACTGCTCGATGCCGCCGGCATCCAGCTCGGCGAAGCCAACGACGCGCTGACGCGCTACCGCGATTCGCTCGACCTGGATCCGGAGCGCCTGGCGGAAGCCGAAGCACAGATCGCCCGGCTGCATGAACTCGGCCGCAAGCATCGGCTGCCGGTCGCGCAGCTCAAGGCGCATGCGCAGGCGCTGCATGACGAACTCGAGTCGCTGCGCGACGCGGGCGTCGCGTTGAAAAAACTCGAGCACGAGCGCGCCACGGTCGAGCGCGACTATGCCGCGGCGGCAGCCCGGCTCGGCGCGCTGCGCACGGCAACGGCGCAGCGGCTCGGCACCGACGTCACTGCACTCATGTCCGAACTGGGTATGGCCGGCGGCCGCTTCGAAGTCCAGCTGGAAAAAGTGGACAAATCAACGCCCGACGCGCAAGGCGACGAACGCGTCGAGTTCCTGGTCAGCGCCAATCCCGGCCAGCCGCTACGGGCACTGCGCAAGGTTGCTTCGGGCGGCGAGTTGTCGCGCATCAGCCTCGCGATCGAGGTTGCCGCACTCGGCCTCGACGAGATCGGCACCATGGTGTTCGACGAAGTCGATGCCGGCATCGGCGGGGCCGTCGCCGAAGTGGTCGGCCAGAAGCTGCGCCGGCTCGGCAGCCGCCGCCAGGTGCTGTGCGTGACGCATCTGGCGCAGGTCGCCGCGCAGGGCCACCAGCACCTGCGCGTCGCCAAATCGAGCGACGGCAAGGATACGCTGACGCAAATCGACCGGCTCGGTGACAAGCCGCGCCGCGACGAGATCGCGCGCATGCTCGGCGGCATCGAAATCACGCGCGAGACGCTTGCGCACGCAAGGCAGATGCTGGAGCGAGGGCTGAGTGCCGGGTGAGCCGAGGCTCGGGGCCGGCAAGCCAGAGCAAGCGCCGCTCCCGATTTCCGGCAACCCGAGGGCGGATCCGACGCCGCACGCCACGCCGCCCCGCGATGGGAAGGTACGTACATGCCGTCTACTGCGCCTGCGATCGGAGGGCGACGTGGCTCGAGGCTGAAATCGGGCCGCGCCGCACCGCCTGCTTTCCAGCTCTCGGCGCCCGGCCGTCTGCGCTGCTCTCCCGGCCCTCGACCCTCTGCTGCAGCCAGCCGGCCAGGACGCACAGCGCCGACGCCAGGCCGAACACGATGCGCAGATCGCGCTCGGCCTTCTCGTGGCGCGCAATCGCCGGATCGGCGATTGCCCTAGCGACCTGTTCCGGCGATTCGGATCGGATGTAGCCCAGGCCCGCCGACGCGCCGACCAGTTCGAGGTATTCCTCGTTCAATGCGGACTTGTGTTCCTGCACTTCGGCCAGCGCGCCAGATCTTTCGAGCGCGTCGGGCGACGGCGCCTGCTTCACCAGTTCGGACAGATTCGGATAGAAACCTTCGCGCACGGCGTCGATTGCAGTCCAGTAGCCGATGACCTGGTTGTCGGCATCCAGGCGCGGTACCGGCTGCGCCTGCGGTCCACCGACGCCAACCAGCAGGCCCTTCACTTTGCCCTGCACGGCCAGCAGGTCGGCCATGTGCGGCACGTCGACGTGCGGCGCCTCGTCGCCGTCGCTCATGAAAACCAGGTCCAGCCCGCGCTGCCCCGCTTCGTGCAGCGCGGCGAGCACCGCGGCTTCCACGCGCGAATCGCCGTCCCAGGCCATGCGCCAGTCGACGCGCCGCACCATCTGCTCGATCGCCGGGAAGTGGCGGCAGACTTCCAGCGGCTCGAACAGCACGAGCGTGTCGCTGCCGGCAAACAACGCGACCGCAGCGCGCGAACCGCACGGCAGCGCGGCGAGCGTCGCTATCACCGCGCGCTTGGCGCGGTCCAGGCGCGACTCTCCCGGCTCTGCGTTCGCGACGTCTCGCACATTCATGCTCTCGCTGATGTCGATCACGAACAGATACGAATAGGTCGCGCCCGGCAACAGCCAGTGCGGCGACAGGAAAACCGGCAACAACGCCAGCGCTGCGAGCGCATGGGCACCGGCGCGACGGGCAAGCGCCCAGGCGCCGCGAAGGCCGCGGATGGCCGGGAGCAACCGACCCGGACGTGGAAGGTCCGGCAAGCGCCACCGTGACACAGCGACATGCCGCCCGTATCGCGGACGCATCACGGCAGGCCGCGCTTGTTGTCGTCCTGCATCGAGGTCCAGCCGTTGTGCTTGTCCGGCACGAGCATGATCGGGTCGGTGTTGCGGCGAAAACCCTGCAGGTGCCGCACGGGCGCGAGGCGCTCGAGCAGTTCGAGGTTGTAGCGCGCACCCGCCATGTCCGGTGCGATGCGCAGCGCGCTGCGGTAAGCGTCGCGGGCAAGGTCGAACTGCGCGTTCTGGAATACCGGCCCTACGGTGGCTTCGTAGTTGCGGCTCTCGACGATGCCGATCTTGAAATGGACATTGCCGAGCGCGAACCACGCATCGGCCGCGCGCGCAGCGTCGTCGGACGTCTGTGCATCGGTATACAACTGGACAGCCGGCGCGTACTGCAGCCGGCGTTCGGCTTGCCAGGCGGCGGCGTAACGCACGCGCGAATCGGCGCCGGGCCTGGGTGCCTCCAGCGTGCCGCTGCGGATTCCTGTATTGATTGCGCCGACCTGGAACCAGCGCCACGCGCACCATCCGCTCCATGCCGCCGCCACGGCAAGCGACAGCCACGCCAGCGCGGTGAGCCAGCGCGTCACGCCTGCCATGTCGTCACCTCCATCAGGCGCGCGGCAAGCAGCGCGAGGATGCAGCCGAGCGCGAACACGAACAGCGGCGCGGCAAGGTCCTCGCGCGGCAGGTGCTGCTCGTAGCGCGTCGGCAGGTTCGTCAGGCGCCCGACTTCGCCGATCGCGCGTTCCAGCCCTTCGGCGCTGGTGACCTCGAACATCTGGTACGGGCTGCCGAGCGAGTCGAAGAATTCGTGCATCGACAGGCTCTCCGATTCGCGCCCGCCCGGCACGCGGATGCTCGGCTCCTGTTCGCCGCGCGTGTAGACCCAGATCAGCGATGCGCGCCGCTCGCGAAACAGTGCGGACAGCTTGCGGCGGTTCTCGGCGCTGATCGTCGCGCCGCCGTCGGAGACGAGCAGCACGACGCGCGCAGCGGTCAGCGGCCGGTCGCGGAAATAATCCAGCGCCAGCCCGAGCGCTCGCGCCGGCGCGGTGTAGCCTTCGCTGCGCGCCTCGGCGCTGACCAGTGCCGCTTCGACCAGCGCGCGATCCTCGCCGAGCGGCGCAACACCGATCGGCGAGGCGTTGAACGTGACCATGCCGAACGTGTCGCCGGGTCGGCGCTGCATGAACGCCAGCAGGATGCGCCGTGCCGATTCGATCTTGCTCTCGCCGTGCGTTTCGCCGCGCACGCTGCCGGCATCGCCGGCGCCGAGCAACGGCTCGGACATGCTGCCGCTGCGATCGAGCACGATGACGATCTCGGCACCGGTGCCGGACAGCGTCTGCGTGCCGCCTTCCAGGTACGGCGCGGCAGATGCGACGATCAGTGCCGCCAGAGTCAATGCGCCAACCGCGCGCAGCAGCATCTGCAGGATCTCCGACGGCAGGTCGCGCGGCCACTCGGCCGTGGCCGGATAATCGAATGAACGCGCTGCATGGCTCAGCAGCGGCAGCACGGCGAGCGGCAACGCCCACAGCGCCCACGGATAGGTCCAGTGCAGGTGCGTCAGCACGGCACGCCACGCTCGCGTTCGGCCGAACGGCGCAGCAGTTCCAGCACTTCGCGTGCCGGAGGCGCCGCGACGCCGGCACGGCCGTAGAACGACGTCCACGAGCGCTCGAATACCTCTTCGATGCGCTGCCGCAACGGCTCCAGGTACGGAGCACGCGTGAACAAGTGCGGCAGCGTCGAGGCGTACAACGTCTCGCCGGCCGCGTTGTTCAGCGCGGCGTGCCAGTCGCGCAGCAGGACTTCGTGCTCGGCGTCGGACGTCGAGCGGCGGCGACGCCAGCGGCGCCAGGCACGCGCAAACGGGCCGGGCGCGCGCGGCAGGAACGGCAGGCGATCATAGGCCCAGAGCAGGTACGTCGCGCACGCCAGCGTTGCGACGAGGCCGAGCAGGAAAGCGGCGACGATGCGAGCGGTCGGCAACGTCTGCGGCGGCGGCGACGGTTTCAGTTCGCGGTCCTCGTCGGTCAGCGCAGGCGGCAGCGCCGGCGACAACAGGAAGGATTTTTGCGGCACCGTCACGGTTTTCACCTGCGTGCCATCGCGCAGGCGCAACGTGAACGGCGGAACCGGCACGCGCGAGGCCTGTTCGACTTCGGCAAATATCTGGTAGATGACGGTGATGCCCGCACGATCACGCGCTTGCTGGTCGGCGTCGACGCGGGCAGCGCGCACCTCGAGCCACGGCGCCACGCGCCCTGGCAGCGGCAGCGAATCGGCATCGAGGCTGAAGCCCGCCGGCAGCGCGAGTTCGACATGCTCCTCGACCAGGTCGCCGAGCAGATAACCCGAGTCGCGCAGGCTGACGCTCGGCTGAATCGGCACTGCGTGGATTTCGTCCGCATGCGCCCGCGCGGCTGCCACGAGCAACAGGGCGACCACGCTCATGCGCATGATGGCCGGGCGCAGTCCGGGCGACGCGCCGTTCACACCAGCGCCTCGAGGAAATGGCGCGTCAGCGCGAGCGGCTCGAATCGATCGCGCACGAAGAACGGCGTGCTGCCGAAGCGGGCGCAGATACGCCGAAGCTCCGCTTCGCGTCGTCGGCGGCGGCTGCGCAACGTATCGACCAGGCCCGGGCGCAACCAGACGAAGCGGCGTGCGCCGTTTTCCATGTCGCGCAGCACCGCGAGGCCGTGGCGACGCGTCTCCTGTGCTTCGGCCGGATCCCACAGCACCACCGGCACGACCGCATGCTGCGCAAGGCGCCCGAGCACGTCGTCAAGGTCGCCTGCCGGCCAATGGAAATCCGAGACGAGGAAAACCAGGGCGCGCCGATGCGGCAATTGCGCCGCCACATCGAGCAATCCGCGCGCACTGCTCCCCTCAGGCATCTGCTGCGCCAGTTTTCGATCGAGCCATTCGCCGGCGCCGCGATTCAGGCGCGCCGGCAGCGCCAGTCCGGCGCGTGGCCGCTCGGCGGCGGCGTGAAATCCGAAGGCATCGCCGTTGCGCCACGCCGTGCGTGCCAGCGCAACGCTGATGCGGCGCAACTGTTCCATCTTGTCGTGCCGTCCGACGTAGCCCATCGAGGCCGAGACGTCGGCCAGCACGATCACCTTCAGCGCGGATTGCTGCTCGAAATCGCGCACCCAGACACCACCGAGCGGATCGCGCAGCGTCGCGCGCACGTCGAGCCGGCGCGGATCGGCGCGCGCATGCAGCGGCACGCTGGTGCGGAAGCGTTCGCCAGCACCCGAATGCATGCCGCGGAAGGCGCCCGGACGGATGCCGCCGGCCTTCCAGGCCACGCGATATTCAACAAAGATCGAGGATGTGCCGGTCATCGCAAAGCCTGGCAGTCATCTTCCCGCCGGGGCGATTTTCATGGCGCCGGCACGCTGCGCAGAATCGCGTCGGCAAAGGCAGGCCCGAGGCGCGCCCGCTGCAGTTCGTAGATTGGCGTGAAGAACACGCGATGGGCGATCACTTCGCGAAACACGCTGCGCAAGTGCTCCGGCGACAGATCCGTGTCGCCGTCGAGCCACGCGCTTGCCTTGGCCGCGCGCACCAGCATGCTCATGCCGCGCGGGCTCGCACCGGTCAGCATCAGCTCGTCCATGTCGACGCCGTCGAGCGCAATGCCGTAGCGTCCCGGCTGGTGCGTCGCCTGGCGCAGATGGTCGACGAACTGCTCGATCGCCGCGCCGGTGCGTACCGACGCCTGGATCGCCGCGGCGATCCCCGGCAATGCCTGGAAGTCGATCAGCCCGGCCGGCACGCCGGCAATCAAGGCGTCGGTGTCATGGAAACGCGCATCGAATGTCAGCGCGCGATGGATCGGCGCGGAATCTTCCGGCGCGATCTCGATCTCCATCAGGAAGCGGTCGCGCGCCGCACCGGGCAGTTCGAACGTCTCTTCCTTCTCGACCCGGTTGCGATCGGCGAACACCTGCAGGTATGGAAACCGGTACTCGGTATTGAACGCGGTCAGGCTGCGCTCGGCCATCGCGCGCAGCAACAGCGAATGCACCTGCGGCCGCGCGCGGTTGATCTCGTTGAAGAAGAACACCGACAGCGCCGGGCCGTGTGTCAGCAGCGGCCCCGGGTCGACACGCGGCTTGCCGTCGCGGTCGATGAAGGTGTGATAGACGAGGTCCTGCGGCATGAGGTCGATCGTACCCTCGACGCGTTCGTACGCCCCGCCGAGCCCACGCGCCGCGGCGCGCAGCAGCGTCGTCTTGCCGACACCGACGTTGCCTTCGAGCAGCACATGGCCGCGTGCCAGGATGGCGATGATCAGCAGACGCACCGCGCGCGGCAAGCCGAGCACGCAACCATTCAGCGCATGCTCGAACTCGAGCGCCCGCGTGCGCCACTGCTCCAGTTCGCTGTCAAATCCGTCCATCGCAACCCGTCGTCACGTCTGCGCAACGAGCGTAGTCGCCGCACGTATTGCCCGCAAGGCTATCCGGTGGCCGATGCCGGCGCCGCGATCGGGTTGTTCCAATTCCGGGGCATCCTGCGCCCGCAGGATTGCGGGACGAGGCGGCGCGGCGCTCAGCGCTTCTTCTTCGGGCGCACGTACAGCACGAGGCTGTGTTCCTCGATCACGTAGCCGTGCCGCTCGGCGATCTCGCGTTGCAGTTTCTCGATGTCTTCGCTGACGAACTCGATGATCCGCCCGCTTTCGATGTCGACCATGTGGTCGTGGTGCTTGCCGCGATCGATCTCGTAGACCGCCTGGCCGCTCTCGAAGTTGTGCTTGACGACCAGGCCCGCCGACTCGAACTGGGTCAGCACGCGGTACACCGTGGCGAGGCCGATATCGTCCTGGTGTTCGAGAAGCTTGCGGTAAATATCCTCTGCGGTCATATGCTTACCGTCAGAAGCTTCGAGTATTTCGAGGATACGCATGCGCGGATGCGTGACCTTCAAGCCGGCCCGGCGCAGATCCTGGGTTTCCATGCGAACCTCCTGCTTGACGCCGATCCAAACGGTCATCCGTGCGCACTTCAAAAAACGGCACCGGTCATGCCCGGATCCGTCGAGGCCGGCCAGCGGCGACGGGACGGACTTCGGCATGCGCGTAATGACGGCGGATGGCGTTTATCGTGCGGCGTATAACGCGAATCAACGGATCGCTAGTGTATCATTCGCCGCTTTCCGCATTCCGGTATTGGCATGACCAAGGTTACGCGCGCGTTTTCCATTTTCGCCGCCGGCTGTGTGCTCGCAGCCTGTACGCCGATTTACAAGCTCGACATCCAGCAGGGCAACCTGTTCAGCAAGTCGCTGGTCGACTCGCTCAAGCCCGGCATGACCAAGCGCCAGGTGACCCTGGTCATGGGTTCGCCTTCGGTGGTCAGCCCGTTCCAGCAGAGCCGCTGGGATTACATATCGACGATCCGCCGCGGCAACGGCCGCATGGAAACCAAGGATCTCGTGCTGTATTTCGAGAACGACTCCCTAGCGCGGATCGAAGGCGACTACTTCGCCGAGAACCCGCAGGAGCTGATCAGGGAAGCGACCAAGTACAAGCGCCAGTACCCCGACGACAAGCGTCCGAAGGAAGAGGAAGAAAAGCGCAAGCAGAGCAGCGGCGGCGCATAACGACGAGGACGATCGTCGCCCGCGAGCTGCTGCAGGTCGCGGGCATGTACCTGCGCGCGGCGGCTGCATTCTTGGCGGATCGACCCTGGCGAAGCTGCCTATCCGGTTGCACGCCGGCGCCGTGCTTCCTTGGGATCGATTTTCAGCGGACGCAGGATTTCGACACGATCGCCCTCGCGCAGGACCGCATCGGCGGCGACGGCTTTTCCGAAAATGCCCAGGCGCGTGAGGTCGATGGCAGCCAGGCCCGCTGTTGCGGCAATCGCGCTCGCGCGGATCGCATCGGCGACGGTGGCACCGGCGGCGACATCGAGCTCGCGCACGATCCGGCGCCCGGGCTCGGCATAGACGACCGAAACATGCAGCGTGCCGGTGTCAGCCATAGACACGCGCGGCTTCGCGACAGAATTCATCGACCATGCGATCGGCCAGCTTCTCGAAGCCGGCCCGCATGATCGGCGCCATAAGGCCGCCGGCGTAGTCGAAGTCGAGTGCGAGCGCGATCTTGCAGCCCGATTCGCCGAGCGCCGCGAACGTCCAGGTGCCGGCGAGGCTGCGGAACGGACCCTCGACGAGCTGCATCGCGATGCTGCGCGGCGGCTCGAGCGTGTTGCGCGTCGTGAACGCCTGCGACACGCCGGCGATGCGCACTTCCAGGCGCGCGGTCAGTGCATCGTCGGAACGCTCGAGCACGCGCGCGTCGGCGCACCATGCAAAGCGCGCTGGATATGCCTCGATATCGTTGACCAGGTCGAACATCTGCCTGTCGCTTCGATTGACGATGGCGCTGCGGCGAATCTGGATCACGAGGTCTATCCGAGGCAAAGCGTATAAGCTAGTGCTGATTCTAGCCTCCAATCCTGGCGGAACACTGAAGAGTTCCTCCAGCAGGTCGCTTCGACTCACCACTCGAGCGATGCGAGCTGGAGGTTCGAATCAGCTCGATGGTCTTTAGCCATCCCCTTCAAGGGAAGGGTTGGGTGGGGGGTGTCGGTGGGGCGGAGTGGATGTTGCGTCTGCCGATGACACATTTCCCCTCCCGGCCTCCCCCTTGAAGGGGAAGGAGTAAGAAAGCGCGAGCATTGGCACGCGCTCCAGATGAAATTCCTGGTTCATTGGTTCGACATGGCAAAGGCAAAGGAAAAACCCGGCAAAGGCGATTCGACGATCGCGCTGAACAAGCGCGCGCGGCACGAGTACCACATCGACGAGCGCTATGAGGCCGGCGTCGCGTTGCAGGGCTGGGAAGTCAAGAGCCTGCGCGCCGGGCGCGTCAACATCGTCGACGCCTACGCCATCGTCAAGAATGGCGAGATCTACCTGTTCGGCGCATCGATCCCGCCGCTGCTGTCGGCATCGACGCACGTCGTCGCGGACGACCGGCGCACGCGCAAGCTGCTGCTCAACCGCGCCGAGATAGACAAGCTCGTCGGTGCCGTGGAGCGCAAGGGCTACACGCTCGTGCCGACCGCGATGTACTGGAAACACAATCGCGTGAAGGTCGAGCTCGGCCTGGCCAAGGGCAAGCAGGACCACGACAAGCGCGCCGCCGAAAAGGAACGCGACTGGAACCGCGAGAAGCAGCAGACCATGCGCGCGAAGAACAAACTCGGCTGACGCCCCTTCCCTGCCGGCAGTCGCCGGACCGCAACGCCAGACAACGTGATCACGGTGTCGAACCACGAGCCTGGTTACGGCCGTGCCATCCGCAACCAGAAGGCGTTCATGACCCGCCATGCTCAAACACCTCACCCGCTGGGGGGAGAGGTCGGCGCGCCAAGCGCGCCGGTAGGGTGGCGCTTGGTCAAGCGAACTGGCGCTTGGTCAAGCGAACTCGCTCGTGGTCGTGCCACCTCATCCGCCTGCGTACGCTGCGTGCGAGAGCGTACCTGCGAGGAATTCGCGGCGCATGTAGTTGGAGCACCTGCTCCCGCCCGTGAGAGCGGGGAACTGCTCGCCGACGTCCACTGCTGCATTCGGTTGTTCGGTGCGATTGGTCCTCTGGGCACCGCCTGGGCCTGAGCCGCGATGGCGCACGCCAATCCTGAAACTCGTTCAACGCAGCAACGGTCGGGCCGACGAGTCCGATCGGCGTCTGACTACCGGGTTCCCAGGAGACTGCAATGCTCAAGCGCTCGACCATCTTCCTCTACGGCGTGGCGTGCTACGCCCTGTTCCTTGCCACCTTCGTTTACGCGATCGGCTTCGTCGGCAACCTGTATGTGCCCCGCACGATCGACGGGCCGCCGAACGGCGATTTCACGACCAGCCTGATCATCGACCTGGCGCTGCTGCTGCTGTTCGCGCTGCAGCACAGCGTGATGGCGCGTCCGGCATTCAAGCAGTGGTGGACGCGCAGGATTCCGGAGCCGGCCGAGCGCAGCACCTACGTGCTCGCGTCGAGCTTGGCGCTGATTGCGCTGTTCGCGCTCTGGCAGCCGCTCGGCGGCGTCGTCTGGTCCGTGCAGGGCGCAGCCGGAGCAATCGTTCTGACTGTGCTGTGCGCGTCGGGCTGGCTGCTCGTGCTGGTCTCGACCTTCCTGATCAACCATTTCGACCTGTTCGGATTGCGCCAGGTCTGGCGTTACCTGACTGGAAGGCCATACCACGCGATCGGCTTTCGCACACCGGGCCCGTATCGCCTGGTACGCCATCCGCTCTACGTCGGCTGGCTGTTCGCATTCTGGGCGACACCGACCATGACCGCGACGCACCTGCTGTTCGCCATCGCCACGACCGGCTACATCCTGATCGCGATCCAGTTCGAAGAGCGCGATCTGGTCGACAGCCTCGGCCGGGACTATCGCGACTATCGCAATCGCGTGCCGATGCTGATTCCATTCACCCGCGGCAGCACCCGGCGCCTGGCGGATCGCAAGCCCTATGCCATGTGACCGGCCCGCGTGACCAGTGCGACGCAGCGGTACATGCAGGCACGACTGCAGCGCCGCATCCAGCGCGATGGCTGGGACCTTGCCGCCGGTCATTACGAGCCGCTGTGGCGCGAGCAGCTTGCGGCCGCACAGGCCCGACTGCTCGAATTTGCCGCATTGGCGCCGGGCGAGCGCGTGCTCGACGTCGCCTGTGGCACCGGCCTGGTCTCGCTCGAAGCTGCCGGCGCCGTCGGCGCACGCGGCCACGTGCTTGGCGTCGATCTGTCCGAACGCATGATCATTGCCGCGCGGGCACGCGCGCGGCAGCGCGACCTGACCAACGTCCGCTTCGAGCGCATGGATGCCGAGCGGCTCGACGTGCCGAACGCCAGCTTCGACGCCGCCTTGTGCGCACTGGGACTGATGCATGCACCCGATCCCGAGCAGGCCGTGCGCGAGATGCGCCGCGCCGTCAGGCCGGGCGGCCGCATCGCACTGGCCACATGGGGCGAGCGGTCGCGCTGCGGCTGGGCGCCGGTGTTTCCGATCGTCGATGCCGAACTGTCGAGCGACGCGTGCCCCTTGTTCTTCGCACTCGGCTTGCAGGATGCGCTCGCCGACCTGTGCCGCGCCGCCGGATGCGACGTCGTCGAGCATTGCCGCATGTCGACGCCGCTGCTCTACGCCAGCGCCGATGAGGCATGCGATGCGGTCTTCCTCGGCGGGTCGGTTGCGCTTTCGTGGTCGCGCTTCGACGAAAACATACGCGCCCGCGTACGTGCCCGCTACCTCGAAGCGATCGAACCGTGGCGCAACGGGGATGGCTACATGATCCCCGGCGAATTCGTCCTCGTCGCCGCAAACGTGCCCTAGAGGCAACCCCGCAAAGACTTATTCGGATATTTTTTTCCTGGTGCAGGAAGCAGCCTGCAACGTCTTGAATCGGCAAGCGTTCAGCCCCAGCTGTTATACTCAAGACCGATCGACCGCAGTCGTTTGCGGGCGGTCAAGGCAGTTTCACCTTCCGGGGGCGATCGGCTTCGACGGGGGTACCGAAATCGCCTGGTGCATGCCGAGGGGGCAGCTTTCCTCGTTAATCCAGCAGCAAAACTTTAGTTGCCAACGACGACAACTACGCTCTAGCCGCTTAAGGCTGAGTCCCGAACCCACTTGTGCTTGTGCTCGTGGATGTAGGGTCACTATCACAAGATCGCTGTTGATCGCCGCCAGTCGATCCGCGGCTAACTCATAACCGGCTGGTCCTGCGGTGCGCTTCGCGCGCCGTGTTGCCGCAGGGCGAGATCAAACGGCGCGCTAAGCATGTAGATCCGGGGACGTAGGATCTTCGGACGGGGGTTCGATTCCCCCCGCCTCCACCAAACAAAATAAGGGCCCCCTTGCGGGGCCCTTTTTTGTTTGGAGAAGGCAGGGCGGCGCGAGAACGTCGCTTTGCGCAGCAAAGCCACGTTCGACTGCGCAGACAGGATGCCGGAGCGGACAGCGGAGCTGGCCTCGCGCACCGCGCGAGGTGCGGGCCAGGAAGGCCCCACGTTCCCCACCCTTTCGTTGCAGCTGTCCATGTAGTCATAATCACCTTCGTCCCGCTCCAAGGCGCTCGCGTCCCGCTCCAAGGCCCTCGCCAAATCTACGGTCAAAAAGCGCCTGCAAGAATTACCATGACCTCCACGCACTCCCACCGCAACTTCTACGCCAACTTCGTCGTAGGAAGCGCCGGCTCTTCCGACGCGAAGCTGATCGCCGCTTTTGCCTCCGTCGAGCGCGAGCGCTTCGTCGGGGACGGGCCATGGTCCATCTTCGTCAATCCCGACTATATCTCGACAGGCTCGTCCGATCCGTCTCTTCTGTACCAGGACATCGTCGTCGGGCTGGCACCCGAACGCGGCATCAACAATGGCCAGCCGACACTGCATGCGCGCTGCCTGGTGACCTGCGCGCCAGCCCCCGGCGACACCGTTCTGCATGTCGGTGCAGGTACCGGTTACTACACCGCAATCCTCGCTGCACTCGTCGGTGACTCCGGAAACGTGGTCGCCTACGAAATTGAAAACGATCTCGCCAGCGCGGCTCGGAAAAATCTGCAGCACCTGCCGAACGTCGAAGTCGTTGCCGCATCCGCCATGGACGGTCGCTTGCCGAATGCGGACGTCATCTATGTCAATGCGGGCGCGACGCATCCGCCTGCGATCTGGCTGGACGCGCTGAATCCCGGCGGCAGGCTGATTTTCCCGCTCACACCGAATCAAGGCTTTGGCGTCATGCTGCTGGTCACGCATCTTGCGGCCGGGAATTACGCCGCGAACGTCGTGGTGCCGGTCGCGTTCATCCCTTGCGCAGGCGCCAGGGACGACGCGGCATCGCAGGCCTTGACGACGGCGATTCAGACCCGGTCCATCTTTGCCGCGAAATCATTGCACCGAAACATCGCTGCCGACTCGACAGCGTGTTGCGTCGGCGACAATTGGTGGTTGTCGACCAGCGCGCACGCCTGAAGGGTCCCGGGGCACCTCACGCGTCAGGAGGTCACACATGCCCGCCCAAAAACCCGACGACTCCGAAACCGTCTGGATCGAATACCCGGAAGGCAAGCACTTCCAGGCCGAATACGACGCCGCGAGCGACACATATGCCGTACAGGACGGGCGCCCATCCCCGCCCATTCCGTCGCGAACTGGTCGCGCGAAGAGCGCGAGGACTATGACATCAGCGACGACCCGCTTCAGCCCACGAAAGGACGTCTGACGCGGAGCTAGGGAAAAAAGTGGAATGCCGCTTCACAGGCAGGAAAATGCGTGCAACACCACAGTTCAAGCCTCCGCTTTCGCGGTACAACCCCTGACCACTTCAAGAAAGAACACGCCATGCCGACCACGCCCGCGTTCTACTGGATAAAAGAGTCGACCAAGCCGATACCCGATCGCGTGCACCACAACAACACCTGGTGCACCAAAGCCAAGGATATCCCGCGCTCCGACAGAAGGCCTGGAACCGGAACCTATCGTCTTTGCCGCGAATGCGAGGATCTCAACCGGGCGCGGCGATAGCAGATTCGCGCATGCACGTGCGGTAGACAACATTGGCGTCGTGATGCGCGGGCGAGGCAGATTGAGCGGACCGAGTCGACTCGTGGCGTTGCTGCTGGCGACGGTCTGGCTGGCGGCAGGCGCGGTCGCCGTCGGATACGGTCTCGTTCGTGAGCGCGGCTGGATCGCCGTCGCAGGAGTTGTGGCCATCGCTTACGGAAGCGTCTGGCTGCGTGTGGCAACTCGCGCGCACCTGCTTTCGTGGCGAGAGGCGCTTGCGCCGTGGCGCGCGCGGAGCGGCTCTCGACAATGACCGTCACCTTTTTCAGTACGCCGCGCTGCGTCTCCTGGCCAGTGGCGACAACACCAACCTGCCAAGTTGCCAGGGTCCGCCTTGCGTAGCGCCACGCCGACCGGGCGCTGTCAGCCGTTGCGCTCTTCCTTCCCTACGACTCTCAGCGTCGGCTCGTAGTGGCCGTAGAAACGGAACTTGCCGGACTGCTTGGCGTGGTACATCGCATCGTCGGCGCGACGCAGCCATTCCGGCCGCGTCAACTCCGCGCTGTCATGCAGCGCCACGCCGATCGCGACCGACATCCTGATCTGGATCGTGTCGGCCAGCGTCTGCGGCTGGTCGAACACGCGCACGATCTTCTGGCAGAATCCGCCGACTTCTCGTTCGGGTTCGACGAGGTTGCGCATGAGCACGACAAATTCGTCGCCGGCCAGGCGAGCGACGAAGTCGGCTTCCTTGGCGTTGCCACGCAGCACGTCGGCGACGCGGCGCAGGGCGTGGTCGCCGATGTCGTGGCCGAAGCTGTCGTTGATCGTCTTGAAGTCGTTGACGTCGACGAACAGCAACGCCATCGTGCCCGGCACGTCGCCGCCATGGAACACCGCGACTTCGAGCATTTCCTCGAAATTGCGGCGGTTTGGCAGGCCGGTCAGCGGATCGATCATCGCGGCCTTGCGGTAGCCCTCACCCACTGCCTGGCTTGCCTGCAGTTCGGCCGACAATGCTTCGCCTTCGCGCTCGCTGTTTTCGATCAACACCTGGCGGCCGACGATGGCTGCAATGATGCCCGCAGCCAGGTGCAGGGCCTGTTCGTGCTCTTCATTGAACGCAGCGGTGTGATCCGATGATGCCTTGAGCACGCCGACCACTTCTTCGCCGAACAGCAGCGGCACGACCAGCATCGAGCGAATGCCGATCGTGCGGCATGCCTCGCGATTCACGCGCGGATCGGTTTCAGTGTCGTCGCAACGCTGGATCGCGCGCTCGAACATGCACAGTCCGGAAAGGCTCCTGTTCTGCGGCACGCGCAGTCCGACGAATTCGGCGATCTGACCGGCAGCCTTGATGTAGACCAGATCATCGCCGTCGGCCCACTCGACCACGGCGCCGCTGGCGTCGGTGAAACGCATGGTCTCGGCCACGATGCGATCGAGCAGCGCTCCGGAATCCAGTGTTGCCGCGCTGATCGCGTTCAAGGACAGCAGCAGTTGCTGCAACCGTTCGAGTCGGTCGATCTCGTTCATGCGCCCCCGCGCCATGCGACTTTGCCATCGCCGGCACCACGCCCCGTCGAAGACGAGGCCAAATGCATTTCATAGCATAGCGAAAATCCATCAACGCCGCGTGAAGCACCCGCCGATATCGACGATGGTCGAATCCATCGGTCGTGCCCGCAAGAACCCTATCCTGTTCAATGTCTTGCGAAATCCAGGTAGGTGCCCGGAAACCATTTCTGAACGGAGGAACTGCTGGCAGAACGACCATCACCCCGTATGCCAGTAGCCGGTGCGGCGTCGGACGCGACCATCTGCAGGACCTGCGCGCGGACCGCACCGTGTGTGAATGCGCACTGGCTCGACAATGCGGCAAGCAGGCGCCGCCACCGATACCGAATCGTTCCGCACGAAGCGCGCGCGGCAGCGCCGGCAGTTGTGCACATGTCCACAATTGCTCATGCGTGCGACAAATCGGAACGGACGCGGTGAACCGGCGGGCATGCAGCCGGAACTCAGTCCGTGCAAGACGCGATTGCGCCAATGCGCGCAGCGCGAAGGAAGCGTACGTGAGCGGGCGTGAAAACACGCCGGGGGCGCTGTCGTCACGAAGAATCGCACCCGGAGGTCTTCATGCAATTCGACAACCTGTCTCTTCCGCAAAGCCCGTCGATCGCGACGTTCCTCGCCCGCATCGTGGTTGCCGCACTGCTTGCAATCGCCACGACGCGGCACGCCGCCGCCCTGCCGAGTTTCGCGCAGCAGACCGGACAGCCGTGCGCCACCTGCCATGTCGGCGCGTTCGGGCCGCAGCTGACGCCATTCGGGCGGGCGTTCAAGCTCGGCGGATACACGCTTGCCGCGCCCGATTCGCACAGCATCCCGCTGGCGGCGATGCTGGTCGCCTCGTACACGCATACCAGGTCCGATCAACCCGGCAACGCCGGGCCGCACGATGGCCCGAACGACAACTTCTCGGTGCAGGAGGCATCGCTGTTCCTGGCCGGACGCGTTTCCGACCACGTCGGCGTATTCGCACAGACGACATACTCGGACATCGACCGGCTGCTGACGCTCGACAACGTGGACGTGCGCTACGCGCGGCAGGTGAAGATCGGCGAGAAACCGGCAACCTTCGGTGTCTCGGTCAACAACAATCCGGGGGTGTCGGATGTGTGGAACACGCTCGCCGCGTGGCGCTTTCCCTACATGGCCTCGGAACTCGTACCGCAGATGGCCGCCGCGCCGCTGATCGAAGGGGCTCTGGAACACCAGGTTGCGGGCGTCAGCGGTTATATGTTCTACGACAACGCCTGGTACGCGGAGCTCGGCGGTTACGGCTCGCTGTCGCACGGGTTTCTGGATGCGGTGAATGTCGGTGATGACGCTGGGAGCATCGCCGGCATCGCACCGTACTGGCGCGTTGCGTATTCGCACGACACGAAGGGAATCTCGTGGTCGCTCGGCGCATTCGGGCTCGATGCAAACCTCCATCCGGATCGCCTGCCGGGGCCGAGCGACAAATATCGCGACGTCGGCGTCGACGGCTCGCTGCAGTTGTTCGACATGGGGCCGCACGTTGTCACCTTGAACGGTGCGTACGTGCACGAGCGCGAAAGGCGCGACGCGACATTTGCCGCCGGCGACGCCGAGCACCGAACCGGATCGCTCGATTCGACCGCGATCAACGCCTCGTATTACTACGACAATCACTACGGCGTTACCCTCGGCCGCTTCGTGCTTCGCGGCAGCAGCGATCCCGGGCTGTTCGCGCCGGCGCCGGCCTCCGGCAGCCGCAGCGGCAAGCCGGACAGCTCCGGCACGATCCTGCAGGCCGACTGGACGCCATTCGGGGCGGCCGATTCGTGGCATGCGCCGTGGGTCAACGTACGCCTCGGGCTGCAGTACACGATGTACGACAAGTTCAACGGCGCGTCGACCAACTACGACGGTTTTGGCCGCAACGCCCACGACAACAACACGTTGTTCATGTTCGCCTGGCTCGCGCTGTAGCAGCACGCGCCCGAACGAGGAACCCACGAGCTGCCACGGCGACTCAACTCTGCGAGGTCTGCAATGTCACATGTATACAACTCCCGTATCAGCCGCCGCAGCCTGCTGCGGCTTGCCGGCGCCACCATCGCCTGCGCGGGCACGTTCGGTTTCCGCCGGCTCTTAGCTGCACAGGACGCGCTGCCTCATCTGAGCGACGCCAATCCGGCCGCCGCTTCGCTCGGCTACACGGAGGATGCAAGCGCGGTCGACAGCAGCAAGTTTCCGAAGCACATGCCCGGCCAGCGTTGCGCAAGCTGCAAATATTTCCAGCCTGCCGGTTCCGGCGGGCAATACGCGCCGTGCCGGTTGTATCCCGGCAACCTGGTGAACGTGAACGGTTGGTGTAGCGGCTACGTTGCCGCGTGAACCCGACAGCGAGCGAGGGAACCCAAGACAGTTCGCCACCGAGCGCGGATGCGCAGGCACGAGCCCGCTTCATCCCGTCGAGTCCGGTACGTCTTGGCGAAACGGCAGCCACGCGCGCTATACGCGTCTGTGCGGGCGCAGCCGGTCCAACGCGAGCAGCGCCCCTGCCACGACGAAATAGCCGAGACAAATGCCGATCGCGACGGCAAACGCTTTCCGGAGACGGCTGCCGATGAAGGCCTGATGCGCCGGCTCCGTCAACGGAACTGCGGATGCAGTCGGCCTGGATTTGCATGCGGATTGTTCGGTCGTCCGACCGTCGGACGTTGCCTGCGAGTGCCCGCGCCGCGACGTCATGCGCGCATCGATTCGTCGCAGCGCCGCCCGCGGAAAGTCACACGCATGTCTATAATCCTTGCGACAACCGGTCACTGGGGCAATCCATGTCGAGTTCGCCGAAGTCTTCGCCGATCGCGCGTCGCGAACGGCCGTACGCGTTGTTCCGGTTGTTGTGTCTTGCCCTGGCGCTGACGGGCGCCGGCTGCGGCAAGTCCGAAGCGCCACCGTCGGCGCCGAATGCCGCTGCCAAACCGGCTGCAGCGGCGCCTGCGCCGAAACCCGCCGGCTTCGCGCTCGACGAATCGAAATCGGAGATGCACGAGGGCGCGCTCGCGATCGCGCTGGACTTCACGCAGCCGCTCGCCGGCTCGCAGGCGTTCGACACGATGCTGCACGTGACCGGGCCAAAGGGCGAAGCGGTCACCGGCAGCTGGGCGCTCGACGAGAACGGCCGGACCCTGCGCTTTCCGTTCGTCGAGGCCGACAGGAACTACAAGGTAACGATCGATGCCACGCTGGCGGCGGCAGATGGCAAGACGCTGCCGGCGAAAGTCGAGAAGGAAATCTATACCGGTCCGCTGCAGCCGGCGGTCGGCTTCGCCTCCCAGGGCAGCGTGCTGCCGGCGCGCGGCACACGCGGGCTGCCGGTCGTCGCGGTCAACGTCAAGGCGGTCGACGTCGAGTTCCTGCGCGTGCGCGACAAGGAACTGTCGAACTTCTTCGCCGCGTACCAGCGCAGCGGCAAGCGCAGCGCATGGGATCTGGACGACGAGCGCGGCTACTGGGGCCGCAAGGGCAAGCCGCTCGCCGCGATCGCCGATTCGGTCTACAGCAACCGCTTCGTGCTCGACAGCAAGCAGAACCAGCGCACGCTGTCGTACCTGCCGATCCAGAACATCAATGAATTGTCGGAGCCGGGCCTGTACTTCGCCGTCATGAAGCGCGCCGGCACGTTCCACGACCAGTTCGAGACCTCGTTCTTCTTCGTCAGCGACATCGGCCTGCATACGCGCGTCTATCGCGACAAGCTCTGGCTGCACACGGCATCGCTGAAGAGCGGCGAGGCATCGTCCGGCGTCGAAGTGCAGATTCTCGATGCATCCGGCGATGCGGTCGCGACCGCCAGGACCGATGGCGACGGCAATGCCACCGTGCCGTACGAGTTGAAATCCGCGCATGTGCTGGTTGCGCGCAGCGGCAGGGACGTCTCGATCCTGCCGTTCAACCAGCCGGCCCTCGACCTTTCCGATTTCCAGGTCGCCGGCCGCAAGCAGCAATGGTTCGACGTGTTTGCCTGGTCGGGCCGCGATCTGTATCGCCCGGGCGAAACGCTGCGCCTGTCCGCGCTGCTGCGCGACCATGACGGCAAGCCGATCAAGCCGCAGCCGCTGATTGCAACCCTGAAGCAACCCGATGGCCGTCTCTACGACACGGTCACACTGCAGCCCAAGGACCTGGGTTACCTGCAGTGGTCGCGCACGATTCCGGAGGATGCGCCGACCGGACGCTGGCAGGTCGAGTTCCGGCTCGATCCCGCCGCGAAGGAAGCCGCACAGAGTTACACGTTTCGCGTCGAGGAATTCCTGCCCGAGCGCCTCAAGCTCGCGCTCGATTCGAAGCAGGCGACGCTGAAGCCGGGCGAGCCGTTCAAGGTCGATGTCTCCGCCGATTACCTTTACGGCGCACCGGCTGCCGGCAACCGCTTCACCGCGCGGCTCACGCTCGCGGCAGACCAGCACCCGATTGACGCGCACAAGGATTTCTTCTTCGGTGATCCGACCATCGAGCTGCCGAAAAAGGCCGACGATGTCGTCGACGAGAAGCTCGATGCGCACGGCAGGCTCGAGGTCGAAGTGCCGATCCTGCCCGATGCCAGGCCGTCGGCGCCGGTTGCCGCGATGCTGGCCGGCAGCGTCTACGAAAGTGGCGGGCGCACCGTGTCGCGCACGCTCAAGCGCAGCGTATGGCCGGCCGATGCGCTGGTCGGCGTGCGGCCGCTGTTCGACGTCAAGGATGGCGCGAACGCGAACGGCCCGGCCGGCTTCGAAGTCATCAAGAGCAACGCGAAGGGCGACCTGCTCGCCGCGGACAAGCTGAAGGTCACGCTGGTGCGCGAGCGGCGCGACTATCACTGGACCTGGGACAAGGAAAGCGGCTGGCGCTTCGACTACACGCAACGCTATGAAGACGGCGAGAAGCGCGACCTGAAGATCGAAGGCGGCAAGGCCGCACGCATCGACTTCCCGGTCGAATGGGGCGAGTACCGCGTCGAGATCGCCGATCCGGCCAGCGGGCTGACGATGAAGTATCCATTCATCGCCGGCTGGAGCTGGGACAACGACAACCGCGGCACCGAAGCGCGCCCGGACAAGGTCAAGCTGGCGCTCGACAGGGAGCGCTACAAGGCCGGCGATACGCTGAAAGTCACGCTGACGCCGCCGCATGCCGGCCCCGGCGTGCTGATGGTGGAATCGGACAAGCTGCTGTACACGAAGAACATCGATGCCCGGACCGGGGCAACGTTCGAGATTCCGGTAACGGCAGACTGGGAACGGCACGACGTGTATGTCAGTGCGCTCGTGTTCCGTCCCGGCTCCGCGGCCGACAAGGTCACGCCGGCGCGCGCCGTCGGCGAGGCCTTCGTGACGATGGATCGTTCGACGCGGCAGGTCGCCGTCGACATCGATGCCCCGAAACAGATGAAGCCAGAGACCGAACTGCCGGTGACGATCAAGGCGCCGAAGCTTGCCGGCCGGCAGGCGTGGGCCACCGTTTCGGCGGTCGACGTCGGCATCCTCAACATCACCCGCTTCGCCGTGCCTGATGCGAGCGAATACCTGTTCGCGCAGCGCCGGCTCGGCATCGACGCCTACGACCTGTACGGCAGGATCATCGAAAGCTACGACGGCACGAGCGCGAAGCTGCGCTTCGGCGGCGACATGGCGCTGGCCGCGCTGCCGCAGGCGCGCCGGCCGACCGCGAAGGTGCTGACCGTCGACCTGTTCAGCGGCCCGGTGCAACTCGATGCCAGGGGCGAAGCGACAGTCAAGGTCTCCGTGCCGGACTTCAACGGCACGCTGCGCGTCAGCACGCTGGTGTTCGGCGAGACCGACTACGGCAATGCCAGCACCGAGACGATTGTGCGCGCGCCGCTCGTTGCGGAAGTCTCGACCCCGCGCGCCATGGCGCCCGGCGATGTCTCGACCATGACGGTCGACCTGCAGAACTTTTCCGGCGCGGCGCGCGAATTCAAGCTGCAGGTGCTGGCCAAGCCGCCGCTGATCATCGCCGACACGAGCCACAGGATCACTCTCGCCGACGGCGCCAAGAAGACCGTGGCGTTCCCGCTGCGTGCCGCAGACGACTACGGCGTCGGCAAGTTTGCCGTGAATGTCGAAAGCGGCGACGCGAAGCAGGGCGAAAAGATCAGCATCCATCGTGAATTCGAAGTCGCGGTGCGCGCAGCGTGGCCGTCGGTGCTGAAGAGCGAGCCGAAGGTGCTCGACACACTCGCACCGATTTCGATCGACGCGTCCTCGCTCGACGGCTTCATGGCCGGATCGGTCGCCGCGCGCCTGACCGTCAGCGCGCTGCCGCCGCTGCCGTTCTCCAGCGCGGTTCACGACCTGATCCACTACCCGTACGGCTGCATCGAGCAGACCACGAGCAAGGCCTGGGCGATATTGCTCGACGACGACCAGGCCGCAGCCAACTTCGGCCTCGATGCGATCGCGCCCGACCGGCGCAGGCAACTGCTGGCCGCGGCCATGAGCCGGATCTCGGCGATGCAGATTCCGTCCGGTCACTTCTCGATGTGGGGCGGGGACTCGTACGTCAACGAATTGCTGACGCCGTATGTGGTCGAGTTCCTGCTCGACGCACGCGACGCGGGCGTCGACGTTCCCGATTCGGTTTTGCAGAAGGCACTCAAGCGGCTCAACGACGACCTGCTCTCCGGCGGACATCCGTATTACGGCTACGAGAACTCCAGCCACCTGCGTTTCGCCGACGAGGCCTATTCGGCCTACGTGCTCGCCCGCGTACAGCGGGCGCCGCTCGGCACATTGCGCGCGCTGTACGACAACGAGCGCGGCAAGTCGCTGACCGCGCTGCCGCTGGTGCATCTGGGTATCGCGTTGAGCCTGCAGGGCGACAAGCCGCGCGGCGAGAAGGCGCTCGACGAGGCGTTCGCCAAGAAGGTCGAGCGGCCGTGGTATCTCGGCGATTACGGCAGCGACCTGCGGGATGCGGCACTGATGATCGCGCTCGTGCATCAGAACGACGTGTCGAAGCCGGAATACCAGGCCAGCGTGATCAAGCTCGGCCGCGACTTCGTCGCGCGCCGTTCCGCACGCGAGGCCGAGGCGAAGAAGTACGGTTACTCGTGGCTGTACCTGTCGACGCAGGAACAGCTCGCCCTGTTCCGCCTCGGCAAGGCACTGGTCAAGGAGGGCAATGCGACGTTCTCCGCACAACTCGGCGTCGGCGACAAGTCGAGCACGATCGAGGCGAAAAAAATCTGGAGCCGGACATTCGGTGCAGCCGAAGTCAAGTCCGGCGTGCGCCTCGTGCCGGCCGGCAATCCGCCGCTGTATCTCTCGCAGGATGTCGCCGGCGTGCCGAAGAAGGCGCCCGAACCGAACGACTCGAAGGTCTGGATCAAGCGCAGCCTCTACACGCTCGACGGCCAGCCGTACGACGGCCACACGCTGAAGGAAGGCGAAGGCCTCGTCGTCGGCATCGCGATCGAGGCGAAGGAGGAAATGGCCGACGCGCTGTTCACCGACCTGCTGCCCGGCGGCCTCGAGATCGAAAACTTCAATCTGTCGGACGCGAAACAGTGGGCCGACGTCGTCATCGACGGCGTGCAGATCAACGACCGCGCCAG
Source organism: Rudaea sp. (assembly GCA_035606275.1). Classification (GTDB taxonomy): domain Bacteria; phylum Pseudomonadota; class Gammaproteobacteria; order Xanthomonadales; family Rhodanobacteraceae; genus Rudaea. The sequence goes on from DATNFS010000026.1 coordinate 27,599, forward strand.
CGCCGCCGAAGTGCGCCACGAGGAATTCCGCGACGACCGCTACGTCGCCGCGCTGAAACTGTACAAAGGCCAGAAGGCGCACGTGTTCTACCTCGTGCGCGCCGTGTCGCCCGGCACCTTCGCCGTGCCCCCGCCGCTGATCGAGGACATGTACCGGCCGGAGATCCGCGGCGTGGGCCGCAGCGAGCCCGCGCAGATCAAGGTCGTGGAGCCCTGACATTGGGTGCGCTGCGCGCCAAGTGTCGGTCAAAAACAGAGCTTCCGCTCACCTTGCAGGTGAGCGGGCTACTTTTTGGCATTGCCCCAAAAAGTAGCCAAAAAAGTCTAGCGCCGAGCGCGGTGGCCCGATTCGCTCCTGCGAATCGGGCTTCCCTGCGCTTCTCGCCGCGGCCGGGTGGCGCAGACAGTACGTCCATGTACAGCTGCGCCAGCGCGGCGATCCATCGCCGCGCCCCTGCGGGCTCTCTCCGGCCACGGCTGCGATGCTCGGCACCGCTAACGGCGCGGTTTCTCCACGAATCCGTGCATCCCTGCACTGCGTCGAGGAAAACGGTTGCGTCGCTGCGCTCTTGCCGTTCGCCCTTGTCGTTCGCTTCTATTTGTTGCTCGTGCTTCTGCGGCAGGATGCCGCCCAACCGGGGCCCCGTAAGGCACGGCGAGCAGGCGGAGGAAATGCCCGAAGGGGCGTGCGCAGGATGCGCACGCGTTCGCTGCGTGCACACGGATGTGCACTCAGCGAACCCCGTAGCCTGCTCGCGCACCCGCAGGGCAGGATGCCCGGAGGGCGCGCCTTCCGGGGTGTGTTTCTTTGGTTACTTTCTTTGCACAAGCAAAGAAAGTAACCCGCTCGGCCATAGGCCGAGTGGAAGCTCTGCCCTTGAAGACCAGCAAACCAAGAGCGAGATGGGTTCCGGCTTCCGCCGGAACGACGAGCCGATGGCAAGGCGATCGCAATGAGCCATGTCGCCAAGTGGCTGAAGCGCGCACTCGGCGCCGCGCTGTGCGCCGGCGCCCTGCTCGTCATCGCCGACGCGATATTCCCCTTGCCGCTGCCGGACAGCAGCACCGGCGCCACCGTCGTCCTGGCCCGCGACGGCACGCCATTGCGTGCGTTTGCCGACGACAACGGCATCTGGCGCTATCCGGTGACGCCGGAACAGGTGTCGCCGCTGTATGTGGAGGCGCTGCTGGGGTACGAGGACCGGTGGTTCTGGCGGCATCCGGGCATCAATCCGCTGGCGCTCGCGCGTGCGGTGGGCCAGATGTTGCGCTACCGCCGGCCGGTTTCCGGCGGCTCGACCCTGACGATGCAGGTCGCGCGCATCATCGATCCGCATTCGCGCACGTTGCACGGCAAGATCAAGCAGATCCTGCGCGCGCTGCAACTCGAGGCGCATCTGTCGAAGCGCGAAATCCTCACGCTGTACCTGAACTACGCGCCGTTCGGCGGCTCGATCCAGGGCGTGCAGGCGGCCAGCTACGCCTATCTCGGCAAGCCGGCCGACCGACTCAGCCATGCCGAGGCGGCATTGCTGGCGGTGCTGCCGCAAAGTCCAAGCAGGCTGCGCCCGGATCGGCAGGCAGGTGCCGCGCAGGTGGCGCGCGACAAGGTGCTGGAGCGCATGCGCGACCTGCACGTGTGGACAGCCGCGCAGGTCGCCGACGCGAAAATCGAAAGCGTCGCGGCGCGCACGCTGTCGCCACCGTTGAAGGCGGCACTGCTGGCCGAGCGTTTGCGCGAAGCACTGCCGCAGCGGCGCAGCATCCGCACGACGGTCGATGCCGAGCTGCAGAGCGCGATGGAAGCGCGCGTGACATCGTATCTGGCGCGCCTGCCGGAGCGCACCTCGGCAGCGTTGCTGCTGGTGGACAATGCAAGCCTGGACACGCTGGCCTACGTCGGCTCGGGTGCATTCGGCGACGAGGCCCGCCTCGGCCATGTCGACATGGTGCGTGCGCTGCGTTCGCCCGGTTCGACGCTCAAGCCGTTCCTCTACGGGCTTGCCCTCGACGAGGGCCTGATCGATTCGGAGAGCCTGCTGGTCGACGCACCGCAGTCATTCGGCTCGTATCGCCCGGCGAACTTCAACGAATCGTTCAACGGCCCGGTCGGTGCTGCGCAGGCGCTGCGATTGTCGCTGAACGTTCCCGCGGTCGACCTGCTCGATCGCGTAGGTCCGGCGCGTTTCATGGCACGCCTGGCCAACGGCGGCATCGATCTGCAGTTGCCACGCGGCGCCGAACCGAACCTGTCGATCATCCTCGGCGGTGCCGGCGCGCGGCTGGAAGAACTGGTCGGCGCGTATACGGCGTTCAACCGGGCCGGCGTTGCCGCCCGCGTTCGCCTCACGCGGGACGATACGCTGACCGAACGCCGGCTGATGTCGGATGGCGCCGCATGGATCGTGCGCAGCATCCTTGAAGCCAATCCGCGGCCGGGTTATGCCAGCGACACGTTCGACACGAGCGGAAAGCCACGCGTGGCCTGGAAAACCGGCACCAGTTACGGTTACCGCGACGCCTGGGCGATCGGTGCGACGCGGCGCTACACGCTCGGCGTCTGGATCGGGCGGCCCGACGGCACGCCGATGCCGGGCCAATATGGCGCGATCACCGCATTGCCGCTGCTGTTCCAGGCCGTCGACAGCCTGCCGCGCCCGCCGTCGAACCTGTTTGCCGATACCGCTCCGGCCAGCGTGCGCGAGGCCGAGGTCTGCTGGCCGCTTGGTCTGGCCTTCAATCCGGCGAAGCCTGAGGTCTGCCACGAAAAACGCACGGCGTGGGTGTTGAACGGCGTGATTCCGGCGACGCTGCCGGACCGCGATGCCGGGACCTGGTCCGCGGCGACGGCGCACATCCGCACCGACGCGCGGTCCGGTCAGCGCCTCAGCGCGGATTGCCACGCCGCGACGGAGCGCGAAGTCGACATCGCACGCTGGCCCGCCCTCGCCTATCCGTGGCTGTCGCACGTCGAACGGCGCCGCGCGAGCATGCCGCCGCTCGCACCGCAATGCGCAGCGGACGCGCTCGAGCGCTACGCGAGCCTGCGCATCGACGGCATCGGCAACGGCGCGGCGATCGCGCGCGCACCAGGCAGCCAGAAGCCCGCGCAATTGAGCCTGAAGGCGCTCGGCGCGAGCGGCAGGGTGCTGTGGCTGGTCAACGGCAAGCTCGAAGGCGAGACCAGCGGCGCGCATGCGTTCGTGCATGCGTTCGCCGACAGCGGGCCGCAGACGATCACCGCGTTGACTGCTGCCGGCACGTACTCGCAGATAGACATCCGCGTGCTGCGCTAGCTCACCTGCGGCGTTCGATCACTTCCCGACGACAAGTATCACGAAACTGTCCGGAACCATCGGCGGACGCGGCCTTGGCTGCTCGTTGGTTGCAGCCGGCGCTGCGCCGAACTCGGCCGCCGCCAGATAGATCCGGTGCGTCTTCGCATCCAGCGCCAGGGTCCTTGCGCTCTTTTGCGTGGCGAGGGTTTGCACGACGCTGAAATGGTCGGGGTCGTCCTCGTGCACGACCGTCAACGTGCCGTCTTGTCCGTTCGAGCTGAAGGCGAGGCCTAGCTGTGGATCGAACGCGGCGCCATCCGGCCCCTTGCCGATCGGCACGCTCGCGACCTGGTGCCCGTTCGTCGAGTCGGTCACCGCCATGTGCTCATTGCCACAGGCGGAAAAGAGGCGGTGATGCACCGGATCGATCGCCAGGCCGGTCGGCTCGTCGCACGCCGTCAATGGCCATCTCGTATCGACTTTTCGGGTCTTCGCGTCGATCGCCACCAGTTCGTTCTTGTCCTCGATGTTGACGAAGACACGACCGTGCCCGTCACTGACCGCGAACTCCGGCTTGCCGCCCAGTGGAATTGTTCCCGCAACCGTACCGCTCTTCGCGTCGATCACGCTCGCATTGGCGCTGCGGCCGTTGAAGACGAATACCTGCCGGGTCGGCTCGTCGTACAGGATCAGGTCGGGGTTCTGCCCATCGATCCTGATTTCCTGCACGGTCTTGAGGCTTTTCAGGTCGAAAACGGTGACGCTGTTGGCCTTGCCGTTGCTCGTATAACCCTGGCCGAATTCATGCGCGAGCGCCACCGCATGCACGCCGTCGGTGTGCGGAACCTCACCGACGTCCTTTCCGCTCTCCGTGTCGACGACAACCACGCGGTCACCGCGCGTCACATACAGCCGCTTTGCCGTTGTGTCCGCGGCCAGCACGTCCCATCCGCCGGGACCGCCGAGCCTCCAGTGCTCCTTCACGGCAAAGTCGGCCGGTGCAGCAAACGCGCAGCAGGAAAAGGCGGTTGCTGCGACAGCAAGAAACAACGGCAGGTGTGACGTATTCGGATTTCGCATCGGATGGCCTCTTTTTCGTTCGGATCGGGGCGAAATGTAGCATCGAAGCGCGTGCGTAAAATTTCACTGAAATTGCGCCACGTGGCCGACATGCCCCCGGCGTGCTGCAACGCACGAAAAGAGCGATGCCGCCGAGAACAGTGGCATGCGCGCGTTGGTCAGCGGAAATTGCCGCCGGGTTTCTATCGGGCACCAGCGGGATCGGGTGGCGGACGTCCGGCTCAACCGTACTTTTCCGTCACCAGAAACATCGAAAAGGACTCCAGGCCGGATCACCGGTTCTCCGCCTTGCTGCCTACCTGCGGTGCATTATTGGTACGTCTATGGACTGATTCCGTCTCATCCTATACCCTTGCGCATACCGACAGATGAACCGGCGCCGCGGCTCTACGGGAAACGGCGCAGTGAACTGAAGAACAGGCGATCGACACCAGCGTGCCCGGTCGCTTTTTTGTTGTCTGCAGATTCCCATGCAATGCACTTGTTGCCATTCCTCGAGGAGCTGACCGCATGAAACGAGTTCAACTGATCGTGGCCGTTCTGGCCGCTTGTTCTGCCGCAAGCGCATACGCGCAGAACGGACCGGTCGGTCCGGTCGAAGTGACCAGGGCGATCCAGCAGGATACGCTGCCGTCCCTGGCACATGCGCACGTTCAAGCCGACGGCTACAACCGCTGGCACTTCCATCCGGAACATGAACTGCCGCTGCCCTACTTCCCGAAAGGACAGAGCGACGGCGCGGTACAGGCCTCGACGTTCGGCCCGCAATTTGCTCCGACGTTCCAGAACGGAGTCGATGGCGTAGGCAAGGGCTTCTCGGGTCCGCAAGGCGCGTTCACGGTGCAGTATGCGCCGCCGGACACCGTCGGCGCGGTCGGCGCGACGCAGTACGTGCAGATTGTCAACGTCGGCTTCGCGGTGTTCAACAAGTCGACCAAGGCCGTGGTGTACGGTCCGGTGCCGACCAGCACGCTGTGGTCCGGCTTCGGTGGCCAGTGCGAAACGGACAATGACGGCGATGCGGTCGTGGTGTACGACAAGGCTGCCAATCGCTGGATCATTTCGCAGTTCGCAGTCGGTACGACGCCGTATCTGCAGTGCGTCGCCGTGTCGCAGACGTCCGACGCGACCGGCGCATGGTACCGCTATGCCTTCTCGTACGGCAGCGTCTTCCCGGACTACCCGAAGATGGGTGTCTGGCCGGACGGCTACTACGAAACGTTCAACATGTTCACCGGCAACACGTTCAGCGGCGCGAAGCTGTGCGCGTTCAACCGCAGTGCGATGCTGACCGGCGCGGCCGCCACGCAGCAATGCTTCCAGCTGTCGAGCAGCTTCGGCGGCGTGCTGCCGTCGGATCTCGACGGCGCGACCGCACCGCCGGCCGGTTCGCCGAACTTCATGCTCAACTTCGGCACCAATTCGCTGAACCTGTGGAAGTTCCACGTCGACTGGACCACACCGGCCAACTCGACACTGAGCGCGGCCAAGAATCTCGCTGTCGCGGCCTTCACGCCTGCTTGCGGCGGCGGCACTTGCGTCCCGCAGTCCGGAGTGCGCCAGCAGCTCGATTCACTGGCCGATCGCCTGATGTTCCGCCTGTCCTATCGCAACTTCGGCACCTATGAATCGCTGCTGGTCAACCATTCGGTGCAGGTCAGCAGCGGCGGCAAGGGCAAGCAGACCTCGTACTCGGCGATCCGCTGGTATGAGTTGCGCAGCCCGAACGGTACGCCCGCAGTGGCCCAGCAATCGACGTTTGCGCCCGACAGCAGTTACCGCTGGATGGGGTCGATCGCGCAGGACAAGCAGGGCAACATGGCGCTGGGCTACAGCGTATCGAGCAGCTCGCTGTTCCCGTCGATCCGCTACACCGGCCGCCTCGTCACCGATCCGGTCAACACGATGCAGGCGGAAGCCACGATCATGGCTGGCACCGGTTCGCAGACCGGCCAGAACCTCACGCGCTGGGGCGACTACAGCGCGATGACAGTCGATCCGACCGACGACTGCACGTTCTGGTACACCGACGAATACATCAAGGCGAACGGCGCATTCAACTGGAGCACGCGCATCGGTTCGTTCAAGTTTGCAGGTTGCCAGTAACGCCGACGGCAAGCAGCGTCAATCGAAACGGCCCGCTCGTGCGGGCCGTTTTTTTTTGCTATGCGGAATTGACGGCAGCTGACGTGCTGTCCAGGTTTAGAGGTCCATAACTCGCCATTTGCGAACGTAGCTCACCAGTCTGCAGGGTGAGTTCATGGGCCTGAAATGGCTATCCACCGCGGTTTCGGTCTTGGCAACTTTCGCAAGCTCGCGAGCCTCCCCACCGCCTTCCCCAATCGACCCGACGACGGATCGCTACGGCTACACCACCGTCGTCGACGATTACCGATGGCTCGAACAGGCCGACTCCGCACGAGTCAAGGCCTGGGTGCAGCGGCAAAACTCGTATGCGCGATCGATCTTGGATCCGTTGCCTGATCGCGATGCGATACGGGCTGCCAAGCACGAAATGGAAACGGGTACCCACGTCTTCTACTGGAATATGCGGGCGAGCGCCGGCATTTTCTTTGCGCTCAAGGACGCGCCGCCCAACGAACAATCCGTGTTGGTCGCACTGTCGAACCCGGACGATTTGTCGACCGAACGTACCATAGTCGACCCGAACGCGCTGGCTGCCGGCGGCGATCTTGCGATCAGTTGGTATCGGCCGTCTCCGGACGGGCGCTTCGTTGCGGTGTGCCTGTCCGACCATTCGGAGCGCGGTGAAGTGCGTGTATTCAATGTCGCAACCGGACAAGCGACGGGTGACGTCGTCCCCCGGGTGAACTATGCGACAGCCGGCGGAACGGTATCGTGGCTCACTGACAGTCGGGCTTTCTTGTACACGCGATATCCGCGCCCCGGAGAGCGACCCGATGCGGATCTCGACTACTACACAAGGGTCTACCGGCATACGCTCGGCAGCGCAACGTCAGATGACACCTATGAGCTTGGCAACGAGTTCCCCAAGCTGGCGGAAATCCGCTTGTTCAGCGGCAATGCGGGATGGCAGTTTGCCCGCCTGGCAAACGGCGACAGCGAGCAATACGCGTTTTACGAACGTTCGCCCGAGGGCCATTGGTCGAAATTCCTGTCCCCGAGTGATGGCGTTGCCCAGGTTGCACCGATGGGTGACCGCCTGTTGCTGCTGTCGACGAAGAGGGCCCAACGTGGCGAAGTGCTGATCATGCCGCTGCACAGGGGCGCATCCTTCACTCTTCGTCAAGCGAAGCAGTTTGCCGCTGAGCCGTCGCTTGCCGCGATTCAGTCCATTGTCGTGCCAAGCCAGCTGAGCGCGCAATCGCGCGTACTGCTCGTTGAGCGTGATGGTGGCCCGGATCGAGTCGAAATGAGGAATCTCGCCGGCGAGTTCAAAGGCATGCTGACAATGCCGGCAGTCTCCGAACTCAGCGAATGGGCCGACGATGGTGAACGCGCGATCTATTGTGTCAGCCAGTACGTCGCACCCATGCAGTGCTATCGCATGGACAATCCCGCACGGCCGTTGGCCATATCGGAGCGCTCCTCCGTGCGGCTCGAAGACATTGAAGTCGTGCGGCAGTTTGCAACGTCCGCTGATGGAACACGGGTTCCGATGACGATCCTCCATCGGAAAGACACCCCGCTTCAGGCGAATACGCCGACCGTCATGACCGGCTACGGAGAGCCCGGCGGCGAGCGGCCATGGTTCAACTTGAACGTACGCCTGCTCGCGGACGCGGGAGTGACCTGGGTCGACACGAATGTGCGCGGCGGAACCGACTACGGCACGGCCTGGCAGCGCGACGGCGAAATGCTGAAAAAGCAGCACTCGTTCGACGATTTCGTGGCTTGCGCCCAGCGGCTTGTCGAGTTGAAGTACACCGACCCGAACCATCTGGTCATCGAGGGCAGCTCTGCCGGCGGCCTACTTGTAGGCGCCGCAATGACGCAGCACCCCGAACTGTTCCGCGCCGTCGTGGGCGACGTCGGAATCTACGACATGTTACGGGTCGAGATGGCGGCGAACGGCCAATTCAACACTCAACGCTATGGCAGCGTGCATGTTCCCGAGCAATTTCGAGCGCTGTACGCATACTCGCCGTATCACCACGTCGTCGAAAACCGGAAATACCCTGACGTGCTATTCCTGGCAAGCGCTACCGATTCTCACGTCGATCCCATGCATTCACGCAAGATGACGGCACGAATGCAGGCTGCCACAAAAGGCAATTCTCTCGTTCTGCTCCGAACAAGCTCCGATGATGGCCATGGGACGCGAACGGCCTTCTCCGAGCAGATCGAGCAGGATAGTGATTCCATCGCGTTCGAGTTCTTTGAACTTGGCGTCCGGTTGAAACGTTGAGCGCGCAGAAACCGCGAACGCACTTCCAGGATGCCCCTGCCGAACATCCAGCACCCGGCTTCCGCGACTTGTCGGCACCCAACCCCGCGCGTCGTCCAAAGCAAGGCGGCTTCGCCGCGGGCATTGACGCACACGGGATCCGAATAGCTGTTTTTTGTGGGCTGCAACACCCAGCTTCAGGCCGTTTTCGCCGCGGCCGCCGGGTCGATCGTCGCAAGTTTCTCGACGCCGGCGCGCGCCAGCTCGCTCATGCCGGCGGCTCCGTGATCGCGCACGTAGGCAATGATCTGGCGGCGCATGCGCGGCTCCCAGAACTTCCTAAGATGGTCGCAGACGCCATTGACCGCCGCGCTCCGATCCGGTTCGGCGGCGAAGAAGTTGGCGATGTCATTGACCATTTCGGCCATGCGTTCGGCATTCATCCTGCGGCGCTCCTGACCAAGGGCGGATCGGGTCGCACGCGCTGCGCGTGCGCGTAGACGGAATATCCCTCGGGCCGGGCGAAGCCGATCAGCGTGACATTGGCCTCCTCGGCCAGCGCGATCGCCAGCGCCGTCGGCGCCGAAATCGCTGCGAGAATGCCGATGCCGACAGTCGCCGACTTCATGACCATCTCGTAGCTGGCACGACTGGTGACGACGACGAAGCCTGCGCGCACGTCGACGTGCGTCGCAAGCATCGCGCCAATCAGCTTGTCGAGCGCATTGTGCCTGCCCACATCCTCGCGTACGAGTTCGACGCGCCCCGAGCTCGACGCCCACGCAGCCGCATGCGTCGCGCCCGTGGCGACATTGATTGTCTGCCGGTCCTTCAGTTCGGCCAGCGCGCGCTGCAGCGCCGTGGTGTCGGTCAACGCCGGTTCGGCAACGGCTGGGGGGTGACGTATAGCGGCATCCAGTGTCTGTGCGCCGCAAAGACCGCAGCCGGTACGCCCGGTCAACTGTCGCACGCGCTCGTCGAGAACCGCGGCGCGCGCTTGCGGCACCCGGACGCGCAACTCGACGCCGGCCAGCGCCGGCACGACTTCCACGCCCTCGAATTCGGCCGCGCTGTCGATGATCGCCTCACTGAGCGAAAAGCCCAATGCGAAGTCCTCGTAATCGGCGGGCGTCGCCAGCATCACCGCGTGCGGTCGTTCGTTGTAGATGAAAGCAACCGGAATCTCCTCGGCGATCGCGTCGGCGACACGCACCATCGCGCCGCCGCGATGACGTTCGACATTGCGCCGCACCGCCCCGGCCGGGAGCGGCGCGCCCGGCAGCTTATTTCGCGGCGATGGCATGATCGAGCAGTTCCTGCTGCTGCCGGCTGAAGGCCTCGAATCGCTTCTGCCACTCCGACGGCTGGCTGACGCGTGTCACCTCCACCGCCGTGACCTTGTATTCGGGGCAGTTGGTCGCCCAGTCCGAATTTTCGGTCGTGATCACGTTTGCGCCCGAGCCCGGAAAATGGAATGTCGTATAGACGACGCCGGGCGGCATGCGCTCGGTGACACGCGCACGCAGCACGGTATCGCCCGAGCGGCTGGCGATGCCGACCCAGTCGTCATCCCTGATGCCGCGCGTTTCGGCATCGTGCGGATGGATGTCGAGCCGGTCCTCCTGATGCCACATCACGTTCTCGGTGCGTCGCGTCTGCGCGCCGACGTTGTACTGGCTCAGGATGCGGCCGGTCGTCAGGATCAATGGATACTTTGCGTTGACCTTCTCGCTGGTCGGAACGTATTCGGTCAGCAGGAAGCGGCCCTTGCCGCGCACGAATTCGCCGACGTGCATGGTCGGTGTGCCTTCCGGGTGCTCCGCATTGCACGGCCACTGCACGCTGCCGAGTTCGTCGATCTTGGCGAAGCTCATGTTGGTGAAGGTCGGCGTCAACCGTGCGATTTCGTCCATGATCTCCGACGCATGCGCGTAGTTCATCGGATAGCCCATCGCGTTCGACAGCAGCTGGGTGATTTCCCAGTCGGCGTAACCACGCGTTCCATCGGAATTCCTCGGCTGCATGACCTTGCGCACACGCGAGACGCGGCGCTCGGCGTTCGTGAACGTGCCGTCTTTCTCGAGGAAGGTCGAGCCCGGCAGGAAGACGTGGGCGAACTTCGCCGTTTCGTTGAGAAACAGGTCCTGCACGACGATGCACTCCATCGCCGTGAGCGCGGCGGTGACGTGCTGCGTGTTCGGATCGCTCTGGCCGATGTCCTCGCCTTCGATATAGAGCGCCTTGAATTCGCCGTCCAGCGCCGCCTCGAACATGTTGGGAATGCGCAGGCCCGGTTCGGCCACGAGCTTCACCCCCCAGTCCTGCTCGAACGAAGCGCGCACCGCATCGTCCGACACGTGACGATAAGCCGTGAACTCGTGCGGGAACGAGCCCATGTCGCAGGACCCCTGCACGTTGTTCTGGCCGCGCAGCGGATTCACGCCGACGCCTTCGCGGCCGATGTTGCCGGTCAGCATTGCCAGGTGCGCAAGGCCCATCACCGCGGTCGAACCCTGGGAATGCTCGGTCACGCCGAGTCCATAGTAGATTGCGGCATTGCGCGCGCCCGCGTACAGCCGCGCGGCGGCACGAACGTCCTGCGCCGGGACGCCGAGTTCGTCGGCCATCGCCTCGGGCGAATGACGCGGATCGCTGATGAAGGCCTTCCACCGTTCAAACGCCGGCTGCTCGCAGCGCTCGGCTACGAAGTCCGCATCGTGCAGCCCCTCGGTCACGATCACATGCGCCATCGCATTGAGCAGCGCGACGTTGGTACCCGGGCGCAAGCGCAAGTGATAGTCGGACCGGATATGCGGCGTGCGCACCAGGTCGATGCGCCGCGGATCGGCGACGATGAGCCGTGCGCCGCCGTCGCGCAGGCGCTGCTTCATCTGCGAGGCGAACACCGGATGCGCATCGGTCGGATTGGCGCCGATCAGGAACACCAGGTCGCATTGCCGGATCGAGTCGAAGCGTTGCGTTCCGGCCGACTCGCCCATCGTGTTCTTCAGGCCGTAGCCGGTCGGCGAATGGCAGACGCGCGCGCAGGTATCGACGTTGTTGTTGCCGAATGCGGCACGCACCAGCTTCTGCACGAGATAGGTCTCTTCGTTGGTGCAGCGCGAGGACGTGATTCCGCCGATCGAGTCGCGTCCGTACTTCGCCTGGATGCGCCTGAACTCGGACGCCGCATGTCCGATCGCCTCGTCCCAAGATACCTCGCGCCACGGGTCGGATATCTTCGCGCGGATCATCGGCTTGAGGATGCGGTCCGGGTGTGTCGCATAACCGAGCGCGAACCGCCCCTTGACGCAGGAATGGCCATGGTTCGCATGGCCGTTCTTGTTCGGCACCATGCGCACCAGTTCCTCGCCTTTCATCTCGGCGCGGAACGAGCAGCCGACGCCGCAATAGGCGCAGGTGGTGATTTCGCTGTGCTCGGCCTGGCCGAGTGCGATCAGGGATTTCTCGGTCAGTGCCGACGTCGGGCACGCCTGCACGCAGGCTCCGCAGGAAACGCATTCGGAATCGAGGAACGAGTCGTCCTGGCTGGCCGCGACGCGCGAGTCGAAGCCACGTCCCTGGATCGTGAGCGCGAATGTCCCCTGCACTTCGTCGCAGGCGCGGACGCAGCGCGAACAGACGATACAGGCGCTCGGATCGAACGTGAAATACGGATTGGATTCGTCCTTCGCATGGTGCAGCGGATTGAGGCTGCCGTCGGCGCGCCGGGCATGCACGTGATTGGCGCCGTCGAAGCCGTAACGCACCTCCCGCACGCCGACCAGCCCCGCCATCTTCTCGATTTCGCTGTGTCCGGCAGTTGGCGAGGTGAAATTGTTGAGCGGATGGTCGGACAGGTACAGCTCCATCACGCCGCGCCGGATGTCGGCCAGCTTGGCGTTCTGCGTCGTCACCTTCATGCCCTGCGCGACCGGCGTCGTGCACGAGGCCGGATAACCCTTCATGCCTTCGATCTGGACCAGGCACAGGCGGCACGAGCCGAACGCTTCGAGCATTTCGGTGGCGCACAATTTCGGAATCTGGATACCGGCCTCCGAGGCCGCGCGCAGCACCGATGTCCCGGCCGGAACGTGTACTTCGCGCCCATCGACCGTCAGCGTCACTTTTTTCGTGACCTGTATCGGAAGTGGCGTGCCAAGATCGGTTTCGTTGATCGACAACATGATGCTTACCTCAGCTTGCTAGAGTGTTGCTGAACGCGGACATACACGGATTATCCGGACCAACGCGGAGAGGGCGAGAGGTGTACACACTGACCTGTCCTTGCTCCGCGTCCTTTGCCTCTATCCGCGTTCATCCGCGTTCGCAGTGCTTTACTTCTTCACCCGCCGCCAACCGCACTCAGCGGCAGCACGGCGTCTTTCGAAAAATCTTCCGGAAAATGTTCCAGTGCGCTCAGCACCGGGTACGGCGTCAGGCCGCCGAGCGCGCAGAGCGAGCCATTGACCATCGTATCGCACAGGTCGCGCAGCAATGTTGTGTTCATCGCGCGCGAATGGTCGGCGATGATGCGATCGATCACCTCGACGCCGCGCGTCGAGCCGATCCGGCATGGCGTGCACTTGCCGCACGACTCGATCGCGCAGAATTCCATCGCGAAGCGCGCCTGCTGCGCCATGTCGACCGTATCGTCGAAGGCGACGATGCCGCCGTGGCCGAGCATGCCCTTGATCGCCGCGAACGCCTCGTAGTCGATCGGCGTGTCGAACTGCGACTCGGGCAGATAGGCACCGAGCGGGCCCCCGACCTGTACCGCGCGGATCGGCCGCCCGCTGGCCGAGCCGCCGCCATAGTCGTACAGCAGTTCGCGCAAGGTCAGGCCGAACGCCTTCTCGACCAAGCCGCCATGCCGGATGTTGCCGGCCAGCTGCAGCGGCAAGGTGCCGCGCGAGCGGCCCATGCCGAAATCGCGGTAGTACTGCGCACCCTTGTCGAGGATGATCGGCACGCTCGCCAGGGTGATGACGTTGTTGATGATGGTCGGTTTGCCGAACAGGCCCTTGATCGCCGGCAGCGGCGGTTTCGGCCGCACCTGCCCGCGTTTGCCTTCGAGGCTGTCGAGCAGCGAGGTCTCCTCGCCGCAGATATACGCGCCGGCTCCGAGCCGCACCTCGAGATCGAAGCGCTTGCCGCTGCCCAGGATGTCCGCGCCGAGCACCCGGTTGGCGTAGGCGGCGGCGATCGCCGACTTCAACGCTTCGTGGGCGTGCGGGTACTCGCAGCGCAGGTAGATGTAGCCCTGCGTCGCCCCGACCGCGAGGCCCGCGATGATCATGCCTTCGATCAGCACGAACGGATCGCCCTCCATCAGCATGCGATCGGAGAACGTGCCGGAATCGCCTTCGTCCGCGTTGCAGACTATGTACTTTTGCGCATCTTGCGCGCCGAGCGCGGTGTTCCACTTGATGCCGGCCGGAAACGCCGCGCCGCCACGGCCGCGCAGTCCGGAATCGGTCACCGTCTTGACGATGTCGGCCGGCGCCATGTCGAGCGCCTTGCGGAGCCCGGCCAGGCCGCCGTGCGCACGGTAGTCGTCCAGACTCACGGGGTCGGTGATTCCGACGCGCGCGAATGTCAGCCGTTCCTGCCTGCCGAAGTATGGAATGTCCGCAACGGCGCCGAGCCGCAATGCGTGCGCGCCGCCGCGAAGAAAGTCGGCGTCGAACAGGGCCGCGACATCGCGTTCACCCACCGGCCCGTAGGCGACCCGGCCGGCCCCCGGTCCCTGCTGCCCTGCGCCTGTCCGTTCGACTTCCACGAGGGGCTCGAGCCAGAACATCCCGCGTGAACCATTGCGCACGACGCGCACATCGGCGCCGCGGCGCGCCGCCTGTTCGACGATCGCACGAGCGATGCGCTCGGCACCGACCGCCAGGGCCGACGCGTCGCGGGATACGTATACCGTGGTCGTCATTTCGCAGCCTCTGCCGTTTTGACCAGCAAAGTCTCGAAGCGTTCCGCATCGACGCGCCCGTACAGCGTCTTGTCGACCATGACCGACGGTGCACAGGCGCAATTGCCCAGGCAGTAGACCGGTTCGAGCGTGAATTGTCCGTCGCCCGTCGTCTCGTGAAAATCGATGCCGAGGCGCTGCTTGACCTGGGCTTCGAGTTCGCGTGCGCCCATCGACTGGCACGCCTCCGCGCGGCACAGGTAGACGACGTGACGGCCGGACGGCTGCGTGCGGAAGTAGTGATAGAAGCTCAGCATGCCGTGCACTTCGGCGCGGGACTGGTTCAGGTCATGGGCAATGACCGGCACGGCCGCTTCGGGCACATGGCCCAGCGCATCCTGGACCGCATGCAGGATCGGCAGCAGCGCGCCGGGCGAATTGCGATGCGCATCGAGCGCCGCCTGCACGGCCCTGGCCTGCTCCGGCGGCAACGCATGCGTCACGACCTTCAATGGAATCTGTTCTGCAGCCTTTCGCATACCCTGCCACTCTCCGATTGTCGGCGCGGATCGCGTCCAGGAAGTACTGCCAGGTCGATTGCCTGAAAGCGTGCCGCCGTTACCGCTTCGCCGGGTGATCTTTGCCGTTCAGGCGGCACGCCAATTATGCTTTGCAAAACATAAAAAGGCCGCGCCACCCTCTTGATACGACGAAAGATAGAGCAAAGCAGACGCACATAATATGCTTTCCGCAGCTGATTTGATCAGTGTTCCAAAAACGAACACCAGGGCGCCACGCGCAGCGGGGTGCAACAGGCGATTCGTCGCCCCGATCGACTCGATATCCCGCCACCGACGCCGGTATGGCCAGTCGGTTCGCGCCCGCCTTCTTCGCGCAGGGCAGTCTTGCGCGGGCACAAGCTGCCGCCCGCCAACGGTATCGCTGCGTTGTCTGTATCGAAGTCGGCCGGAGGCGGCCTGGCAACGCAAAGGATGCCAGGACGCTCCCGTTCAGCGGAACAGCACGAGTGCCTTTTCGAGCGTGATCCACGCCCCCCAGAGAATCGGAATGCCGACGAACAGCCACGCCACCACCAGTGTCGGCGAAATCCCGGCCGCCTGGCCCGCCGCTGCCGGTGGCAGCACGATGTCGCTTTCGTGCGCCTTCTTCAGCTCGGCCGCGAGGTCGGCTTCGCTCATGTAATGCTTTTCATCGACCGGCTTGATCAGCCAGTTGCAGATGAAGCCGAGCACGAGCAGCCCGACCAGGATATACATCGTGATGTCGTAGGCCAGCGCCTTCGATACGCCGTGCGCGAGCTGGAAATCACGAATGTAGTTGATCAGCACCGGGCCGATGATGCCGGCAGCCGACCACGCCGTGAGCAGCCGCCCATGTATCGCGCCGACCATCTGGGTGCCGAAGATGTCGGCAAGATACGCCGGCACCGTCGAAAAGCCGCCGCCGTACATCGACAGGATGATGCAGAAGGCTCCGACGAACAGCGCGATCTGTCCGAGGTGACCCAGAGTCGGAACCGACGCGTACAGCGCGATGCCGAGCGTGAAGAAGGTGAAGTAGGTCAGCTTGCGGCCGATCTTGTCGGAAAGCGAAGCCCAGAAGAAGCGGCCGGCGATGTTGAACAGGCTCAGCAGGCCGGTGAAGCCCGCCGCGATCGTGGCGATCTTCGCCTTCTGGTCCACGCTCAGGTCGTTGAACGCGATGTCGACGCCGAGCAACTTCCCGGCGAATACTTCCTGCAGCATCGGCGATGCCATGCCGATCACGCCGATGCCGGCGCTGACGTTGAGGCACAGCACGCCCCAGATAAGCCAGAACTGTGGCGTCCTCCAGGCGACATTCAGATGCACCTGGCGCTGCGTGATCAGCGTTTTTTGCGTCATGCCGGCCGGTGACACCCAGCCGGCCGGCCTCCAGCCGCGAGGCGGAATGCGATAGCCGAATGCGCCAGCCATCATGAACACCAGGTAGATCGCAGCGAGCGCAAGGAACGTCTGCCACACGCCGACATCGGTCGGCGTCGCGAAGTGCCTCATCAGCATGTCGGCCAGCGGAGAGCCGATCATCGCACCGCCACCGAATCCCATGATCGCCATGCCGGTCGCCATGCCGCGGCGGTCGGGAAACCATTTGATCAAGGTCGATACCGGGGAGATGTAGCCGAGGCCCAGGCCGATGCCGCCGATGATGCCGGAGCCGACCCAGAGCATCCATATCTGATGCACGTAAACGCCGACGGCGGAAATGACCAGCCCGCCGCACCAGCACAGGGCCGCAATGAATCCGGCCTTGCGCGGGCCGACACGCTCGAGCCAGCCGCCCCACAGCGCTGCCGCGGAACCGAGGAAGACGAAGAACAGCGTGAACATCCAGCCGAGCGTCGAAACCTTCCAGTCGCAGGTCGAAGCGAACAGCGACGCGATGAATCCCATGTCGGCCGGACAGGCAACCGCCTTGGTTATACCGACGGCTTTCGACAACGGCAGCCAGAACACGCTGAAGCCGTAGGCCATGCCGATGCACAGATGTATACAAAGTGCGGCCGGTGGCACCAGCCAGCGGTTGAAATTAGGGCCAGCAACAGTGCGCTCCTTTGCCAGGATGTCCGCACCTGCTCCGGCCTGTGGAATTGCCCCTGATACGCTCGACATGTGCCCTCCCGTTTTTTTAAGGCTGCGGCTTGCAGCGGCTTTTTATTCTGCGACCCTGCTCCCTGCCCGTATCGCCGTCGGTCCGCCGCAGATGCAGACCCGGTATGCGCGCGATTTCTTCCGCGGTGCGGTGCTTCCGTTGCGGCATCGAACCGTTATGCTTTCAAGGACATAATTTGTACGATATGGCGCGCCTGATTTGCCGGAACGATAGTGCAAGCGGGAGACTTACAATATGCTATTCGCAGCTTATATAGACTAAAGTATTGCCGCCTGTCGGAGCGCGATGTTCAAGGTAACGATCCAGCCGCAATGGCAACTGCAGGCACCCGAAGGCGATGCGGTCGTGCAGCGCCTGATCGACCTGCTGGTCGGCATTCACGAGAGCGGCAGCCTGGCCGGCGCCTGCACCCGCTCCGAGGTGTCCTATCGCTACGCCTGGGGAATCCTGCAGCGCGGCCAGAAGATCTTCGGCACGCCGCTCGTCACCTCGGCGCGCGGCAGCGGCGCACAGTTGACCGCGCTCGGGGAAAAGCTGGTCTGGGCCGACAAGCGCATCTCGGCGCGCCTGTCACCGATGCTGGACAGCCTGGCGTCGGAAATCGAGGTCGAGTTCGAGCGCGCGGTGGCGCACGCCGACGCCATCCTGCGCATTCATGCCAGCCACGGCTTTGCCGTCGAAACCCTGCATCGTTTTCTTACGCGGCAGCAGATTGCCGCCGACCTCAAGTACCGCAACAGCCGTGATGTGCTCGCATCGTTGACGCGCGGAAACTGCGATCTGGCCGGCCTGCACGTGCCGATCGGCGACTTCGAGGCCAAGTTCCTGCGCCTGTACAGCAAGCCGTTGCGCACCGGGCCGTACCAGCTCGTCGACCTTGCCACGCGCAGGCAGGGGCTGATGGTGGCGCATGGCAATCCGAAGAAGATCCGCCGCATCGCCGACCTGACGCGCCGCGGCGTGCGCTTCGTCAACCGGCAGCCGGATTCGGGCACTCGTCTGCTGTTCGACTTGCTGCTGGCGCGGCACCATGTCGACGGCCGCCGGATCGAAGGCTATGACACCGGCGAGTTCACTCACGCGGCAGTGGCTGCCTACGTCGCCAGCAGCATGGCCGATGCCGGCTTCGGCATCGAGACGCCGGCACAGCGCTTCGGACTCGACTTCATTCCGCTCGTCAAGGAACGCTACTTCTTCCTGATTCATGCCGAACACGTCGATTCCCCGGCGATCCTGCAGGCGATGTCGATCCTGCGCAGCAGCGACTTCCGCAAGGCGGTCAACAGACTGCCGGGCTACGATGCGACTCATTGCGGCCGGACGCTCGATCTTGCTTCGGCATTTCCGGCGCTGGTCGCAAGCTGAGGCTGCGGGGAGAAAGAGCCTGGCACGAATCCGCGCGCATGGACACGGGTGAAGCGGATCGGGAAAATTCTGACAAGGCGTTATCCGCGTCAGACCTTTGCTCCCCGCCTCGCAACTCTCAGAGCAAGCCGAAACGCCGGATCACCCGCGTCTTCACCAACTGCGTCAACGCAAGGTAGGCCGGCAGGATCGCCGCCAGCGCCAGCCAGTACAGTCCCGGCAGCGGCACGAAGCCGAACCAGGCGCCGAACGGCAGGAACGGAAGCAGTGCGCCGATCAGGCAGATCACGACCCCGGTGATCGTCAGCGGCAGGCTCGCCATGCTCTCGCGGAACGGAATGCGGCCGGTACGGATGATGTGCACGATCAAGGTCTGCGACAGCAGCGATTCGACGAACCAGCCGGTCTGGAACAGTTTCTGGTGTTCCGGCGCGTTCGCGGCGAGCACGAACCACATCAGAGCGAAGGTCGCATAGTCGAAGATCGAGCTGATCGGACCGATATACAGCATGAAGCGCGTGATCGCCTTCAGATCCCACTGCCGCGGCTTGGCCAGGTATTCGGCATCGACTTCATCCGATGCGACCGACGTCTGCGAGAAATCGTACAGCAGGTTGTTCAGCAGCACCTGCACCGGCAGCATCGGCAGGAACGGCAGCAGCGCGCTGGCGCCGATCATGCTGAACATGTTGCCGAAGTTCGAACTCGCCGTCATCTTGATGTACTTGAGGATATTGCCGAACACCTTGCGCCCTTCGATGACGCCTTCTTCGAGCAC
>DATNFS010000027.1:0-16607 GCA_035606275.1 Rudaea sp.
CTCTCGATCAGCGGCTTGTCGTCGGCGCGCGCCAGATAGGCGGCATTGGCGGCAAGCGTGTAGTCGTCCTGCGCGCCGACGGCCAGCGTCCGCGCTGCTTCGGCGTTGTCGCCTAGTTCGCCCAGCAGCGCGGCATAGGCGGCGCGCAGGTGGTTGTCCTTCGGGTTGCGCTTGACCGCATCTGCGAACAGCGCACGCGCGCCGATCTTGTCGCCATGCTTGAGCTTGAGCTGTGCCGCCCATGCGAACGCCTCGGCACTCTTGAAACGCGTGACCGCCTGGCTGGCGAGGGACTGCGCCAGCGCCGGGCGTTCAAGCCGTGCAGCAAGCTGGCTGATCGCGATCCAGGTCTGCACCTTGTCGCCCAGCTGCCCGGGCTTGACCAGGCGCTCGAGCAATGCGCCGGCGGCGTCATGATCCTCGGCACCAATCAATGCCTGCGCTATCGCGCTCCAGCCCTTGCCGTTCGGCTCGGCCGCAAGGCGCGACAAGTCGACAAACGCATCGTCAGTCTTGCCATCGTGCAGGGCCAATATCGCGCGCGATTGCCAGACATCGGGATCTTCGCCGCGCAGCGCCTGCCAGTGCGCCAGGTCCTCCCGCGCAAGCTCCCATTGGCGTGCGATGAGCGCGACGCGCGTTGCCTGCGCCGCAAGCGCCGGATCGTCGCTGACACGCGCCGCCTGCGAGAACGCGCGGGCAGCCGCCGGCAGGTCTCCGGAGGTCAGCGCGAACTGCCCGGCCAGCATGTTCTGCAGCGGGTCCTGATCGGCTGGCGTCGGCGCCAGCTTGATCCGTTCGAGCGGCTGCTCGGGCCCGCGCACGCCGGAACGGCCGGCATGGCCGATCGGCATGTTGGCGCATCCGCAAGCCACGGCCAGGATGACCGCACCGAGCGCCGCGCCACGCATGCTGGTCGGGGGTAGCCGGAACTGCATCATCTTCGTGTCGATCCTCGTTTGGCGCGCGGCGGCGGCGTTTGCTTGATATCGTGCCGGTCGGACCGCACAATCAGGCCGAACCTCGCCGCGCAGGGCCATTCGCTGCACCGCCGCGTTGCCGCGCCGTTGCGAGCTAGCTTAGCCGATTGTTGCACGCATGGCCCTCATTGCCCTCGGACTCAACCACCTGACCGCACCGCTCGACCTGCGCGAGAAAGTCGCCTTCGCGCCGGATGCGACCGCGTCGGCATTGTCGGACCTTTCGTGCCAACCGGGTGTGAATGAGGCCCTGATCCTGTCGACCTGCAATCGCACCGAACTGTACGTGGAAGTCGATGCGGGCGCGGAGGCAGTCCCACAAAACTGGCTGGTGGCACAACATCGTCTGACCGAGCGTCGCATCGATGAGTTCCTGTATCGCCATCACGAGAACGATGCGGTGCGCCATCTGTTTCGCGTCGCCACGGGGCTCGATTCGCTCGTACTCGGCGAGCCGCAGATCCTCGGTCAGGTCAAGGACGCCTACCAGGCGGCGCGCAGTGCCGGCAGCCTGCGTGCGCCGATGGAGCGCCTGTTGCAGCAGACGTTCGCCGTGGCCAAGCGCGTTCGTACCGATACGCGCATCGGCGCCAGCCCCGTCTCGGTCGCCTATACGGCCGTGCGCCTCGCCGAAAAGCTGTTTGCCGACCTGACCGGCGCCTGCGTTCTGCTGATCGGCGCCGGCGAGACGATCGAACTTGCCGCGCGCCACCTGGCCGAGTCGCGCGTGCGCCGGCTTATCGTCGCCAATCGCACGCTCGAGAACGCCCAGGCGCTGGCGCAACATGTCGGCGCCTATGCGATCGGTCTGGGCGACCTGCCGCAGCATCTGGCCGAAGCCGACATCGTGATCGCCTCGACCGCGAGCCGCGAGCCGGTGATCACGCGCCCGATGGTCGAAGCCGCGCTGCGCACGCGCCGGCGCCGGCCGATGTTCCTGGTCGACATCGCCGTGCCACGCGACATCGCGGCCGACGTCGCCGGCCTCGACGATGTGTTCCTGTACACGATCGACGACCTCAAGCAGGTTATCGACGACAACCTGCGCTCGCGTCAGGCCGCCGCACGCGAAGCCGAGGCGATCATCGATCTGCAGGTCGAACACTATGCCGCATGGCGTCGGGCACTCGACCTGCGCAACCCGCTGCCGGAGCTGCGCCGCGGCGCCGAAGCGCAGCGCGACGCGGTCCTGGCCAAGGCGCACCAGCTGCTGGCCGCCGGGCGCACGCCGGAGCAGGCGCTGGACTTCCTCGCGCACACGCTGACCAACAAGCTGCTGCATGCGCCGAGTGCGAACCTGCGCGCCGCCGCCCAGCGCGGTGATGTCGAACTGCTGCGCGTGGCGGAACAGCTGTTCGACGGCAGCGGCGACGACCGCGGCGAAGTAAAATCATAGAAACGCATGAACGTGGAACCGGGGCGGCGCGCTGTCCCGGCCCGCGATTCCATTATTATACCTTTATACGTTTATAGGTCAGTACCATTCAGCCACTACCGATGCCCCGGAACCCCGCTCCATGATGCCTTCGATCCGGCGCAAGCTCGAGGCGCTCGCCGAACGCCACGAGGAAGTCGCTCTGCTGCTCGCCCAGCCCGGCGTGCTCGGCGACAGCGCGCGCTTTCGCGACCTGAGCCGCGAGTATGCGCAGCTCGGGCCGGTTGCCGCCTCGCTCAAGGCCTACGACGCGGCCGGCCGGGCCCTGGACGCCGCGCAGGCGCTGCTCGCCGATCCGGACATGCGCGAGCTGGCCGAAAGCGAGATCACGCAGCTGGAGTCGCGGCGCGAGCAGCTCGATCGCGAGCTCGGCGTGCTGCTGCTGCCGAAGGACACTCGCGACGACGCCAACATATTTCTCGAGGTGCGCGCCGGCACCGGCGGCGACGAGGCGGCGATCTTCGCCGGCGACCTGTTCCGCATGTACAGCCGCTATGCCGAACGCCAGGGCTGGCGCGTCGAAGTCCTGTCGGCAAGTCCCGGCGAGCACGGCGGCTTCAAGGAAGTCATCGCGCGCGTCGAAGGCAAGGGCGTATTCGCGAAACTGAAGTTCGAGTCCGGTACGCACCGCGTGCAGCGCGTCCCCGAGACCGAGGGGCAGGGGCGCATCCATACCTCGGCGGCAACGGTTGCCATCCTGCCCGAGATGGACGAGATCGAGGATGTCGATCTGAACCCGGCCGACCTCAAGGTCGACACGTTCCGCGCGTCCGGCGCCGGCGGCCAGCACGTCAACAAGACCGACTCGGCGATCCGCATCACGCACTTGCCGAGCGGCATCGTCGTCGAGTGCCAGGACGAACGCAGCCAGCACAAGAATCGTGCGCGTGCCCTGTCGCTGCTCAAGGCGCGCCTGCTCGACGAGCAACGCGCCAAGCAGACTGCCGCGCAGGCCGAATCGCGTCGCCTGCAGGTGGGTTCCGGCGATCGCAGCCAGCGCATCCGCACGTACAACTTTCCGCAAGGCCGCCTGACCGATCACCGCATCAACCTGACCCTGTACAAGCTGCCGGACATCATCGGCGGCGATCTCGACCCCGTCATCGGGCCGCTGCAGCAGGAATACCAGGCCGACCAGATGAAATCCCTGACCGATGGCGGCGTCGGCACGGCATGAACGCGGCATTGCTGCCGGCGGCGCTCGACGCGATCGTCACCGATATCGAGCGGGGTGATTTCGTCGGCGCGGAACGGCGCGCCCAGGCGGCCTTGCAGAGCCTGCCGCCGCACGCTGAAATCTGGCGGCTGCTCGCGATCGCGCAACTGAAGGCCGGGAAAATCGATGCGGCAGAACGCTCGCTGCAGCAGGCGAACCGGATCGATCCGCGGTCGATCGAGGTGCTGTGCAACCTGGCGGCGGTCGAGACGCACAAGGGCAACTCGCAGAACGCAAGAACTACGCTGGAAAGGGCGATGCAGCTGGCGCCGGACCACATCGGTGTCTTGTCCAGCCTTGGTCGCCTGCGTCACAGGCTCGGCGACTTCATGGGCGCCGCGCAATGCTTCGAGCGCTGCGTGCGGGCCGATCCCGGCCGCGCCGAATCCTGGTTCGACCTGGCCAATACGAGCATCGCGATGCACCAGTGGCAGGCTGCGGAATCCAATGTCCGCCACGGCCTGCAACTTGCTCCCAACTCGCCCGATGGCTGGTATGTGCTCGGTTTCCTGTACGAGCGGCAAGGCCGGTTCAACGATGCCGTGGCGCCGTATCGCAAGTCGATGGAACTCGATCCACGCGCACACACTGCGCACAATCTGGCGCTCGTGCTGGACCAGGTCGGCGACATGCAAGGTGGCGCGCGCATGATGGAGCATGCCGTGCGGCTCGCGCCGGATCTGTACGAGGGCCTGAGCCAGCTGGTCTACACGAAGCGCAAGTTGTGCGACTGGGATGGCCTGTCCGAACTCAGCGCGCGCGTGATCGCCGCGGCAGACGCGGGCATGCAGGGGATCGGACCGTTCGCGCTGCTGGCCGAGGATGTCACCCCGGCGCAGCAGCTGCATTGCGCGCGCACGTTTGCGCGGCAGTTGGCGCGCGGCGTGCGCAACGATTGGCCGCCCGCCACCCTGCCTGCGCCGGACCCGCACCCGGGCCCACTGCGCGTCGGCTTCGTTTCGTCGGGTTTCAATCGCCACGCCACCGGCCTGCTGGTCGTCGAGCTGATCGAACGCCTGCGTGCGTCCCGTCTGGCCACGATCGCGTTCGCAACCACCGTGGATGATCGCAGCGACCTGCGTCACCGCCTCGAGCGCGCATTCAACGAGTTCCATGATGTGGCGGGGCAGCCGGCCGAAACGATAGTCCGCAGGATCCGCGATGCGCGCATCGACATCCTGGTCGATGTCGACGGCTACTGCATGGGCTCGCTGCCGCGCCTGTTCGCACTCAGGCCCGCGGCGATCCAGATCAGCTGGCTCGCCTATCCCGGCTCGCTCGGCGCGCCGTGGTACGACTACCTGATCGCCGATGCGTATGTGATTCCGCCGGCGCAGCGCCAGTACTACGACGAGAAGATCGCCTGCCTTCCGCGCTGCTATCAGCCGACCGACACGACTCGCGTCGTTGCCGCGCCACCGCCGCGCGCGGCCCTGGGCCTTCCCGCGGACGCCTTTGTCTATTGCTGCTTCAACGCCAGCTGGAAGATCACGCCGGAGCGTTTCGCACTGTGGATGCGCGTCCTGGCCAGCGTGCCCGGCAGTGTGCTTTGGCTGCTCGACGAACGTCCCGACTGTGCCGTGGCCGAGCGCCTGCGCGCCGCGGCGCAGCGCGCCGGCGTCGATCCTCGGCGCCTGGTTTTTGCAGCGAAAGCAGATCATGCGGACTACCTGGCCCGCTACCGCCATGCCGACCTGTTCCTCGACACCAATCCCTACAACGCGCACACGACGGCTTCGGATGCGCTTTTCGTCGGTTGTCCGGTACTGGCCCGCCCGGGCGACACGTTCGCTTCGCGCGTGGCGGCCAGCCTGAATCTGCAGATCGGCCTGGACGAACTGGTCGTCGACAACGACGAAGCCTACGTCGCCTGCGCCATCGACCTGGCGCGCCGGCCGGCACGCCTGGACGAACTGCGTGCCCGCCTGCGCGATCCGCAGGCACGGTCGCGATTGTTCGACATCCAGGCCTATGCAAACGAGTTCGCCGCGCTGCTGACGGCGATTGCGGCGCGTGCGCGTGCGGGGCAGCCGCCGCAGGATATTTCGCTGTAGCATTGCCGCATGACCGCCGCCGCCGAATTCGCTTCGCTCAACCTGTGCCTTCTGACCGTGTCGGACACGCGCACGCGCGAAAACGACACCTCCGGCGACTACCTGCAGCAGGCCTTGACCGAAGCGGGGCACCGGTTGCACGAGCGCATGATCGTCATCGACGATCGCTACCGGTTGCGCGCGATTGTTTCGGGCTGGATCGCCGAACCCGGCGTGCACGGCATCCTGATCAGCGGTGGCACCGGCTTCACCGGCCGCGACTCGACGCCCGAAGCGATCGGCCCGTTGCTCGACAAGGCAATGCCAGGCTTCGGCGAAATGTTCCGCGTGCTGAGCTTCGACGAAATCGGCACGGCGACGCTGCAGTCGCGCGCTTTCGCCGGCCTTGCCAACGACAAGTTCGTCTTCTGCCTGCCGGGCTCGACCTCGGCGTGCCGCACCGCGTGGGAGAAACTGATTCGCGCGCAGCTCGACGCGCGCACCCGGCCGTGCAATCTCGCCAACCTGCGGCCGCGGCTCAGGGAGACGTGATGAAGCGCAAGAAGTACGAGCAGGCTTTCGAGCAGCTTGCGGTCGAGCTGGTGGAATTCCAGCGCTGGCTGATCCAGAGCGGCAAGCGGGTCGTGGTGCTGTTCGAGGGCCGCGACGCGGCCGGCAAGGGCGGCGCGATCAAGGCGATCAGCGAATACCTCGACACACGCCACTACCGGATCGTCGCGCTGTCCAAGCCGAGCGAGCGCGAGAGCACGCAGCTGTATTACCAGCGCTACATCGCGCATCTGCCGTCGGCCGGCGAGATCGTTCTGTTCGACCGCAGCTGGTACAACCGCGCCGGCGTCGAGCGCGTGATGGGATTCTGCAGCGACAGCGAATACCAGCGCTTCCTCCAGGAATGTCCGATGTTCGAGCGCGCGCTGGTCAACGACGGCATCCTGTTGTTCAAGTACTGGCTTGCCGTCGACCAGGCCGAGCAGGAGGCACGCTTCGCCGAACGCGCGACCGACCCGCTCAAGCGCTGGAAGATCTCGCCGATCGACCTCGCGGCACGCGACAAGTACCGCACCTACGGCGACGCCCGCGACGTGATGTTCGAGTACACCAGCACCAAACATGCGCCGTGGCACGTGGTCGACTTCAACGACCAGCGCGCAGGCCGCCTGAACCTGATCCGACACCTGCTCGATCGTCTGCCGGACCGCAAGCTCGCCGTCGAACCGCTCAAGTTGCCGAAGCTCAAGCGCAAACCCGGGGTCGAGAAGCTGCAGGACGATTCGCTGTGGGTGAAGCGGGTTTACTGAAGAGCCGGGGGCTCGCGGCTGGCCGGTGCAGGGCTTCGCACGGCGTCGTCTGCACGACGTCAATTCGCGCTGGCGGATGGCTGGTGGTTGAGCGTGCCGTGGAGAACGCTGCCGACGGAACAGGCCAATCGCGGGTTCAGTCGTCGAACCAGTGCGGCACGAAGCAGCTGGTGTTGCGGGTGATGCGATCGGCGTCTTCGCGCATGCCGATCCCGGCCGGTTCGTGACCGATCAGCCATGATCCGATCAGTGCGTAGCGGTCCGCGAAACGCGGCAGCTCGCTGAACTGCTGGTAGATGACCGGCTCGGTCGCCGGGGCCTCTTCGACATGCGCCTGCAACACGATGACGCCCTCGCCTTCGCGCCCGAAGCGCGGCTTGCGCACCAGCGTGCCGGAAAGCGCTGCGCGGCTGTGCGCGGCTGCAAGCAGGTTCGGATGGCCCGGGTTGAATTGCCACAGCAAGGGCAGTATCGACTTGTTCGACAAAAGCATCTTCCAGGCCGGTTCGATCCAGCGCACGTCGAGCTGCGGAATCTTGGCGCCGAATGGTTCGGCCAGCAGCCATTCCCACGGATACAGCTTGAACAGCGCCGCGATCACGGCGCCGTCGAGATCGACGAAATCGGATCCGGACCAGCCGACCTCTTCGATGTCGAGTGCCCCGGTCGAAAGTCCGGCCTGCACGGCGGTATCGCGCAGGTACTCGCAGGTCGCGCGATCCTCGGGCTGTTCGTAACTTGCCGCAAAGTGGATTTTTTTCCTCGGCGCGAACTGCTGCCAGCGCGCAATGAGCTTTTCATGGATCGAATTGAACTGGTCGGCATCCGGCCTCGTGTCCTGCAGCCAGTGCCATTGCACGACCGACGCCTCGAACAACGCGGTCGGCGTATCGGCGTTGTATTCGAGCAGTTTCGGCGGCCCCGATCCGTTCCAGCACAGGTCCATGCGGCCGTACAGCGCCGGCTCGCCGGCGCGCCAGCTGCGTTCGACCAGGCGTATGGCTTCGTCGTCGAGGCCAAGCTCGGCGCAACGACCGCTGCGAATGATCCGATCGACCGCATCCAGGCACAACCCGTGCAATTCGGCGGTCGCTTCCTCGAGCGTTTCGATTTCGTCCGCGTCGAAGCGGTAGCAGGCGTCTTCGCGCCAATACGGTTCGCCGTCGATCGTGTGGAAATCGAAGCCGAGTTCCTCGACCCGTCCACGCCAGCCGTCGCGTTCGGCGCAGGTCTCGCGCCGCATCAGCCGCCGCGCGCGCCAACGCGACCGGTCGAGCCGAAGCCGCCGCGCGTGCCGGCCTCGACCGTTGCCGGCGCCCGCGCACCGACCGAGCCCGAGCCGCCGCCGCTGAAGTAGCGGCCCGCGCCCGGATCGCTGGGGTCGCGCCGGCGCGCGGTCGGATCGCTGCGATACCACGGGCCGTAGTAGTAGGTTGCAGCGCCGATCGCCGCAACCGCGCCGACCGGAAAATCCGGACCGCATTGGGTCTGCGAATAGTCGGCGATGCAATCCTCGCGCGACGTGTAGCGGTTGCGCTGCACGTCGGTGCCGCAGCCTGCGAGCAGCCCGCTGCTCCCGACCGCCGCACCCATCAGGACCAGGCGTACCGTGGACGATTTGCGCGAGGGGCTACGCATTGGATCTTCTGCGCTCAGTAGACAATCGCGGCCGCGTTGAGCAGGCCCATTGCCAGCTTCAGGCTCGCCATCGCGATCGCCACCGACAGCCGATCGGCTTCGATGTGCGCGCGCAGGTCGCGGATGACCAGGCGCAACAGCAGGGACGCCACGCACTGCACCAGGCCCGCGATCGCTCCCCACAACAGCAGGTCGGTGATGTTCACGCTGTGCGCCACGGCACTGGCCAGCGGCAGCGCGAATCCGAGCAGCGTGCCGCCGAAAACGACACTGGCGCTGACGTTGCCCTGCCGGATCAGCGGCAACTCGTGCTGCGGGGTGACCAGGACATAGGCGGCGACGAAGACCGCCAGCAGGATCACGCTGGTTGCGAGATAAACCAGGAAGTCAGGAAAGGTTGCCACGTATTCGAGCATGCACATCCCCGGAACGTCAGCGACGAGGCTGACACGGCGAGGCTAGCAGAACCGATGCGCCGAAACATCCGCCGTCGGTCAGGCGACCTGGAAATCGCGCGGCTGCCTCGCATCCACGGCAACGCGCTCGACCGACGTTACCCGCGCCAGCGGTGGTCCGTGATGCAGCCAGCGTTCGAGTTCGGCGATCGCAGCCGGTTCCCCGCAGGCGAGCACCTCGACGCGGCCGTCTGCGAGGTTGCGCGCGCAACCGGTCAGCCCCAGCCGCACGGCCTCGTCGCGCGCCGACGCGCGGAAGAACACGCCCTGCACCCTGCCGTGCACGATGTACCTGACGCAGGCCATGCCGGCCGCGCTTCAGCGGGCGCCGATGACGCCGTCGAGGTCACCGGTCGTGATCGGGCCCATGAAGGCCTTGGCGACGTGTCCGTCCGGGGCGATCACGTAGGTATTGGGCAGCCCCTTGGGTGTGTCGAAATCCCTGGGCGGCTCGATCACGTCGACCTGCGCGACCGGATAGCTGATCGGATGCGCCTTCAGGTACTTCTCGATGTCGGCCTTGTCGCTGTCCTCGAACGCCAGTCCGATCGCCGCAACCTTGTCCTTGTGTTCGGCGACGTAGGCGGAAATGTCGGGCAGCTCCTTCAGGCAGGGAGAGCACCACGTTGCCCAATAGTTCACAATTACCCATTTTCCACTTTGCGCAGACAGGTCGAAGGTCTTGCCGTCGAGTGTCTTCACGACCAGCTCCGGTTTTGCTGCCGTCGCCGCCAGGCAGGTTGCAGGCAGCACAGCGAAATACAGCAGGGTCGACAGGAAACGCTTCATGATTTCTCCTTGCGGACGGATGCGGATGCTTCATCTGACCGCGCGGGAGGCGGAAAGATTTCGCCCAGTGGCACGCGCAGGCTTTCGCGCAGTGTGGCACCGGCGGCGTCGAGCAGTTCGTTGGCGCGTGCGTCGACCGTTCCGGCCAGCGGCGCGCCGACCGGAAGTCGGTACTCGCAGCAGGCGTAGACGTCGTAGAGCGTGGTCGTGGCGGGATCGCAACTGAGCGACCAGGCGCCGTCCTCGCCGCGCCGGATCAGACCACTTTCGCACAGGTCGCGCAGGTAGCCTTGCACCAGGTCGTCGCTCAGAAGCGGCTCGCGCGCGCGCAGGTCGGCGCTGCTCAGCGCTCCGCCGGTGCGCTGGACTTCGATGAAATGCCCGACCACGCGCACCAGGCCGCGCATTTCATTGCCCGCGGCGAGGCGCTGGTCTTCCGGCCGATAGTCGAACGCCGCGAGTGAGGCGGTCAGCGAAGCACCGATCAGGACCAGTATCCACGACAGGTAGATCCACAGGACGAAGATCGGCACCATCGCCAGCGCACCGTAAACCTGCTGATAGTTCGCGCCATTGGTCGCGTAGTCGGTGAACAGGCGCTTGACGATTTCGAACAGCGCGGCCGCGAACGCCGCGCCAATCGTCGCGTCGCCGAGACGGACGTGGCGGTTCGGAATCAGCCGATAGGCCGCGATCAGGACCAGCCACTGGATCAGGAATGGCAGCAGACGCAGCAGATGCAGCTTGAGGGCATATTCGGCCTCGGCCTGCGCAAAAAACGGCAGCGCGAAGAGATAGGCGCCGACTGCCAGCAGCGCGACCACCGCCATCGGCGCAAGCGTGATCACCGTCCAGTGCACGATGAAGCGCGACGAGGCGCTGCGGGATTTGGCGACGCGCCAGATCTGGTTGAACGCGCTCTCGACACTGATCGTCAGCGAAACAACGCTGCTCAGCACGACGATGATGCCGATCGCGGTTGCCTTGCTGGCATTGTCGGCGAACTGGGTCAGGTAACTCTCGACCGCCTCGCCCGCCGCCGGAACGAAATTGCGGAACACGAACGCGCTCACGTCGGCGCGCCACTCGCCGAATACCGGAAACGCGGACAGGATGCCGAACACGACGGTGACCAACGGCACCAGCGCGAACAGCGTGGTCAGCGACAGCGCGCCGGCGGCCTGCAGGCAATTCTCATCCAGAAAGCGTCGCAGCACGAACCGGGCGAAGCTGGCGATCTGGCGGCGGTCGACCGATTTCACGTGAGGGCTGGAAGCTGGGGGCTGAGCCCCGAGTGTGCCTGAAACCGTTGCATCTGCTAAGTGATTGACCCGCCTCAACCGCGGCGCCGCCCGAGACGTTATGCTTTCACCTTCGGCCTCAACCCTCTGCCCAGCATGTCCGAAGTACTGATCCTGTACTACAGCCGCAACGGCAGCGTTGCGCAACTGGCGCGCCTGGTTGCGCGCGGCGTGGAGGAAGTGCCGGGAGCGCGTGCACGGCTGCGCAGCGTGCCGCCGGTTGCCGCTGTCACCGCGGTTGCGCAGGCCCCGGTTCCCGACGAAGGCGCACCTTATGCAACGCTGCAGGACCTGCGCGATTGCGACGCGCTGATATTGGGCAGCCCCACGCGGTTCGGCAACATGGCCGCGCCGCTCAAGCATTTTCTCGACACGACCGGCGCGGAATGGGTATCCGGCACGCTGGTCGGCAAGCCGGCCGCCGTGTTCACGTCCACGTCGACGATGCATGGCGGGCAGGAATCGACACTGATCTCGATGATGCTGCCGCTGCTGCACCACGGCATGCTGCTGCTCGGACTGCCGTTCACGGAATCGGCGATCAATTCGACGATCAGCGGCGGTACGCCGTATGGCGCGAGCCACGTCGCCGGAGTCGACGGCGACCGGCTGCTGACGGATGACGAGCGCACGCTGGCACGCACTCTCGGCCGGCGTGTCGCGCAGATCACGGCGCGGCTGGCGCGATGACGCCGTCGATCGCATTGCGCGCCGGCGCAACGGCCGCCCTGGCGCAACTCGCACTGCAGTTGCTTTGGCACGGCTGGCTTCGCCCCGACTCCCGGGCGGCGCTGGCAATCGCCGCGCTGCCGCTGTTGCCGGGTCTGTGGACCTGCCTGCACGACCTGCGCCGCGGCGTGCTGATCAGCGGCATCGTCAGCCTGTTCTATTTCTGCCACGGTGTCGCCGGACTATGGGCCGCGGCAGGGGTACGCTTGCTGTCTGCCACGGAAGTAGTGCTCGGTGTGGCTGTCATCGGCGCCTCCTATTGGGATGCGCGCGGCTACCGCCGCGCGGCGGAATAGTCGTGTTGCCGATTCGCTCACGCTGCGCGCGCAATCAAGGCGATACTGTGGCGAGCCGCGTTGCCGGCCCTTCCTCACCCGCGTAGATTTTTCGCCGCTTTTGCCGCAGGAATCCAATGGCTTTTGTGCAGGCGTCGCCGGTCTTGAGCAACCAGTACCTCGACGACCGGGTACTGCGCTCCTACCTGCGCCGCGTGCTGCCCGCCGCGGCGCTTGCGGCGATCGAGCCCGACCTGACCGACCTGGGCGAGTTCGCTGCACATGCCTGGACCGCAGCACGCAACCGCGAAGCCGGCGA
The DNA here is from genome assembly GCA_035606275.1 of Rudaea sp. Classification (GTDB taxonomy): domain Bacteria; phylum Pseudomonadota; class Gammaproteobacteria; order Xanthomonadales; family Rhodanobacteraceae; genus Rudaea. Next base: position 12,490 of record DATNFS010000027.1, read on the forward strand.
ACCGCGCCTGACGCAGTGGAGCCCGTGGGGCGAACGTGTCGACCGACTCGAACTGACGCCGGCATGGCTGGCGGCAGCGCCGATTGCGGCGCGCTACGGCCTGGTCGGCGCCGGCTACGAGCCCGCCCATGGCGCTGCGGCGCGCGTGCACCAATTTGCAATGGTATACTTGTTCCATTGTGCCAGCGAGTTCTACACCTGTCCTCTGGCCATGACCGACGGCGCCGCGATGGCCCTGAAGGCCGCCGGCAACCAGCGCCTGCTCGACCGCGCACTGCCGCACTTCCTCAGCCGCGACCCGGCCGAACACTGGATCTGCGGCCAGTGGATGACCGAGACGTCCGGCGGATCCGACATCTCGGCCAGCGAGACCGTGGCGCGCGAGGAAAACGGCCGCTGGCGCCTGTACGGCCGCAAATGGTTCACCTCGGCGATCAATGCACAGGCCGCGCTCGTGCTGGCGCGCCCGCACGAATCCGCGCCCGGCGCCGACAACCTCGCCCTGTTCTACCTCGAGCCGCGCCGGGCCGACGGGCGCTGGCGCCACGTCGAACTGGACCGCCTGAAATCCAAGCTCGGCACGCGCGAACTGCCGACCGCCGAAATTCACCTGCACGGCGCGCCGGCCGAACTGGTCGGCGAAGCGCGCCACGGCGTGCGCGCGATCGCGCCGATGCTGAACATCACGCGCACCTGGAACGCAGTCGGCGCGCTGGCGACGATGCGCCGCTCGATCGCGCTGGCTCGCGACTACGCCGACCGCCGCATTGTCTTCGACAGGCCGCTGGCCGAACTGCCGCTGCACCAGGACACGCTGGCCGGGATGCAGGCCGAGTTCGAGGCGGCCTTCCATCTGACGTTCTTCGTGACCGAACTGCTCGGCCGTGCACAAGCCGGTCAGGCCGACGAGACACAGCAGCATGTGTTGCGCCTGGTGACGCCGCTGCTGAAGCTGTGGACCGGCAAGCTCGCCGTGACGATTGCGTCGGAGGCTTGCGAGTGCTTCGGCGGCGCCGGCTATCTCGAGGAAACCGGCATTCCGCAATTGCTGCGCGATGCCCAGGTCTGGTCGATCTGGGAAGGTACCAGCAACGTGCAGGCGCTCGACTTCCTGCGCGCTCTCCGTTCGACCGGCGGCTTGCAGCCGCTGCTGAGCGCGCAGCGGGCAATCCTGTCGCAGGTTCAGGCCGGCGAGCTCGAGGCATGCCTGCGCGCGGCCCGCGACGCGATGACGCGGATCGCCGAATGGCTGCAGCAGGCGACCGCCGCCGGCCGCGAACAGCTCGAGGCCGGCGCGCGTGACGTCGCCGTAAGCCTGGCGCGAACGATGGGCCTGAGCCTGCTGGCGCGACACGCGGCGTGGGCACTGCGTACCGAAAACGACCCGCGGCCGACCGCGGCCGCGCGCCGCTTCGCCGAGCACGGCATCGTGCACCTCAAGGGCAATGGCCGGGCCGACGCGCAGGTACTGGCGAGCGACAACTACTAGCGCGGGCTGAGGGCCGAGGGCAATACGGCGTCGTCAATGCTTGACGGTGAAACATCCCCGGGCGAGCCCTCCGATCGACATTGCTGTCTCACACTCGCGCGGCGCACGCCACGCTCGACGTCAGCCCTTGCTAAGATACGTCCGGGTTTCGCGGATACGCACGAACATGCTCCAGCACCTGACCATCGTCACCACCGGCGGCACGATCGACAAAGTATACTTTGACGACAAGTCCACTTTTCAGATCGGCGCGCCGCGCATCGGCGCGATACTGTCCGCGCTCGGCGTCGCGTTCGAGTTCGATGTCATTGCGCTGATGCGCAAGGACAGCCTGCACATGACCGACGAGGACCGCGAACTGGTGCGCAGGACGATCGCCGCCCAGCCGCACCGTCACGTGCTCGTGACGCACGGCACCGACACGATGGTCGACACCGCGCGTGTGCTGCAACGACTGCAGGGCAAGGTCATCGTGCTGACCGGCGCGCTCAATCCGGCGCGATTCCAGGATTCCGACGCCGTGTTCAACATCGGCTGCGCGGTCGGCGCCGCGCAGACACTGCCCGATGGCGTCTACATCGCCATGAACGGGCGCATCTGGGATCCGGCGCGCGTGCGCAAGAACGTCGATGCCAATCGTTTCGAGGAAGTTGCGGCTTCGGGCTGAGCAAACGTCGCCCTCCAGCCAGCGGCGGCTCAGCCGCCAGCCATGAAACCCGCGTGCTGCCTTGCGCGCCGCCGGACCGTTTCAGGCCCGTGCAGCGAGCGCGGGAACGGCGCCAGCCGGCCGCGCATTGCCCAAGACCCAGCGCAGCACGACGGCGGTGGCGAAACCGAATGCGGCGACCAGCAACAGTGTCTCGAGCTTCTGCGGCGGGAAGTCGGCATCCGGAAAGAACGTCAGCATCAGTCCGATGCACAGCGGCGTGATGATGAGCATCAACTGGGTGATGGCGCGGCCGGCATCGAGCATGCCGGGCTCGTGGCCAAGCAGCGTGAGGACTGTCTGCAGCAGCAGCCAGCTCAACATGACTATGGCAAGACTCAACCGCGTGGCGGGGCCCAGACGTTGCAGCATGGATGGTATGGTGGTCAGGATCGGTTACGAAGCGCCGGCATTCACGGCGCGGCCCGCATTCTAGCCGAAAGACCATCGATCGTATGCAAAGTTGCGCGACGCGGCAGCAGCTTCCGATGGACGGAAGCGCTCGGTATGCCCGGTGGCGTTCGCGCCGCCGGCACGCCTGCCTGTTGCGAGGGCAAGGCGGCCATCCATGGCCCTGAAACGTCCGTAGGGCAATCGTCCCGATTGCCACGCTCCACCTGGTGAAGCCTCCGCTCGCACGCAGCCTCCCCGCCGCGCGCGCTCTAGGAGGCGACAGTCCATTGCCGCATCCGTTCAAACCGCATCCGTTCAAGACCCGTGCGCGAATCACGAAGATCGGGCACACGGATCCTTCCGGGATCGTGCTCACGCAACGGGCGCCATTGCGCAGCGCCCGTGCTCCTTATCCACGCCACCGGCCTGCGCCTCCTGCCCAGGCCGTGGCGTCGCGGTGGTCGGGTGCGCCATCCATTGCAGATGGCGCACCGCTGGCAATGCCGCTGCCGACCGTCGACCGGTTACGGCGAGATGGTGCCCTTCAGGCTGACGCCCGAGTAGGCGGCGTACGCGCGCACGTTGACGTAGTACGTGCCTGCAACCGGGGAATTGAACGTGCAGGTCTCGTTGTTGCCGGTCAGGTACGGCCGGCAGCTGTAGCTCGAGCTCGTCGGCGCGCTGCCGATCTTCACGTACAAATCCGCATCGCCGCTGCCACCGGAGATCGTGAAGACCACGCTGGTCTTGCCGGCGGGAACCACGAGGGTGTAGTTCGGCGAAACCGTCCCGGTTGCCTGCGACGCCAGCGCAACTGCAACGCCGCTGCACAACACCGTGCCGCCGCAGCTCGCCGTCGAGACCGTCACGGACGAGGTCTTCGAGCTGGTCGTGCTGTTGACACTGTCGGTCACTGTCTCGGTGACGCTGTACGTGCCGGCAGCCGCGTAGGTGTGGCTCGGGCTGGTCGCGGTCGAGGTGCCGCCGTCGCCGAACGTCCACGAATGCGAACCGATCGTGCCGCCCGCATCGGTCGAAGTGTCGGTGAACGTGGCGGTCAGGCCGCTCGTCGTGAACGTGAAGTTCGCCGTCGGCGTGCCGCCCGAACCCGGAGCCGTGTAGCTGCCCTTGAGCGTGACGCCGGAATAAGCCGCGTACGTATTGACCATCACGTAGTACGTGCCGGCCTGGACCGGGCTCATCGTGCAGGTCTCGTTGTTGCCTGCAACGTATGGACGGCAGTCGTAGCTCGACGTCGTCGGTGCAGAACCGAACTTGACATACAGATCCGCATCACCGGTGCCGCCCGACAGCGTGAACACGAGGTTCGTCGCGCCGGCCGGAACGGCCATCGTCCAGTTCTGCTGGTGATTGACGGTCGCATCGGCGATCGTGATGCCGACGCCGTTGGTCAGCACATTGCCGCCCGTCGTATTGACGGTAACCGACTTGGTCACGCTGCCGGTCAGTCCGCCGTTGTCGGTCACGGTCTCCTTGACGCTGTAGGTGCCGGCCGACGCATACGTGTGG
>DATNFS010000028.1:0-17383 GCA_035606275.1 Rudaea sp.
TGTTTTGCAGTTGGCCCGATAGTTGTAGTCCGTCTATCGGCTCCATAGCCAAACTACAACAAAGGAGATATCAATGCGCGCATTCAGCAAACTGGGTACCGCCATCGCTCTCGCGATCGGCTTCGCCTATGCCGTCCCGATGGTGGCCCATGCCGAAACCGAAACCACGGTGACGACGACCACGACCAAGCATCACTACATGTACTACCCGGAGCACCAGATCTATTTCGCGCCGGACACGAAGACCTACTACTGGCGCAGCGGTGACAAGTGGGAATCGGGCGTGACGCTGCCCGAGGCTGACCGTACCTACGTCACTTCCGGCGGCGTGCAGATCGACCTGGACGTCGATCGCCCGTACGAAAAGCACGAGTGGGTGCTCAAGCACTACAAGGATCGTCACGACGACTGATATCCAGTCACCTTGACCAAGGCATCGGCGCCCCATGGCGCCGATGCCGTATGAAGCTGCAGACGCTGTCGCCGGGCGAATGATCGCCCGGCGGCGACGCGTCATTTGTGCCTGTGGCAGTTTTCCTCGTCGGTCTTGCTCCATTTCTTGTCCGGACCCTGCATCTCGCCCGTATGCGTCAGTCCGTCCGGGCCTCGCTTGGTAAACGTGTCGCGGACCCCGCCGGGATCGCCCATGCCATTGGCGGTGCCCTCGAACGTCATCGTGTCGCCGTTCCAGCCACTGCCGCTCTGCGTGCAGTAACCGCCGAACACGTCAACGCAGCCTTCCACGAACTGCTTCTTGGCGGAGTCATAACCCATGTAGACGCCGACGTGGTACGGGGTCGTGTTCGCCGCGGTCTTGTCCTCGTCGTACCGGATATGCAGCCAGCGGCCGCCGACTGCCTTGTCGGCATGCACGGTCGCGGTCGTGGCATGTTCCGCACTCATCGGATTGGCGAACGCCTTGCCGGTGCAATGCCAGGTGCCTGCGAAGAAGTCGAGTTGCGAAAGCTCTGCCGGCGCGGCCGGGGGCGGCGGCGCGGCAGCGTTGATGCCAGGAGCGGACGACAGTGCGACGGCTGCGATCATTCCCGCTAATGCGTGCTTGAGCATTGGAATCCTCCACAAGAGAGAAACATGGGATGAGAGAGACTGTGCGCTTGCGTTGACGCGCGGCAACAAATCCCCTTTGCTCGCGCGGCGTGGCTCGCCGTCAAGGGACGCGGCACGCGCCGAAACCTTACGCCAGGTTGCGTCCGCAAGCCAGCATTTGCGATGCTGCAAAGCGCAACGAGTGTTTCGCCAGAATCACCATGGCCGCCGCGAAGGCCGGTCTACAGCGCCAGCGCGAGCCTTGTGCCTTGCGCAATCGCGCGCTTGGCGTCGAGTTCGGCCGCAACATCGGCGCCCCCGATCAGGTGCACGTCGACGTTGGCCGCCTTGAGTCCGTCGTAGAGATCGCGGCGGGGTTCCTGGCCGGCGCAAACAACGATATTGTCCACGTCGATAATTTGTGGCGTCCCGCCGATCGTGACGTGCAGGCCGGCGTCGTCGATGCGCTCATAGTTCACGCCACCGAGCATTTTCACGTTTTTCATCTTCAGCGCGGCGCGGTGCACCCAGCCCGTCGTCTTGTTCAGGCGCTTGCCCGGCGTGCCGGGCGTGCGCTGCAGCAGCCAGACTTCGCGTTCCGACGCCTCCGGCACCGGCCTGGCCAGGCCGCCGCGATTCGCATAGCTCCGGTCGACACCCCATTCGTGCGACCAGCGCGCCACGTCGGTGGTCGGCGAAGGCGCGCCTTGCGTCAGGAACTCGGCGACGTCGAAGCCGATGCCGCCGGCGCCGATGATCGCCACGCGCGCGCCGACCCGTTTGCCATGCAGCACGACGTCGAGATAGCTCAGCGTCTTTGCATGATCGGCGCCGGGGATCTTCAGCGTGCGCGGCATGACGCCGGTGGCGAGCACGACCGCATCGAACGCCTGCAGCGACGAGACGGTCGCACGCGTCTGCAGGCGCAGCGCGACGCCGGTGTCCTCGATGCGATGACGGAAGTAGCGCAGCGATTCGTGAAACTCCTCCTTGCCCGGAATGCGCTTGGCCATGTTGAACTGGCCGCCGATCTCGCCGGCAGCATCGAACAGCGTGACGGCGTGGCCGCGTTCGGCCAGCGTGGTCGCGCAGGCCAGGCCGGCCGGGCCGGCACCGACCACGGCAATGTTCCTGCGCGTGGCCGATTTCGTCACGATCCATTCGGTTTCGTGGCAGGCGCTCGGGTTGAGCAGGCACGAGGCGTGTTTGTTCTCGAACACGTGATCCAGGCAGGCCTGATTGCACGCGATGCAGGTGTTGATGCGCCCGCTGCGTCCGGCTTCGGCCTTCCTCACCCAGTCGGCGTCGGCCAGCAGCGGCCGCGCCATCGACACCATGTCGGCATCGCCGTCGGCAAGGATCTTTTCGGCGACATCGGGCATGTTGATGCGGTTGGTCGTTATCAGCGGCACGCGCACCTCGCCTTTCAACTTGCGCGTGACCCAGGCAAATGCGCCGCGCGGCACGCTCGTGACGATGGTCGGAACGCGCGCCTCGTGCCAGCCGATGCCGGTGTTGATGATGGTCGCGCCGGCCGCCTCGATCGCCTTGGCCAGCTGCACGATTTCGGCCCAGCTCTGCGCATCGTCGACCAGGTCGAGCATCGACAGGCGGTAGATGATGATGAAGGCCGGCCCGACCGCCGTGCGCGTGCGGCGCATGATCTCGATCGGAAAGCGCTGGCGCTTTTCGACGCTGCCGCCCCAGGCATCGCTGCGGCGGTTCGTGCGCCCGGTCAGGAACTGGTTGATCAGGTAGCCTTCGCTGCCCATGATCTCGATACCGTCGTAGCCGGCATCCTGCGCGAGCTTGGCGCAGCCGACGAAATCGCGGATCGTGCGTTCGACGCCGCCGGTCGACAAGGCGCGCGGCGTGAACGGCGTGACCGGCGACTTGATCTTCGACGGCGCAACCGAAAACGGCTGATAGCCGTAACGGCCCGCGTGCAGGATCTGCAGGCAGATGCGGCCGCCGTCCGCGTGCACGGCGCGCGTGACCTTGCGATGGCGCGCGACGTGCCACGGCATCGAAAGCAGGCCGCCGAACGGTTTGAGCCAGCCTGCTATGTTCGGCGACAAGCCGCCGGTGACCATCAGTCCGACGCCGCCGCGCGCGCGGGCGGCGAAGTATGCCGCGAGCTTGTCGTAGTCGCGTGCGTGGTCTTCCAGGCCCGTGTGCATCGAACCCATCAGCACCCGGGTCGGCAACGTGACGAAACCCAGGTCGAGCGGGGCGAGCAGATGCGGGTAGTGCGGATGCGCGGCAGGAGCGTCGGTCATGGACTCGAACAGGCGTTTGAACGATGCCTGAACGATGCCGCTTGTCGGGCGCGGTTACAAGCCCCGCGGGCTCGATTTCCGACAGGGCAATGCTAGGCTCGTCGCCATGCTCTGATCAGGTCCCCTCATGCGTCTGCTCCCGGTTCCGGCCTTGTCCGACAACTACATCTGGCTGCTCGCCGACGAGGCCGGCAATGCGCTGATCGTCGACCCCGGCGACGCGACGCCCGTGCTTGCCGCGCTCGAGCGCGAACGGCTGACGCCAACCGCAATCCTGCTGACCCATCATCATCCTGACCACATCGGCGGCGTGCCCGGCATACTGGCGCAATACCCCGCGCTGCCGGTCGTCGCGCCGCACGATCCGCGCATCACGACCGCCACGCGCCGCGTGGGCGACGGCGAGCGCGTCGCCTTCGATGCGCCAGCCGTGCGCTTCACCGTGATCGAAATCCCGGGACACACGCTCAGCCACATCGCCTTCTTCGGTGCCGGCGTCGTTTTCGCCGGCGACACGCTGTTCAGTGTCGGCTGCGGCCGCATGTTCGAGGGCACGGCGGCACAGATGCTCGCCTCGCTCGACCGGCTGGCCGCATTGCCAGACGAAACATTGCTGTGCTGCGGACACGAATACACGCTGGCGAACTGCGCCTTCGCGCTCACCGTCGACCCGGACAACGCGGCCTTGCGCCAGCGTCATGACCAGGTGCGCGCTGCGCGCGCGCACGGCGAGCCGACGTTGCCGGTCGCGCTCGCGCTGGAACGCTCCAGCAATCCCTTCCTGCGCGTCGATTCGACCGCCTTGCGTTCGAGCGCCGGCGAGGCGCTGGGAGCCGCTGCGGCGCAAGACCGCGTCGCGCGGTTCGCCTGGTTGCGGCACGCCAAGGACGGGTTCCGTGGAGCCTAGAAGAAACGGCCGGCTCGAAAAAAGGGGCGTCGCGCCGGACTTCAAGACCTTGCCGACCGCAGACGACCTCGGGAACGGTCGGGCGGAGATTAATGCAACCAAACAGTTGCTTTTTGCCGCGATCCGTGGATAATGCCGATATGCAACCTTTCGGTTGCTTTAACGGAGACTCGCGATGAAGCACTACCAGAAGAGCCTCGTTCTCGAGGCACCCCCTGCCATCGTCTACGCCGCGCTTGCCACGCCCGCGGGCCTGCGAGGCTGGTGGTCACAGGACAGCGATATCGCGACCGATGCAGGCGCAACCCATCACTTCCGCTTCGGCCGCACCTGGAAGGACATGCGCATCGACAGGCTCGAGCCGGGCCGCGAAGTGCAGTGGACCTGCACCGCGGCGCATATCGCCGCAGGCAATCTTGCCCGTCGCGACGAATGGGTCGGCACCCGTGTGGTGTTTCGACTGTTGCCGGACGCGCAGGGGCGCACGCTGCTGGAATTCGAGCACATCGGGCTCGCGCCCGCGCTGCAGTGCTACGATCTTTGCAGCGGCGGCTGGCGCCACTATCTCGACAGCCTGCAAAAGCTGGTCGAGAGCGGACGCGGCACACCGTTTGTACCGGTTGCGGCGGTGGCGGCATGAGCGCCGAAGGAGAAGCGGGCATGAACACCGTCGCCGGCACCGACCGCATCGAACGCAGTGTCGTCATCGCCGCGCCGCGCGACCGCGTCTGGCGCGCGCTGTCGAACGCCGAGGAATTCGGCACCTGGTTCGGCGCGAACCTGAAGGGCCAGACGTTCGCCGCCGGGCGGCGTACGCGCGGACAGATCACGTTTGCCGGCTACGAGCATGTCTGGTTCGACGTCGTGATCGAGCGCATCGAACCGAAGAACCTGCTCTCGTATCGCTGGCATCCGTACGCGGTCGATCCGGCCGTCGACTACGACAACGAGCAGCCGACGCTCGTCACGTTCCTGCTCGAGGACGCGCCCGGCAATGGCACGATGCTGACCGTGGTGGAAACCGGCTTCGACAAGGTACCGCCGCAGCGTCGCCTCGATGCATTCCGCATGAACACGCGCGGCTGGGAAACGCAGCTGGGCTGCATCGCGCGCCATGTCACGGCATAGCGGCATGGCGATCGGCGCGGGCCGCCGCGACTCCAGCCCCGCGTCGATCGTGCGCTCGAGCGAGAGGCTTGCCGGTATCTTCGCGGCGCTCGGCGATCCGACGCGTCTGAGACTCGTGGCCGCGATCTGCGTCGGCGGCGCATTCTCGATCGCGCAGCTGACCGCGGACACCGACATCAGCCGCCAGGGCGTGACCAAGCACCTGCAGGTGCTTGCCGATGCCGGCGTCGTGCGCGACGTGAAGGTCGGTCGCGAACGCCGCTGGCAGATCGAGCCGGGTCAGATCGAAGAAGCCCGGCGCACGCTCGAAGTGATCGGCCGGCAGTGGGACGTCGCGCTCGGCAGGCTCAAGGCATTCGCCGAGTCGGGCTGATCGGCCGCGCGTCTGCCATGGCGCCTGCCCACGCAGGCTGCCATCACGAGTTCGCGCGATGCAGCCGGCGGCGTATCCCGCCGGTCTGCTTTTGCGAAAGCGCAATGCGATTTCGACGAGTTCAACCGGTTGCCTCGGTGCGACAATCGTCGGTTGCCGCACCGGAATTGTCGGCCGGTCGCATGCGACGATCTCGCGCGCAAGCGCCGCTGCTGCTACCAGACCTCGCCGAACGGCCGCGCTTCGACTTCGAAACTCCAGGCGCTGCGGTCCTGGCATGTGAGCTGGTAGGCGGTCTCCGCCACGGCGGACGGCTTGACGAAGAAACTGTCGGGCTTGTCCGGCATGGCCTTGCGCGTTCTTTCAAGATCGACGACGCCATCGACGATGATGACGGAAACATGGATTCCGGCCGGCCACAGCGACCGCGCCATCGATTCGGCCAGGCTTCGTTGCGCGGCCTTGGCCGGCGCGAAGGCCGCTGTGCGCGGCCCGCCGCGGCGCGATGCCGTCGCGCCGATGAAAACGATGGCGCCGCGTGCCGCGCTCTTCATCGCCGGGATCACCTGTTGCGCGCACAGCAACGCGCCGTAGGCGTTGACGCGCCAGGTGGCCTCGAACTGCTCCGGCGTGATGCTCGACACGTCGGCGAATACGCCCGAACCGGCGTTGTATACAAGTACATCCACTTCGCCCAGGTCCGCGCGGATGGCGCCGAACGCCTGCAGCACGGACGCCGGCGAGCCGACGTCGCATGCGTAGCCGCGGGCGCCGCCGATTTCCTGCTCGAGCGCGTCCAGCGTCGCGCGATTTCGCGCCAGCATGGCCACCGCATGGCCCGCTTCGGCGAAGCGCCGCGCAAGCGCCGCACCATTTCCCGGGCCGACGCCGGCGACGACCGTTACTTGCCTGCTTCCGGCGCTTGCCATTCGCGCTAGTTGTCCTGCGGTTCCGGCTTGGCCTTGTCCGGCTGCTTGCCGGCTTCTTTCTCGACCTTCTCGACCGGGCCTACCGTAACCGTGCCGACGTCGAATCTCGGGTCATACGGATTGTCCGTCGCGCGCAGTTCGCGATAGGCGATGGAACCGTCCGTGTAGTTGGCGCCCAGGATCGCTCCCGAGGAGCGCAAGGCGCCATTGGCGCCGGCGCTTGCCTTTCCCTTGCCGCCTTTTTCGTTCAGAGGATTGTTGCCGGAGGGGATGTTCATCGACCCGACCTGCACGTTGCCGGTAAATCCCAGATGAGACCCGGTAGCGGCGTTGCGCACGTCGCGCCAACGCGCCTTGGCGCGCGGCAGTGCGCGCTTGTCGCCGTAGGTCTCGCTCAGATCGGAAACCAGGGCGTCGGCCTTGGCGATGTCGTCGGGAGAAAGCGCCGCGCGAACCCGGTCCCGCGCCGCGACGTAGTTCTTGTCGTCGCGCTCGGCGGCCAGGGTCAGCCATGCCAGTCCCTGCGCGCGGTCCTCGGGCACGCCGCCTTCTCCCTTCACGAAGATCACGCCGAGGTTGTACTCGGCCGGCTTGTAGGCCCAGCTTGCCGCGATCTTGTACAGCGTGATGGCGTAGCGATAGTCGTTGCGCTTGATCTCGTCGACACCCAGGTGGAAGAAGTATTCGCCCGGCACGGCGCTGTCGCGAGGCGAGGTATAGTCCTTCGCGTAGAATCCCTGCGCCATTGCATTGCCACGCGGCACGGCCATGCAGGCGACGCTGCACAGCAGCGCCGTCACGAACACAGTGCGGGCCACGTCCGTCCTGCGCTGCCGGGAACTGTCAGCCATATGGTTCGATGCCTCCACGCCGGTCGCGATGCCGCCACCGATGCTCATGCAACCGGAAAATTCCGTCAAGGCCGCGCGTGGCGCGCGCCGCTTGCTCACGTTGCGTTTGCCGCGGAGGCGGCCGCGTCGGCGGATCGGCTGCGCACCTCGGCCAGCCATTGTTCGTGGATCCGGTACAACTCGCGCCCGCGGTTTTCGTCGATCTGGAAGCCGAAACTGATCGCGCTGCGATAGCCGGGGCCTTCGACCGGCGTCGTGGCGTGCTTGCAGCGCGAGGCGAGATTCAGCCACACGTCGCCACATTCCACGGCAATCGGAATGCCGTCCAGCAGAGGCAGGCAGCCGGCAGTCTGCCTGACCACGGCATTGATGCGCACATGGCATCGTCCCGGCATGTCCGGATCGGTATGCTCGTGAACGAAACCGCCTTCGGTGATGACGTTGATGAAGTCCTTCAGGCCCGGCGGCACCACGTACTCGCCCAGGTCGTAGCGGGCAGCCAGGTCCTGTTTCACGTCGTACAGGAACCGGTCGCCGTCGGGCGTCACGAAATCGATGACGAGGAACTTGCGGCCGTCGACGTTGCCGGTCTTGTTGGTCCTGAACTGGGCTTCGTTCTGGAACGTCACTTTTGCCACGTGGTCCATGAACTCGGCCGTGACCGCATTCTTGATCAGAAATGGATAGTGCTGGGGTTTCATCGAGATCTGCGGGCGCAAATGTGGGATCGGCAGGCATCGCCCAGACCGGCCGGTGTCGCCGGCACGCGAACGTCCTGCATGCAATGGGCGGATTTACACCCGGCCGCGCGGGAATGCAAGCATCCCGGCACCCGGGCGCCGGCCGAACGTCAATATCCTCCGGTCCGGCGGCGGACATGAGCGGGCGATCGCGCGTGTCCGCAGTCAGCGCGCCAGCGTCCCGCTCAGCTGGCCGTCGGCGTCGATGCACAGAAATGGCAGGCCGAGCCCCTGCAGCCATTGGAAGCCCGCGTCGACGCCGAGCAGCATGCCGAGCGTCGATGCAGCGCCGGCCACCAGACAGCTGTCGGCGAGTACGCTGATCGACGCGAAGCTTTCGACCGGGTAGCCCGATACCGGATCGATGATGTGCGAATAGCGGCGGCCGTCGACGATCACGACGCGTTCGTAGTCGCCGCTCGTCGCCAGGCCGCCGCTGCGCAGCTCGATCTGCGCGATCGCGTTGCCCGGATCGCGCGGTGCCTTGATGCCGGCGAGCCAGGCCGAGCCGTCGGCGTGTGCGCCGACGACGGCGAGGTCACCACCCAGGTCGACCACACCGTGGTCGACGCCGATCTCCCGGCACAGTCGCGCGGCGCGATCGGCGGCATATTCCTTGACCACGCCGCCGAGGTCCAGGCGCATGCCGGCAACGCCGAGCCGCAACCGCGGCCGCTGCCATTCGACGCGCTGCCAGCCGCAGCGTGCGCGCGCCTCGGCCAGCACGGCGCCGTCTGGCACGCGCTGCTGCTGCAAGTCCCACAGGCGCGTCAGCGCGCCGGCCGTGATATCGAAGCGGCCGCCGCTTTGCGCATGCAGCGTCGCCGAAAAATCGAGCAGGTCGGCGCTCTCGTTGTCGAGCACGATGCTGTCGCCCCCGTCGGCGCTGGCCCCGATCATTGCCACCAGGCTGTCGTCGCGATAATGCGAGTACTTGCGGTCCAGGCGATCGACCTCGGCCTTGACCGCCGCGGCAGCGCGCTGTGCGCCGACGGCATCGGCCTCCACCTGCAGCGCGCACGGGCAGCCCATGGCGTTGAAAGCGAAACGATGCAGTTCGAAGCGTCCGTGAGCGGAAGTCACGCCTTGCCTCGCGTGGATGGGAGAGCGAATCAGGCGCGCCGCCGGTGTCGCGGGCCGCGCCGGTTCCTAGAACAGGTAGTCGACGCCGATGAAGGCGCGAGTGTAGCTGACGACGCCCGGCACCGCGGCATCGCTGCCGCCGATGGCGTAGTCGGTTCTTGCGTGGTAGCGCTCGAGGCCGCCGCTGAATTCCCACACACCGACACGCTTGCGCAGGCTGAGGCTGGCCGAGATCGCGCCGAACGTGCCGAGGCGGTAGTCGCTCGAATAGAAATCGTGCGCCGCCGGGTCGACGAAGAATGGCGCGTAGAAGCGGGCCTGCTGCTGGCTGTAGTAACGCAGTCCCGGCACCAGTTCCCAGCGCGAAGGCAGCGTCTGGTACCAGCCCGCTTCGACGGTGTGCGAGACGACGCCCCAGCTGTCCTGCGCATAGCGGTAGTCCAGGTGCAGCGCGGCGTCGGGCGCTGCGAACGCGCGCCGGTAGCGTACGAGCCACGCCATTTCGGTGCGCGCGCCGGGACGCCGGTCCGCGACCACCTCGTCGCCCAGACTGACCAGCTTGTAGGGATCGGACAGGTAGCCATGCTCGTTGTTGAGCTGGATGCCGCTTTGCAGCACCGACGAGCGGTCGATGACCCAGGCCAGGCTGCCGAACAGCGAGGCGGTGTTCTTCTCGCCGTGCTGCACGCGGTTGAACTGCTGCGCAGCGAAAGGGCTGATCAGGTCGTGCGAGAAGCTGCCGCCGAAGCCGAGCGTCAGCGCGGCGCTCAACGGCATGCTGTGCTCGATGCCGAGCGCGGTTGCGTGATAGTCGCGCTCGGCCGAATACGATGCGCTGTAGGTCGTGCCGCCGCTGCTGCCGGTGCCTTGCGTCCAGGATGCGCGCAATTCACTGCGATGGTCGCGGATCGTGGCGCCGCTCATGACCTGGATCGGCGTGCCGTTCGGCGAGGGCGCCACGTACCAGGGCGACGAGCCGCTCATCACCTCGTGCGTCGCGCTGACGTTCAGTGCCGCGTCGCTGCCGACGCCGGTGGCGAGCTGGAACTGCTGCGACAGCACGCGGTAGCGCTGCGCATCGCCGAAATACGGGCCGGAGATCGAATCTTCGCCGTATTCGTTGAAGCGATAACTGACGTGCGCATCGCTTTCCGCGCTGCTGGCCGTCTGCGCGTGCGCCTCGGGGACCAGGGTCGCGGCGGCGCTCATCAGCGCGGCCAGCGACGGCGACCAGCGTGTAGGCGCCCGCATCAGTTGCAGCCGCAGCCGCCACCGGCGGCGCCGATGTGGCCGTTGCTGCCTTCCTTGCTGAAGTGCGTGTGGTCGGCCATCGCCGCCTGCAGCGGATCCGGATCCCAGCGCATGTCCCAGCGGGCCAGCCTGCCGCGCTCCCACGGCTGCACCGGCGTCGTGGCGCAACCGGCGAGCAGGGTGAACGCCAATGCCGCGAACGCGATCCGGCGCGTGGTTCTACCTGCCATTGGCGTCGGCTCCGATCAGGTCGTGAATCTCGTTGCGCAGCGCGTCGATGTCCTGCGGCTTGAACCCGGTATGGCGCGCGCGCACGACGCCGTCGCGGTCGATCACGAAGGACGAGGGCATGCCGATCAGGCCGAACTGGCGGGCGACTTCGCCGGCCGGATCGGCGAGCGAGGTGTACTTCACGGGGTGTTCCTCGAGAAAGGCGGTCGGACCGTCGGCCATCTCGTCAAGGTTGATCGCCAGCAGCGTGAAATCCCGCGCCGGCATTTCGGCGCGCAGCTTCTCGTACAACGGAAACGACTGGCGGCAGGGCCCGCACCACGAGGCCCAGAAATCCAGCAGCACGACCTTGCCACGCAAGTCGGCCAGCGCCATGTGGCCGTGCTTGGAGCCGAACACCGGCAGGTCGAAGGCCGGCGCCGGCGCGCCGATTGCGATCAGGTGCGACGCAGCGGTCGCGACGCCCGCGAAGGCGAGCAGTACGGCAAGAATCAGCGTTCGATGCATGGTCGATCGTGCTCCGGTACGTTGCGTCGTTGGGCGAAGTCAAAACCACGCTGCCGCGCGGGGGAGACGCAGCAGCGTGACAGGCAGCAGAGGCCTGTGTGAAACGCGGGCTCAAGGACAAGTCGTGCCGTCGATGGTGGTCAGGCGCTTGATCGGGAACGTGACGTCGCCATAGCCGGCTGCCAGCGACGTCGCATTCGACTGCCAGGCCGCCGTGCCGTTGTTGCAGTCGCTGAAGCTGAGCGTCAGGTTGCCCCACGACGGAGCCGTCAGCTTCGTCGCATCGAAATTCGGCGGGAACGCGCCGCCCTGTTCGAGGAAGGCGGGAAGCGTGACCGTGCTCTTGGTCGGATCGTAGCTGCCCTGCGTGTAGATCCAGTTCTGCGCCGTGCCTGCCGGGTTGAAGACGAACCAGATGGCGAGGATGCCGTTGTTCGGCAGGATCTCGATCTGGAAGCCGTGGCCGCCCTGGTTCGCGGTCGGGTTGAACCAGTTGCCGCTGATGCCGCCGTTGATGTTCTGGCTCGGCGGCGGCGGCGCGACGTCGTTGACGATGACCGTGCCGGACATGCCCTGGCCGCCCGGGCCGCCATGATTCTCGCAGTAGTAACGGAAGTTGCCGGCCGTGTTGAAGGTGACGGTCGCGGTCCAGGCGGCGCTGCTCAGATTGCCGTTGCCGCCCTGGCCGTCGCCGTCGCAGCCCTTGGCGCAGCGGAACGAGTTGTCGTCGGCATGCACGTTGTGTGCCCCGGCGATGCCGTTGCCGGCGTAGGTGAAGGTCACCGTTTCGCCCTTGTTGATCGTGACGGTCGATGGGGAAAATCCCATGCCGTTGCCTCCGGTACCGACGGTAACGGCCGCGCTGGTCGCGAGCGCAGGTGCCACGAAGGCGAAACAGGAAATGGCGACGAAACCGCGAAACAATTGTCGAAAATTCATGACTTCTCTCTCGTTTGGCGACCACGCAGGCACCGCAGGCGGCCATGCATGGCGCAGATTGCGGCTGGATCCGATGGTGCTGTGCCGACCCTGATGGATGACCCGTTCACCGTCACGCGAGCCCATCCCCGCCAGGCCGAAGCGCAGGCAGGTGCAAACTCGCATTCGGGGGATTAGTTCCGCCTGACCTCGGCAGGGTTCAAACCGCGAGCGATTCAGTGCTCGATGGCGAGCACGATCAGGGTCTGGTCGTCGACGCCGATCGGGCCGCCCTGGTACTCGTGCAGGGCGGAAACGATGCGATCGCGTACGGCGCCCGGCGTGTCGCCGGGGTGGGAGAACAGGTCGCGCAGGCGGTCGATGCCGAACATGCGCTCGTGGCGGTCGCGCGCCTCGGTGAGCCCGTCGGTGTAGAGCAGCAGCTGGTCGCCCGCTTCCAGGACGATGTCGTTGTTGCGGTACTCGTGGTCGCGCAGCACGCCGAGCGGAATCTGGTCGCCTTCGCCGAGCAGGTTCACCTGGCTACCGCGCCGATGCAGGATCGGCGGGTGTCCGGCGCTCAGATAACTCAGGACGTGCGTGTCGGGCCGGTACAGCATCGCGAACACGGTCATGAAGTGGCCGCGGCTGCGGCGCGAGAAGAAATAGCGGTTCGCATAACTGATCGCCGCCGCGGGCGGCGGCCCGTCGCCGCCCTTGTAGGTGCGCATGATCGCGTCGAACTGCACGGCTTCCATCGCCGCGGCGGCGCCGTGGCCGGAGACGTCGCCGACGATCACGCCCCACACGTCGTCGCCGGTCGGCTGGAAATCCGGCGGCGCGAATTCGGTCAGATTGCTCATTTCGTAGTAGTCGCCCGCGGCCGTCTCCGCCGGTTGCCAGTGGATCGCGTAGTCCAGGCCGCGAATCTTCGGGCTGTCCGGCAGCAGCGATTTCTGGATATCGGCCAGGCCTTCGATCTGGTGGCGCTGGCGCTTGCTCTCGCGCGTCAGCGAACGCAGCACGATCGGTCGGATGATCAGGCTCGCGGCAAGGTTGACGTGCAGCAGCACGTGATCCAGGCGCACCGTGTCGAAACGGTGCGGCAGGCTGCTGGCGAAGGCGAGCCAGTGCGTCAGCTGCCCGTTGTTGGCGAGCGGAATTGCCATCACCGACGCCGGGCTGAACAATGCCTGCGCCAGTGGCACATCGCGCCTGGCCGGCTCGATCGTGAGCACATGCGGCGCATGGGTCGCCACGATGCGCGCCGCGATGTCGTCGTCGAACAGCGGCAGCGTGCCGCTGTCGCCGTTCGGATCGAGGTTCGCCACGTGCTCGGTGCCGTCCGGCCCGATCAGGCCGGCGAGGCGGCAGCGCCACTCGGCCTGGCCGCGCACCAGCAGCAAAGCCAGCGAACAGTCCGGCAGATCCGGCGCGAAGTGCGCGTGCATCGCACGCAACGCCGCGCGCGAATCGCCGTCGAAGGCGCTGATGTTGAGGACGCGATTGAACAGGGTATCGGACATGCGCGAATTGTATTCTCGCGTGAGTGGCATTGCTCGATGCAATGGCAGGGTTCCTTCAATTTGTCTCAAACCGCGCACGACGATGTGGCGTCACGGATCGAGGCGTGCGCAAACGCCATCCTCGCGCTTGCTATTTTTCAAAGGCGGCGTGCCGCTTGCCGCGCGTTCAGAGCGCCGTGCCGCAGGCGTGTCCCGATGCCCAGGCCCACTGGAAGTTGTAGCCGCCGAGCCAGCCGGTCACGTCGACGACTTCGCCGATGAAGTACAGGCCCGGGATGCGTCTGGATTGCATCGTGCTCGAAGAAAGCTCGTCGGTGTCGACGCCGCCGAGCGTGACTTCGGCGGTGCGGTAGCCTTCGGTGCCGCTGGCGAGCAGCGGCCAGCCGCTCAGCTGCGCGGCGATCTCGCGCAACTCGCCATCGCGATACTGGCGCATCGGCCTGCCTTGCAGCCAGTGCTCGCACAGGCGCTGCGCAAGACGCTTGGGCATTCGCTCGCCCAGCACGGTCTTCAGTTCCGCGTCGGCGCGTTCGGACTTCTGCGCAAGCAACCACTCGAGCGCATCGAGGCCGGGGAGCAGATCCAGGGTGAGGTCGTCGCCGGGATTCCAGTACGAGGAAATCTGCAGGATCGCCGGCCCGCTGATGCCGCGATGCGTGATCAGCATGAAGTTGCTGAAACTTGTCCCGTTGCAGCGCGCCTCGACCGGCAGCGCGACGCCGGCGAGGTCGGCAAGGCGTTCCTGATGCTTGCCGCTGAGCGTCAGCGGTACGAGGCCGGCACGCGTCGGCAGCACGTGGTGGCCGAACTGGCGCGCAAGGTCGTAACCGAAGCCGCTGGCTCCCATGCTCGGGATCGACAAGCCGCCGCTGGCGACGACCAGCGACGGCGCACTGAATGCGCCGAGCGGCGTTTCGAGACGGAACATCGCGTCGTCGCGGCGCACCTGTGTCACCGCGCAGCCCGTTTCGATGCGCACGCCGGCTGCGGCGCATTCGTCGAGCAGCATGCGCACGATCTGCTTCGACGAATCGTCGCAGAACAGCTGGCCGAGTTCCTTTTCATGCCAGGCGATGCGATGCGTGTCGACCAGCGCGATGAAATCGGCCGGCGTATAGCGCGCCAGAGCCGACTTGCAGAAGTGCGGATTGGCGGAGAGAAAATTCGCCGGCGTGGTGCCGGTGTTGGTGAAGTTGCAGCGTCCGCCGCCGGACATCAGGATCTTCTTGCCGACCCGGTTGGCGTGCTCGATCACCAATACGCGCCGGCCGCGCCGGCCGGCTGCGATCGCGCACATGAGTCCGGCGGCGCCGCCGCCGACGATCAATGCGTCGAACGCGTCGGCCACCTGTTCACCGGCCCGGCTGCGCCGGCGCCATGCGCACGGCCGGGTCGATCGTGACGGCGACGTCGACGCCGAACACCTGCACCTGCCGATCCTGGATCATGCATTGCAGCCGCATCGTGCGGTTGGCCAGCGCGGCGAGCCCGGCGACCGCCGGTGCCGGTATGTCGATCACCGTGAGATTTTTCGCACGCGCGAGCGCCGCCTTGTTCTTCTCCCACCAGATTTCGGCGCCGCGTCCGCTGTAGGTGATCACGATCACCTGCCGCGAGCGGCCGCAGGCCTTGCGGATGCGCGATTCGTCCGGCTGACCCAGCTCGATCCATTCGATGATCTCGCCGGTCAGGTCCTTGCGCCACAGGTCCGGTTCGTCGTCGCTGCTGATGCCCTTGCCGAACGCCAGGCGCTCGTCGGCGAACAGCGCGAACGCGAGCAGGCGCACCATCAGGCGCTCCTCGGTCTCGGACGGATGCCGGGCGACGGTCAGCGCGTGGGTCGCGTAGTAGTGGCGATCCATGTCGCTGATCGCAAGCTCGGCTTTGTAGGTGGTCGAGTTGAGCGCCATGAAAATGCCCGCGGAGAGCGAATCGGCAATTGTAGGGGTTTCGGCGAGGCGGCGGCACGCGCATCGCCGACGCCATGCTTCCACGACTGTGGCTGGCGGCCGCACGATCCCGCCATCGGGCGCCGGCGCGCCGGCGCTTCGCGCCGACGCCGGTAATCGCGTGCCGGGAAAGCTGAATTGACCAGATGAGGGACAGCGAAAAACGACAGGAGTCCGCTCACCCACGGGAGCTGCCATGAAAGCCGTATACGTTCGATTCTTCTTTGCTGCCGCCATGGCGCTGGCGACGATGAAGGCGGCGGACGCGGCCAAGCCGGCCGACGTGTATGCCGACGTGATCATCACCTACGCCGGCCAGACCTTCGGTTTCGCCGGACCACTGCGCTACTTCGAAGTAGCCGACGGCGGCGGCCGCATCGGCATCGACCTGACGAATCTGGAAACGCCGGGTTATTCGCCGCGGCCCGACGTCGATCCTGCCAACCTGCCCACGTCCGGCAACCGCTGGCAACTGGTGGCCTACATCGGACGCTCGGTCCAGACCATCGCCGGCACCTGCGCGGTCGAGTCGTTCGCGACGACGCAGCAGGGCGTCAGGATGCAGCACGTCTACCTGAACTGCGTCGACCTCGACGTCTGACCCGCGCGCGAGTCTCCCCCCGTGCCGGGAACGGGGAGAGGGGAATTTGCGATGCCAAATGCCGCGGTGTTCGGCGACGACGGCACCACAACGACGAAGCCATTGAGGAAGAGGGAGCTTCGCGGCGATGCGAAATCGGATGTCAGCTGCACGTTCCGAATGACGTAACCCTCGAAGCCACCGGCAATCGCCGGGATTCGAGGTGGATACGATGTCAGCGTTGCCGAAGACCAGGGTCATGCTCGCGGCCGGTTGCCTGCTGCTCGCCGCTTCGTGGTTGCACGCGCAGCAGACCTATGTATGGACCGGCGCCACGTCCGGCGACTGGAACACGGCCACGAACTGGAATCCGAACGGCGTGCCCGGTGGATCGGCTGCGCAGGGCGGCAATCCGGAAGACGTCGCCGAGTTCGACGCATCGGCGCGCACCTCGGTGACGGTGTCGGCCAGCGTGGAGCTCGGCGCGATTTCGTTCGGCTACGGGCCGCCCTACAGTTTCCAGCTGAATGCGTTCCTGCAGCTACGCCACGGCATCCTGAATCTGTCGACGACGACGCAGAACACCTTCACGACAGGGCCCGGCACGCTATGGTTCGAAACCGACGGCGACGCGGCCAACAGCCTGATCACCAACAACCAGGAAGTCGATTTCGGCGACTACAGTTCCGCCGGCAGCGCGCAGATCACCAACCATGCCGGCGCGACGATCTACTTCACCAATTTGTCGAGCGGCGCCGGCGCCGAGGTCTTCAACGGCGGAACGATCGACTTTTCGTACATGACGGGGCCGGCGTCGCTCGGCGCCGTGGCCGGCGGCGCCGCCACGCAACTGCTGCTCGGCAGCCAGACGCTGTCGATCGGTGCACTGAACTATACGCAGACGATCGACGGCAGCATCCTCGACGGCGGCTTCAATGGCGGCAGCGGCGGCGCGCTGACCAAGGTCGGGACCGGATTCCTGCAGTTGACCGGCAATAATGGCTACACCGGCAAGACCACGGTCGCGCAGGGCCTGCTGGAACTCGACAGCGCGGTCGCCAGTCCCGAGGTGCTCGTGGAGACG
>DATNFS010000029.1:0-2640 GCA_035606275.1 Rudaea sp.
TGACGACCACCTGTTCCGGTCGATGGCGACCAGGGCAACAGGGCTGTGGACGGGCGTGATGAACGCCGTTGGGTGATCCGCGAATCAGCCGGACTTCGCTCCTTTTTCGAGAGGAGTGGGGATGGCCCAACAGAGATTACCCATGCGCAAGATCCGCGACGTGCTGCGGCTGTCGGCCGCCGGCCTGTCCAAGCGCCAGATCGCCGCCAGTCTGGGGATTGGCCCGACCGCCGCCGGAGCGTGCCTGCGCCGGGCACGCGAAGCCGGCGTTGGTTGGCCGCTGCCGGACCATCTTGACGACGACGCCCTGGAGAGCCGCCTTTATCCGGTCCCGACGCCCACGGCCAAGGATTGGCGGTCGCTGCCGGATTGGCCGGCGATCCACCGCGAGTTGCGCCGCAAGGGCGTGACGCTGCAACTGGTCTGGGAGGAATATCGCGCGTCACATCCGGACGGTTACGGCCGCAGCTGGTTCTGCGAACTCTATCGGGCCTGGGAAGGCCGGTTATCGCCGACGATGCGGCAGGCGCATGTGGCCGGCGAGAAGCTGTTCGTCGATTACGCCGGCACGACGATCGACATCGTCGATGCTGCGACCGGTGAGGTGCATGCCTGCCAGCTGTTCGTCGCCGCCCTCGGCGCATCGAGCTTGACCTACGCTGAAGCAACGTTCACGCAGACTCTGCCCGACTGGATCGGCTCGCACACACGCGCATTTGGCTTTTACGGCGGTGCGCCGGCGATGGTCGTTTCCGACAATCTGAGGTCCGGCATCACCAAAGCCTGCTTCTACGAGCCGGGCGTCAATCGTGCCTATGCCGAAATGGCGGTGCACTACGACACGGCCATCGTGCCGGCGCGGCCGAGAAAACCGCGCGACAAGGCGAAGGTCGAGGTCGCCGTGCAGGTCGCGACGCGCTGGATTATCGCCAAGCTTCGCAACACCAGGTTCTTCTCACTCGTCGAATTGAACGTGGCGATCGGTGATTGTGTCAAGGCGCTGAACGACCGCGCCTCCCGGCATCTCGGAGCGAGCCGCCGCGCGCTCTTTGACGCGCTGGACCGGCCGGCATTGAAACCATTACCGACTACGCCCTACGTCTACGCCGAGTGGAAGCAGTGCAAGGTCGGCCTCGACTATCACGTCGAGGTCGAGAAGCATTACTACTCGGTGCCGCACGTGTTGCTGCGCGAGGCGCTATGGGCGCGGATCACGGCGCGCACGGTAGAGCTGTTCCATCGCGGCAACCGCGTCGCGGTCCACGTGCGTTCGTCATCGAACCGCAAGCACACGACCGTGCGCGAGCACATGCCGTCGAGCCACCGACGCTATGCTGACTGGACGCCGCAACGCATCCAGGGCCGAGCGAATGAGATCGGGCCGAAGACATCAGCGCTGATCGAGATCATTCTGCGCGAGAAGACGCATCCAGAGCAGGGCTTCCGCGCCACGATCGGCATCCTTAGGCACGCCAACAGCTTCGGGCATCAGCGACTGGAAGCCGCCTGCGGCCGCGCGCTCGAGATCGGCGCGCGCTCCTACACCTCGGTTACCTCGATCCTGAAGACCAACCTCGATCGCCGAAGGCCTGCCTCCGCCACGGACGGGCCGGCGATCGTGCACGCGAACATCCGTGGCCCCCGCTACTTCAACTAAGGAGAAAACACGCAATGCTGACCCATCCAACCATCGACCAGCTGCGAGCCCTGAGGCTCGACGGCATGGCCGAGGCCTTTGTCGAACTGCAGTCGCAGGACGCTGCCCGGGATCTCGCGCCTGCCGAATGGCTCGCGCTGCTGCTCGATCGCGAGACGGCGCATCGCGGCACTCAGCGGTTCAAAAGCCGGCTGCGCAATGCGAAGCTGCGCCACGGCCAGGCGTCGATCGAGGACGTGGACTATCGTGCCGCCCGACGGCTCGACAAGGCGCTGTTCCAGCAACTGGGCACCGGCCGCTGGATTGCCGAGCATCGTAATCTGCTGATCACGGGACCGTGCGGCGTCGGCAAGTCGTGGCTCAGTTGCGCGCTGGCGCAAAAAGCCTGCCGTGATGGCTATACGGTGTATTACGCCCGCGTGCCGCGCCTCTTTGCCGATCTCGAACTGGCACACGGAGACGGCCGCTTCGCGCGTCTGTTCCGCACGCTTACCAAGGCCGATCTGCTGATCCTTGATGACTGGGGCCCAGACCGGCTCTCGGCCAACCAGCGGCGCGACCTCATGGAGATCGTCGAGGATCGTTATGACGCCGGCTCGACGCTGATCACCAGCCAGTTGCCGGTCGATGCCTGGCACGAGGTCATCGGCGATCCGACCTTCGCCGACGCTATCCTTGACCGCCTCGTGCATAACGCCCATCGTCTTGCGCTCGATGGGCCATCGATGCGCGATCCCAAGACGGCCAAGTCGGATACCACAGCGCCGGGGCCGAGCGCGGCGGATACGACGGTCACGAAACCGGCGACAGGAGCGAAAAAATGAACAACGCACCCTCCGGCTCGCCCATGCGCGGCGCTGCGTTTGACTCGTGGCGGTCACTTCGCGCCGCACACGGGCTCCACCTATTGCTTGACCCGAACCTCGAATACTGAGATCAGAAGACGCATCCAACGGCGCCCATCAAGCTCGTGCGCCGCCCTG